>JAIPJA010000050.1 GCA_021734405.1 Minisyncoccota bacterium
GACTTAAACGGTGATGGCACTAAAGAAATAATTACTGGAGCGGGACAGGGAGGTGGTCCCCATGTCAGAGTTTTTTCCAAAGATGGCAAGCCTTTAATTGGTGGTTTTTTTGCCTATGATAGAGATTTTCGCGGTGGGGTTAATGTGGCTGCTGGCAATGTCATGGGTACAAGTGATGGAGAAATAGTAGTTTCAGCTGGACGGGGAGGCTTGCCTCGTGTTAAAATATATAATAAAGATGGGCAAATGGTAAAAGAATTTTTAGCCTATGATAATAATTTTTTAAGTGGAGTCAAAATAGTTTTAACTGATTTAGACAAAGATGGGAAAAAAGAAATTTTACCTGCTATATTTGAATTTTAAATAATATGCCTAAAGATAGAGAACAAAATCCTAGCGAATACAGTCAAGAAGCTGGTAATTTATCCATTGTAAAAGAGGAGGAAACCAGTTTAGATAAATCTTCTACTGGGCTTAAATTAAGCTCTGAGGGCTTAAAAATGGGTAAAGGAGCTAATGTAGTAATTGGTAGCATAAATATAGGCTCCGAACTTAGAAAAAGGCATGAAAGACACTATAAAAATAGCCGAATTCATTTAATAGCTGATATAGTTATGGCCGGTATTATTGTTATACTTTTAATAACACTTTTATGGTTAACTTTTTGGAAACCAGCCAATCAAATTAATTTAAGTTCTCAGACTAAAACTCAAGTGCAAAGCGGGGCTTTGGAAACCTTTACTTTAAAATATGAAACCAGGCACCGCTCAGAAGATATTAGTATTGCTGTAAAACTTCCTAAAAATTTTCAATTAGTAGAAACTTTTCCTAAAAGCTATAACCGAGAAACTAATACTTTTGATCTGTCTAATTTAAGTGCTGGTTCAAATGGAGAAATTAAGATTATAGGTTATGTATTTGGACATATTGGCTCACAACAAGGTTTAGGTTTTACTTTTAATTGTTCTAATTGTGGCAAAAATGGAGTTTTAAATTCTCTACTATACAATATTGAAGAATCAGTTTTAGATTTGCAAGTCTTAGCCCCGGATAATTTCTATAACAATCTAGAAACAGTAGTTAAAATAACTTTAAAAAATAATAGCTCTAAGAGTTTAGAAAATATTATTATTAAACCTAGTCAGAATTGGCGTTTAGCGGGTAGTGATGATATATATAATAATCAATTAATTATTAGTCAATTAAATCCTCAAGAAAGTAAAGATTTAAACCTTAATTTAATCCCTTTAATTGCAGAGGGAGAGTCTGAGTTAAATTTAAGTTTATTTTTAGAAAAAAATAATATTCTTTATGAACAAGATAATTACAGAAAGTCTGTTTTAATAAGTAATCCTAAATTAAAAACCTTTTTAAATAATAATTCTTTAGGATCTGATATTTTAAAACCAATTGATTTTTCTCTAAGTTATAGAAATGAAGAAAATCTTCCCATATCTAATCTTAACTTTAAAATCAGAAGTAATCCCGAGTTTACTTTAAAATCTTTAAAACTAAAAGAATCTAATGCTAATATTGAGCTGGTTGATAATTTAATTATTATTAAAAATCAAACTCTAAAAGATCAACTTCAGTTAATAAATTTTTCAGCCGAATTTGAAAAAAAACAAAATAAGATTAATCAAGCTTTAACACTGTTAGCTGAAACTTCTTATGTAGTAGGAGCTCAGAGCATAAACTACGAAACTGAATCTCAACCTTTAAAGCTTAACTCGGAAATACAAGCAGAAGCAACTGCCTATTTCTACAGTCCGCAAGGTGATCAAATTGGCATAGGTCCAATGCCTCCAATTGCCGGTTTACCTACCACTTACTGGATATTTTTAGATGTTTCCAATTTTGGCAATCAATTAACTGATATAAGTGTTAGTGGAGAATTAGCGGAAAATGTTTTCTGGGAAGATAAAAAAAGTCTAACTAAAGGCAATCTTCGTTATGGAGCTAATAATAAAAATTTTGTTTGGGAAGTTGATAATTTTAAAGAAGAGGACAGCGGTAGCGCTCGTTTTGCAGTTAGACTACAAGCTCAAGACAACATGATTGGAGAAACTCCTATTTTAATTAACAATTTAAATCTAAGCGCTTACGACACCTTTGCTAAAAAACAAATTAATTTTTCCTTGCCAGCTATAAACACTGACTTAAGCCAAGACAAGCTTTCTCAGGGTCAGGGAGAAGTACAGCCTTAATTTTCTATGATAGATACTCTTAGAAAATATTTTAAACCTAAATATAAGACTTTAAATAATATATATATAGACAAGAAAAAATTCTTGTTTAATTTAAATTTACTAAAAAGCCAGCATCCTAAATCTGAATTAATCCCGGTTTTAAAAGCTAATGCTTATGGCCATGGCTTAAAAATTATTTGTCAAATTTTAAAAAAAACTTCCACTAAAACCGTAGCAGTTGATTCTTTTCCTGAGGCGCAAATAGCTAGTAAATATTTTGGTAAAAATATTCTTATTATAAGTGAAATGCCTTTAGACGCTTATAGCTATTGTGATCTTAAAAAAACTGAATTTTGTATTTACAATGAAAAGACTTTAAAGTTTTTAGCCAAAAAATATGGTAAGAGCATAAAAATACATTTATTTTTTAATACTGGCATGAACAGGGAAGGTGTAAAGAAAGCTCAGGAGTATATTAGAAAAAATAAAGAGTCTTTACAAAAAGTTTCTTTAGTAGGGGCTTGTAGCCATTTACTAGCGTCCGAACAAGGTTTAGACAGCGAAATTAACTCTAAACAGGAAAGGAAGTTTCAAGAGATTATAGGATTATTAAAATCAGAGGGTTTTTCTAATTTAAAAACTCATTTAGGCAATTCAGGCGGAATCTTTTCCCTTAAAAATAATTATAGCGCCTATAGGGCTGGTATTAGTTTGTATGGCTATAATGTTTTAAGTAAAGATCATGAAAAATTTTCTCAAGCTGAAAAACTTAAACCTTGTTTAAGTTTAGAATCAACTATAAGCTCAATACAAGAACTTGTTACAGGAGAAAAAGTTTCCTATAGCTTTAGTTATCAAGCTAAAAACCCCACCCTTATAGCTGTAATACCTTTTGGCTATTTTGAGGGTCTTAGTCGTCACTTGTCTAATAAGGCGCTTTTTAAAATAAAAGCTCAAAATAAGGAAATTTGGGGCAAAATTGCTGGTTCTGTTTGTATGAACTTAAGTTGTTTAGAGCTTAATTTACAAGAAAAAGATAATTTAGAAATAGGGGATAAAGTAGAAATAATTTCTACCAATAAAGCGGACAAAAACTCAGTAGAGAATTTAGCCAAGCAAGAGGGAACTATTGTTTATGAAATCTTGGCTCGTTTAAGAGAAAATATTAGAAGACAAGTGATATAACATAAAGATGTAATTATGTCAATTAAAAAAAGACCTAAAAAACTGCAAAAAAAGGACTACAAAGATAAAAGCTTTGAAAATCCTTTTTTTAAAGACAAAAGACAGGGAAGAGGGTCTAAAAGTAAAAAATATAAATTTAAAATTATTATATTTACTACTTTAATTGTAGCTATAGTATTTACAGCAATTTGGTTTTTTTATATCTCTGAAACCTTTAAAATAAAAGTTATTGAAATAAGTGGAGAGCTTAGAGTTGATAAGGCAGAAATTGAAAATTTGGTTAGGGAAGACCTGGATAAAAAATATTTTATTTTCTCTCAAAGTAATTTATTTGTTTTCAGTCAACAAGATTTAGAAACGCACTTACAAAATAAGTATAATTTTGCTAAAATAGAAATAGAAAAGATTATTCCTGATAAGTTAGTTATAAAAGCAGTTGAACGCTCTTATAAAGCTATTTGGTTTGAAAGTGGAAACTATTATTATATAGATGATCAGGGGTTTATTTTAGAAAAGATAAACAACCTAGAGGCTCTTAAACCAGAAGACTTTCCTATTATAGAAAATCAAAGCTCTGACTTAATCTCTGATAACAGTATTAGTCAGTCCACAGAAACTTTAAATTTTGCTATAAAGGCCTGGCAAGCCTTAAAAGCCAGGCAGACAAGTTTAGTTATAGAAAAGTTTATTATAAACAACGAGAAAAATAGTCTTAATGCTAAACTTATTGGAGGACCCATTCTGTATCTAAATCTCTTAAAAGAGCCTCAAGATCAAATAAATAATTTGATTATATTACATCAAGAGCAGTTACAAGCAGATATTTTTTCACTTAGCTATATAGACCTCAGATATGATGAAAAAATTTTTTATCAATAATTAATATATTATATGGAAGGAATTTTTAAATTTACTTTTGCTTTAGCCATATTTCTTTTCTGTCTATTAGTGGTGGGCGTATTTCTATTTATTTTAAAGATAATCCTATTGTTTAACACAGAAGTTAATATAATGGGGCTTATCATTACTTATCCTACTTATTAGTTTGACTGTGATTGTTTTTTGTAATATAATAATAACTGAGTGTAAGGGATATTATACTCAGTTTATATTATATCTATTTTTAGGCTATTATATACATATATCTTCAATAATTAATAAATATCTATGAATTCCCTACCTCTACTAGATGATTTTCTCTTAAACCTTAAAGTTAATAATTATTCTCAAGAAACTATTTATAATTACGAACGTGATTTAGAAGTTTTTGAGTCTTTTTTAAATGACTCTAAGCTTAACTTTAGTAAATTAATTAAAAAAGATATCTTAAACTACAAGGCTTTTTTAACCTCTATAGACCGCACTACAGCTAAAAAACAAAAAACCACTACCAAGCTATCAGCTTATTCAATTAATCGCATGTTATCAGCTCTTAGAGCCTATTTTAAGTATTTAATAGATAATGATCACCCAGTTCCCTTGCCTCCTGATGCAATAAAAATGCTTAAAACTGTCAAGAAGAAGTCTCAAGTACCAGAATTAGAGCAATTAGTCAAGCTAATAGAGTCTCCTATGAAATTTGAGACTAATAAAAAAATAGCTACAAGAAATAGAGCTATTTTAGAGGTTCTGTTTGCCACTGGTCTGCGTATTTCTGAGTTAGTTAATATTAAAACTAATCAAGTAGATAAAGAAGGTAAAATTTTTGTTTTAGGTAAAGGCAAAAAAGAACGTTTTGTTTATTTAACCCCTAGAGCTCAAGAGCATCTAGAAACCTATTTAAAAGACAGACATGATGAATCCCCTTACCTATTTGTACCTCTTAGAGGTCTGCATGCTAAAGATAAATTTAAAAAACTCTCTACTAATTACTTACAAGAAAGGATAAAGAGATATAGAGAATTACTTGATATAAATATTCCAGCTTCTGCTCACTCACTTAGACATGGTTTTGCTACCTATTTAGCTGAGTCTGGCGCTTCCCCAGCCGCCATTCAAATACTTTTAGGGCATGAATCACTTGATACTACTACTAGATACGTTCATGCTTCAGATAAGTATGCTCAAAAAATTCATAAGAAGTTTCATCCTTTAAAGTAATAAGCTGTGTTATTTAATAAGCCAGTGTTATATAAGCTTAAAACTATTAACCTATAAATTAGAAGTAAACGACCACCAGTCTGAGGACTGGTGGCTTTTTATTAGCCGGCCATGCCGGCAGGTCGGTTTTAGTGATGATTGTATTTAAGATGTTAATTTATCAAACAAAGAAGGTTGATTTACTTCATTGTGGTGAT
>JAIPJA010000051.1 GCA_021734405.1 Minisyncoccota bacterium
TTTTGTTTAGCAGTTTAAAAAAACCAGGCTGTTTATTTTAAACTGCTACTAATTAATTGTTAATCAATTAGTCAGTGTTGTTTACTAACTATGTCTAATTTTAACACTAAGTATATTTAATTTATAGCATTATGAAAAATTTTTTGGTTTTTTTTGTTTTTATTTTAGCTATTCTGGTGTCATGTCAGAAAGAAGAATTAATTAATCCGCCTGATAATCAACAGGAGGATATTAAAATTTTTTACGGCAATGGCGGTCTTAAGAGCACAGGTTTAAACGTGCTCAATGGAGATACAATTTTGATGAACAGAGATGTTAATTCTTTGTTTTGGGCGGAAAAACAAAATGGTGCACCTGTGGAATTGTATTGGTCGGTTTGGCAGGATAAAAGTGATGATCCTCCTTATTTTTTTCATCCACCCAGTAATTTAGAATCAGATCAAATAGCTTATAGCCCTAGTGACCTTGGGTACTATAAGTTTAGGGTTTATGATTATCAAGGGGGCAATCTGTTACTCACTTTTTATGCTTTTGTTTCGGGAATTCCGGGAAAAGTCGGGGATGACGCGCAAAATAATTACACTTTTCGTATGGAAAAAAAGTCTTACTATTTTTGGCAGAATCCTCCGGCTGACCAAAGATTGTTTTTCTATTTTAGATCCGACGAAGTGCTGGATTTAAATGAGTCTTTTGCTTTGGTCCAAGGTTGGCCCGGCGTTGACACGTTAGAGCTGAAATCTTATCCCTTTTTGCCGGAAGGGCAATATTACTACACTGTAGTAGATATGCCAGATGATGAGATTCAGGCCCAAATATCTTTTTTCAAAGGGCCGTATTTTACGCATCCAAAGTGTTATGCTTCATCTTGGAGTAATAATGGGTGGATTTCTTTTTCCATTAATTAAAAAAACATTTTATGGGGTGATTTTGTTCAAAACAAGATCACCTTTTTTAAAATCTTTATTAATTTAATTACATACCATTGACTACCTGCTATTTTAATACTAAAATATACTGATAAATAATTAGTTCTTTAACCTAAAAAACATATATATCATGAAAAAGATAGTAGTATTTTTGTTTTTGCCTTTACTGTTACTTTCCTGTCAAAAAGAGGAAATTAATCAAATTACTGTTCCTAACTACGGTCAAGATGGTAAATACATCTTAGAGCCTGTTCCCGGATTGTTGGGCAATGTTAAAATAACTATTTGGCCAGCCTTTAATGCTGATGAAGCTAAAATATTGGTGGAAAATAGGTTAGATATACCAATTGGCTATATTATTCGTGACCTTGATGACCTATCTTTTGCTTATTTTATAGACTCTTATATTCCTGGTAAAGGTGATAGTGAAAAATATGGTACTAAAATACCTTTAAATGAGACAGTCTATATCAAGCTTATCGCCTATAACTCCACTTTAAGTTATGGCTTAATTCAGGCCATAGAAGGCTTAGGTCTTGATTTTTGGCAGTCTATTTCAGATTACCGGGATAATTTGAGACAGGAATATGAAGGACAGTTAATTTTAGAGCCTTGAGAGTGATAAAGATATGTATTAGACCTGAATTTTCTCAGGTCTTTTTTCTTTTAAGGATGTTAGCCTGTTTTTGCTTTGTTAATTTTTTAGCTTATTATCTTTAAAAAATAAGTCTAAAGTTTTTTGTATATTTTTAAAACGGTCAGCTCCTAATTTAATGCCACCATAATATCTACTAACTACTACCAGGAGGCTATTTAGATTATTGTTTTGTAAATAGTTTAAAATTATATTTCCAGCCCCTTTTTCGCCGTCATCGTTTTTACCTTCTATAATTTGTGTACTATTTTGATATCTAAAAGCATAGCTATTGTGGGTAGCTTTTTTTAATTTTTTATCATTTTTTAAATAATTAACTCCAGCTTTTATCTCAGCTTCAGTTTTAACAGAGAGGTAGCTGAGAGAATAAGAGCTTTTGCGATCAACAATGATTTTGTGGATAGTTTTCATGGTTGTGTTTATTGCTGTTTTTTATATTTGGTTGTTACAGTTTAATTGGTATAACATTTAACTATAAAAAACAAGAGCTTATTTAACTCTTGTTTGTTGTGTAATGTAATTTCATTAATCAATTTTAATATCTTATTTCACCTTCACAGCAATTTGATCTTTTTCTTTTTTATCTATATCAATATTTACTTTGTCTCCTTCTTTGACTTTTCCTTGTATGATATCCATAGCTAAACTATCTAAGATCATGGTTTGAATAATTCTTTTAAGTGGTCTAGCGCCAAAAGTAACATCATAACCTTTGTCGGCTAACAGTTTTTTAACTTGTTGACTGATTTTTATTTTAATATTTTTATTACCCAGTCTTTTTTCTACTTTCTTTAATTCTAATTCCACAATTTCTGTTAGAGCCTGTTTATCTAAACTCTTAAAGAGAACAATTTCATCAATACGGTTTAAAAATTCTAATTTAAAGAAATCTTTAAGAATTTTATCTATTTTTTCTTTCATTTCTTTATCCCTAACTTCTCCTTCTTTCGCATCGCTAGCACTTTCTTGAAAGCCAATAGAGTATTGTTTTATAACCTCATTGCCTAAGTTGGAGGTCATAATAATGATAGTATTTTTAAAGTTAACAGTTCTACCTTTAGAATCAGTCATACGACCATCATCTAAAATTTGTAGTAGGATATTAAAGACTTCAGGATGAGCTTTTTCTACTTCATCAAACAGTATTACGCTATACGGACGTCTTCTAACCTTTTCTGATAATTGTCCACCTTCTTCATGGGCAACATAACCCGGGGGAGAACCAATTAATTTAGCTACTGAATGTTTTTCCATAAACTCACTCATATCTAAACGTATAAGTGCGCCTTCATCATTAAACATAAATTTAGCTAAAGCTTTAGCTAACTCAGTTTTACCTACTCCAGTAGGACCAACAAAAAGAAAAGAGCCAATAGGTTTTTTTTCTTCACTTATACCAGCTCGACTTCTTCTAAGTGCATTAGAAACTCCGTGTATAGCCTCACTTTGACCAACTACTTGTTTTTCTAGCTCATTTTCAGCTTTTTCCAGTTTTTTAATTTCACTCTCCAACATTTTATTTACTGGAATACCGGTCCAGCGAGCCACTACCTTAGCAATATCTTCAGCGTCTATTTCTTCTTTTAATATATATTGTCCTTTGCTTTGGATTTTAGTTAACTTAGCTTCTTCTTGTTTTACTTTTTTTTCTAATTCTGGAATTAAGCCATAGCGAATACGAGCGACTTCAGTTAAGTCATCGCCTCGATGTTGGATTATTTCTGCTTTTATTTTTGATTGATCAATTTCTTTTTTGTAGTTTCTAATTTTAGAAATGATATCTTTTTCATTTTTCCAATGCAGTTCTAATTGATTACTTTTTTCTTTTAAAGTCTCTAATTCTTTGATAATTTTCTTATACTGAGAAGTATTTTCCTTTTTTTCAGTTTCTAGACCGGCTTTAGCTATTTCTAACCTTTCTACTTCACGTTTTAAAAAGTCAAGCTCATCCGGCATAGAGTCTATTTCCATTCTTAAAGCTGAAGTAGCTTCATCTATTAAGTCTACAGCTTTGTCAGGCAAGAAACGATCACTAATATAGCGGTTAGATAAATTAGCCGCTGCTAATACTGCTTCATCAGTTATGCGTACACCATGATGCACTTCATATTTTTCTTTAATGCCTCGAAGTATGTTAACAGTGTCTTCTAGACTAGGTTCGTTTACATGAATTGGTTGGAAGCGTCGTTCCAGCGCTGCATCTTTTTCAATGTATTTTTGATATTCTTTAGTGGTAGTAGCGCCAATGGTTCTGAGATCCCCTCTAGCTAGAGCAGGTTTTAACATATTAGAAGCATCCATAGAGCCTTCTGTAGCTCCGGCTCCAACTAAAGTGTGAAGCTCGTCTATAAAGAGAATGAATTTGCCTTCTTGGCTTTTAATTTCTTTTAGCACGGCTTTAAGTCTTTCTTCGAACTCTCCTCTAAATTTAGCTCCAGCCAATAGGGCGCCTAGGTCTAAGTTTACTATCTCTTTATTTTTTAAATTCTCTGGCACATCGCCATT
This sequence comes from Minisyncoccota bacterium, assembly GCA_021734405.1. Classification (GTDB taxonomy): domain Bacteria; phylum Patescibacteriota; class Patescibacteriia; order Patescibacteriales; family UBA12465; genus JAIPJA01. The sequence continues at coordinate 4,087 of JAIPJA010000051.1, forward strand.
AATTATTCTCTGAGCTAAGCCTTCAATAATAGCAGTTTTACCAGTACCAGCTTCACCGATGAGTACAGGATTATTTTTGGTTCTTCTAAGTAGAACTTGCATAATTCTTCTAATTTCCGTGTCTCTACCTATAACTGGGTCTAGCTTTTTACTCCTAGCCATTTCTGTTAAATTGGTAGTATATTTTTCTAAAATTTTATATTTCTTTTCTGGAGAAGGATCAGTTATTTTTTTATTACCTCGAAGTTCTGTTAAAAATTTGTATACAGTTTCGTAGTCAACTTTGTGTCGCAAGAGTAAGCCTTGAGCAGGGGAGCGCACGCCTATAATAGCTAGCAGTATGTGTTCAGTAGAAATGTATTGATCTTGCATGGCATCAGCTTCTTTTTTAGCACGCTCTAAAATAGCAGCTACCTCTCCAGTGCCTTGCACAGCGCTAATATTACTTTGGTCAATAACACTAGTTTTAATTTTAGGCAAAGCTTCTATTTTATCCAAAGCCTGATCTTCAATAGTGTCAGGATCAATATTCATTTTTTCTAAAATAGGTCTAATTAAACCTTCTTGTTGTTGAAGTAGGGCTACTAAAAGGTGTAAAGCCTCTATATTCTCTTGCCCGTTATCAGAAGCTAATATTTGGGCGTTGATAATAGTTTCTTGAGATTTATTAGTAAAACGATTAAACATATTTGTATATATAAATTTAGTTTTTATTATAATTTATTTAGCACTCAAAGTATTAGAGTGCTAAAGTTATTTTAAGTTATATTTTTTGTTATGTCAAGAGTAATTTGGAACTTATTTTGGTTATAATAACTAGTAGTATTTTTGAGATGTATTAGATGGTAAGGGTATAAAAAAGAGCGATTTTCTCGCTCTTAAATTTTTTTATCTCGGCATTTTCACGGTTAATAAATGCAGGTTGGCTGTCCAACTAGTTTGAAGTAAATGCTTGGTTACATATAGCCCGCTGGTCAAACAACTAACCATGGCTAAATTTATTTTTCCAGTTCTGGATAAAAAAGGAAAAATTGTCATCCCTGAAGATAGATGGTTTAATGCTTTTTCGTGTAACTGACAAAAAGCAACTATTTGATTTTCAGTTAAAAGTAAATTATTTGGACTGGTTTTTAATATAGAAGCAGCCACCTGTATCATGTCTTCAACTTCTTTGGCCCCTTCAATCATTAAAGTTATAACAGAGGCCTCTTTAGAGGGAGCTGTTATATAATTTTTAGCAAATGGGGGACTAATAAAAGTGAAAACATTTTTAGCGCTATATATGGTTTGTTGACCAGAAAGCGCTGGGAGGTTTAGTTTTTTTTCAGAGGCAACAATGCATCTAAAGTCATTAATTTTAGTTATTGTTTCCATGGTTTATATTATTTAAAAGAACTAAATCGCAATTTCCGTTTTGAATTGCAACTTTTATTCGCTAGAATAAAAGCATATGAAAAAAGAAGAAAACAAACACAAAGTAAAGAGTAAAGGTCGAAAATATAAACATATAGATCAGTTTGAAAGAGATAGAATTGA
>JAIPJA010000006.1 GCA_021734405.1 Minisyncoccota bacterium
AAAATCACCACAATGAAGTAAATCAACCTTCTTTGTTTGATAAATTAACATCTTAAATACAATCATCACTAAAACCGACCTGCCGGCATGGCCGGCTAATAAAAAGCCACCAGTCCTCAGACTGGTGGTCGTTTACTATTTTATGGGTTCTGGTTTTTGTTTTAACACGGACCCTTCCAAAACAAGTTTTCCCGTTTCTTGGGTTAGCACTATTTTGTAGTGAACATGTTTATTAGACTCATCTCCAGCTATGACCTGAACATAACCATTTTCAAATTCTCTGGTATAAGTTTTTTGATTGAATTCAGATATAGATTCTGTTTTAGGTTTACCCCAGTCGTCAGGATTAAGGTAGAAATCTTGCCAAACGTCCTGTTGCTTGTAGGATAAGTAAATCGGTTCATTTACTAGCATAGCCGAAGCAAAAGATAAGTAGTAATGATCTTGGCTGTAAACATTAAAAATAGCTACAGAGTCAATCTCTAAAGCATTAATCATGTTTTGATTATAATTTTCAAAACTATGAGTTAGATACATGTCAGGAAAATTTTCAAACATTTTTCCTTGCGTGTACTTAGGTAAAAAATTTTTACCTTTATTACCCATAATTATGTAATTAGAATGAGCTTCTAAGATCATTTTTAACCTATTTTCCATACCCTCTTGCCAGTATTTAGCTATTTCTTTTAATCCGTCCACTTGTTTGTCTCCATCAATGTCTACGCCTTGCTTACCGTTTTTAAGGGCTAGCCATTCCACGGTTTCAAAGTTATCCTCAAAGATTCCATCCCAAATAGTATCTTCTAAAATCCAGTCTAAATGCATTTGAGTGATAAATTCCCAATATTGCATTTCTTTGTCAAAGTAGCTAACAAAAAACTTTTCGCTTTTCGTGCTTAGGTTAAGCATGAGCTGTCGGTCGTCAAAACGGATAATTTCTCCTTTAGCATTTTTAAGCCACCATTTGTTAGTAGCATCTAAGTACCTATAGACTACATGGGTAAAGGGTCTGTCTAAGTATATACGTAAATACTCTGGAGCAAATATCTCCATAGGATTAAAGTAGCAAAGTATAGTGATATTTGGATTTATCTCCTTTATCTTATACAAAGCTTCTTTGTTGTTGAAGATATTTTCATGATCAATAATTGCTAAATCATATTTAGCAATTTCTTCAACTTTATCTTCAGGTATTTGTGGCCAGAGCCAATAATTGGCATAGCGCACTTTGGGCTGAGACTCAGCTGTGATCACTGTTTGATTTTGGCTAATCACCTCCTGACTTTTACAACTATGAGTAATAAAGAGCAGGGAAATAAATAAGAAAATCTGATTTTTCATGGTTATATTATTTTTGTTAATGTTCATTTTATTAATTTTGTAGTATAAGCTAAAAAAAGCAGTAAGTCAACCAGACCATAGGCATAACAAATCTTTTTAAAAAAGTATAGAGAGTTTGAATTAGCTAATTTTAACTTTCTTAAAACTTTTTATACTAGCTTTCTTGTCAAAAAACCTATTATTATATATGATTACTATATAATTATTAATAAAAACTCTATGGATTATCAAGAGATCAAGAGTCTTTATCGTGATACAGATAAGTATCTTGGTAAAGAATTACGCCTTAGAGCCTGGGTGAAAACCGTGAGGAGTTCTAAGGAGTTTGGCTTTATGGAAGTAAATGACGGCACTTTTTTTAAAGGGCTGCAAGTGGTTTTTAATAATAATTTGCCCAATTTTGAAATAATAGAAAAATTAAATATTGGCTCTTCTGTAGAAATTTCTGGAATTTTAGTAGAGTCACCTGCCACTGGACAAGCTTTCGAATTACAGGCAGATACGGTAGAAGTAATTCAAGAAGCTAAAGAAGATTATTCTTTACAGAAAAAAAGACATAGTTTTGAGTTTTTGCGTACTATTTCGCATTTACGTTCTCGTAGTAATACCTTTTCCGCTGTTTTTAGGCTAAGGTCAGTCTTAAGTCAGGCTATTCATGAATTCTTTAAAAACGAAGGTTTTGTTTACGTCCATACCCCCATCATCTCTACTAGCGACGCTGAGGGAGCTGGAGAAATGTTTAATATTAATACCTTTGATTTAAGTAAAGACTTGCCTAAAACCAAAACAGGGGAATTGGACTATAGTCAAGATTTTTTTGGCAAGAAAGCGGGCTTAACTGTTAGCGGGCAATTAGAAGCAGAAGCTTTAATTTTTGGTTTAAATAAAGTATATACTTTTGGTCCTACTTTTAGAGCTGAGAATTCAAATACTACTAGACATGCTTCTGAGTTTTGGATGATTGAACCAGAAATGGCTTTTGCCGATTTAAATACAGACATGGCTGTAGCAGAGAAGATGATTAAATATCTTATTACTTATGTATTAAAAGAATTGCCTGAAGAAATGGAGTTTTTTAATAAGTTTATTGACAATGGTGTAAAAGATCGTTTAGAAAATATAGTTAAGGCTGACTTTGCTAAAATTACTTATACTGAAGCTATAGACAAGTTAAAAGCTAGTGGTAAGAAGTTTAATTACCCAGTAGAGTGGGGAATTGACTTGCAAACTGAACATGAAAGATATATTACCGAGGAAATCTTTAAAAAGCCAGTATTTGTAATTGATTATCCTAAAAAAATTAAGGCTTTTTACATGAGAGAGAATGATGATAAAAAAACTGTGGCAGCTATGGATTTGTTAGTACCTGGCATTGGTGAAATTATTGGTGGCAGTCAAAGAGAAGAGCGTTATGAAGTTTTGCTTGAGAGAATTAAGGAAATTGGGCTTAATGAAGAAGATTATTGGTGGTATTTAGATTTAAGAAAATATGGCTCAGTTAAACATGCTGGTTTTGGCTTAGGTTTTGAAAGATTGATTATGTATCTTTCAGGCATGCAAAACATTAGAGATGTTATCCCGTTTCCGCGTACACCTAAAAATGCAGAGTTTTAATTTTATATAAAACTACAGGAATCCCAAAAAGCAGGTAGCCATTTAGCTATCTGTTTTTTGTTTTTTCTTTATTTCGCTAGTTTATGCTAATATAAGTATATGTTAAAGATTAGCAGAATAAAATTCATAAAAAGTTGTGTAAACTTAATTTTAATTTTGGCTTTTCTGCTCGTCTCCTTTAATTTTACTCAAGCCTCTTCTGATGATTTTGACAGTGATGGTGTAAACAACCTTGATGAAGAAACTGTTTATTACACTGACCCTTATAAAGCTGATACTGATGGTGATGGCTATAGTGACTGGCAGGAGTTAAATAGTGGTTTTTCTCCTCATAATCCTGTAGCTATTAGCTTAAAAGACAATGATCAAGATAGTGATGGTTTAAGTGATTTTTGGGAATTGCGTTTTAAAACTAATTTATTAAACCCTGATACTGATACTGATGGTTATTTAGATGGTGAAGAAATAAATAGCGGTTATGATCCTTTAAGCTCAGAAACAGCGCCTTTAGAAAAAAGAATTGAAATAGATACTAAAAACCAAGAACTTAGTTATTTTTTAAAAGGGGTGAGACTTAATACTTTTTCTATATCTTCTGGTAAAAATAATAGTACTCCTAAAGGAGTTTATCATGTGATTAATAAAATAGATAAGGCTTGGTCAGCTTCTTATGGCTTGTGGATGCCTTATTGGCTAGGACTAGGCACTGGACGTTTTGGCATTCATGAGCTTCCAGTTTGGCCCAGTGGTTACAGGGAAGGTGAAGATCATTTAGGTACTCCAGTTTCGCATGGCTGTATTCGCTTAGGTATTGGTTCAGCTGAAACTTTATATGACTGGTCTCGAGTTGGGACTAAAGTAGTAATTTATTAAATTAATTTTTATATTTATGTCTAAAAAAGCTTTAACTTTAATATTTTCTCTTCTAGGCTCTTTAGCGGCTGGAGCTTTAGGAGGCTTATTTACTGCCTCCAGTGTTTCTTCTTGGTATTTAGAACTAAATAAACCATTTTTTAATCCACCTAGCTGGTTGTTTTCTCCAGTTTGGACTCTTTTGTATTTACTTATAGGTGTGTCTTTGTTTTTAGCTTTAAATAGAGCTAAAAGTATTATTGTCAAACAAAACCTGGTACTTTTGTTTTGTGTTCAATGGGTTTTAAATGTTTTTTGGACTTTCTTGTTTTTTTATTTACGTTCACCTTTTTTAGGACTTTTAGAAATTATTATTTTAATTTTAGTTATAATTTTAAATATTACCTATTTTTATAAGCAAAGAAAATTATCAGCCTATCTTTTAATTCCTTATTTACTTTGGGTGATTTTTGCTGCTAATTTAAATTTAGCTATTTGGCGACTTAATTAAACTTTAAAATAGTTCAGAATAGTTTTAACAGTTTCTTGTTTTTTCTGAGCTATTTTTATTTGCTCAGACTGTGAGTTTATCGCTTTATTTAAATAAAGATTATTTTTAAAAACTGAATTTGCTCGCAGAAGTATCTGACAGTTTTTGTTTTCTTGTTTTAGCCTTTTAATTATTTCCGTTTGAGTTAAATATAGTTGTATTTTTAATTCCTTTATACTTTTTATTTCTTTTGAGCTTGTTTCTAGGCAGAAATGAATAGCTAAATTTAAGCTCCTGTTAGAGAAATCAACTTCTAAATCATGAAGATCATCTTGTATTTGTCTGACAAGTAGTAAACTGGAAAATAAAGCTATAATTTCATTGATTTCTTCCTCTCTGGAACTAGACTGATATTTTAAAAGTAAGTATATAGCTGGCAGGCAATGGGCTAAAGATTTGTAGCGACTGGAATTTAAATGATCAGATAGAGCTGGTATTTTAGGGGAGTGAAATTCTTTTATTTTTTGGCAATTTTCTATTTCCCAATAATTAGCAGTTTCCATTTTTAAGATAACTTTTTCTAAAATATTTTGCCAAGTTAAAGATAAATTTACTGAGTAATAATTTTTTAGTGATTGAGAGAGTAAAAAATTAGCTAAAGGCAAGTGGTGTATTTGCTGGTTGTCTAAAACTTGATCATACAGAGTATAGGCTAGCCAAATGTAGATGTTGCCTAAGCTTAAATATAGGTTTTCTTGTAAATTTAAAATTTGCTTATCATCTAAAAGCCAGGCTTGTAGGGATATCTCTTGCCATAAACTTGAGCTCTTTATTTTCTCTAATTTTAAATTAATGGTATTTTGCCAGTCTTTATTTAAAGCAGAGAAGTTAAGAGACTGATTAATTGTTTGCAGTATTTTTTCTTTCATTTTCTAGGGAGGTGCTTAGAGGTATGAGCACTTCAGCCACACTACCTTTAGACCATTTACTTTTTATTTTTAAGCTACCTTTGAAATGATGTTTAATTATATGTAGTGAGCTATAAAGGCCAATACCCATGCCTTTGCCTGCAGAAGTTTTGGTGGTAAAAAAAGGCTCAAAAATTTTTTTAAGATTTTTAGTTTTTATACCCTGACCATTATCTTTTACTTCTATTTTTAAAAGATTAGGTTTTAATTTGGTAGTTATAGAAATAGTTTTTTTCTTGTTTTCAAGGTTGTCATAAGAGTCAATAGCGTTGGAGATAAGATTTAAAATAACTTGGTTAAATTTAAGCCGGGAACCTTTTAAATAACAAGTATTTCTATCAGGTGAAAAACTACTCTCTACCTGTAATTTTCTAGCTTTATAGTCTAATATTTTTAAACAATCTCTAATTTCTTCGTTAATGTTAAAGATTTCTTCAGTATCTTGTCTTTGAATTTGTTTTTTTATACTAAAAATAAAGCTATTCATCTTATTAGCTGCTAGTAGTGCTTGTTTTAGACAGTCTTGGCTTTTGTTCAAAGTACTAGCTGAAACTTGTTCTAAGTTTAAAGAAACCGCGGTTAAAGGGTTAGCCAGATCATGAAACATGCCGGCTGATAAGCGACCAAATTCAGCCATTTGGTAAAGTGAAGTCATTTTTTCAGTTTGCATTAATTTTATTTGCTTGGTTCGCTCAATAACCATTTTTTCTAAATTATCTTTTTGGTGTTTTAAAGCTTTTTCTGATTTTCTGGCTCTTTGCAAAGACCGACTAATTTCACTATTATATAGCCAAATTAAAACAGCCATAACTAAAAAGGTTATGCTAGCTACAATGGCATCATCAAGCCGAGGTTGATATTGGCTGGTCCAGTATAAGTCAGGTTTTATAGTTCCAATTTTTTGTAAATAAGTTAGGGAAATAAGTAGTAGGGAAATTAGGGAGCTGATAATAAAAGTCCAGCGACTACTTAAAAGAATACCACTCATAACCACTGCTAAAGCGTAGAGTAATAGAGTTTGTGGTAGGTCAGCTCCCCATTTTAGAGAAAAATAAGCCGTGGGCAAAAGATAAGTAAAGATTATTATTAGAGAAGCTGTTTTTAAATGTTTTCTATCAGCTAAAAACCAAATAAAAGCAAAAAGCAGGCTTATGAAAAAACTCATAATAGGGGAGAGGGCAGAGTAGTTAGCGCTTAAAAAGTAATTAATTAAATTTATAACAACAGCTATAAAAGATAGACAAAAAGAAACAAGAGCAATAATTTTTATAATCATTTCTCGTCTTTTATTATCCTCTCCCTTAGATTTTAGACTTAAATAAGCTTTAAAAGTTTTCAACATTTTATTTTAGCTTCCCCAGGGTAAGGATAGGTCGCTTGTTTCCATAACCTGTAACATTAAACTTAAAAGAGTTAAAGGCAGGCTTTGATAAAACAATTTTTTTAAAAATTTTTCCAACATAAGTTTATTATTAATTAATCCCTGTTATTTTAACAATAATAAGTTAAAGAAAAGTTAAAGATGAGCTGTTTATTAATATCGAACTTTATTCAATTAAATACCCTTTATTTTTTATAGTTTTAATTAAATTTTCAGCTTTAAAAGGTTTGAGCTTTTTTCTTAAGTTAGAGATATGTACATCAATGCTGTTAGTAAACAAATTAGCATTAATATCCCAAATTTTTTCTAAAATTTCTTGACGACTTAAAATTTTTCCTTGATTGTTGATTAAAAAAATTAAGAGTTCCAGCTCTTTAGCGGAAAGATCTAATTTTTTATTTTTGTATTTAACAGTAAAATTCTCTTGATTAATTTCAAAGCCCTTATGTTTTAAAAGTTGCTTATTTTCTAGTTTATAAGAAGATCTACGACTAAGCGCTTTAATAGTTGCCCATAGTTCTTCCAGGCTAAAAGGTTTGTTTAAATAATAATCAGCTCCACTGTTTAAAAGTTTTACTCTATTAGGCGCTTGATTCATTACGCTCATAGCTATAATAGCTAAAGAATTATTATTATCTCTTAAAGTTTCAATAATTTCTTCTCCGCTTATCTCAGGCATAGCATAATCTACAAGCAGAAAGTCGTAATTTTGAGTTTCTGCTAGCTTTAAACCTTTTTTAGCTTGAGACTCGTAATCTAAAACAGCGCCTTTAGACTGCAGAAAGCGTTTTAAAGCTAAACCTAAATTATTATCATCATCTATAATTAATATTTTCATACTTTAATTTTAACTTAAAAACTATAATTTTAAAAGAAAAATTGAGTTAAAGTTTGTAGTTTAATAACTATTTGTAAAATTTTAATATTCCGTATATTTGGTTAGTTAGTTGGTCTATTAGGAGTTTTTTTATTTGCTTTTTTGTGTCAATAATTTAGAATAGAGGTATAATAGTTTTTATGATATATAAGTTTATCTCTTTGTTAAAATTAAATAAAAAAGATACCTATACTGCTCAAGCAGATCCTTTTGTGGTTAAGCATGGCAATATTAAAGACTCGCAGTTAAAAGATCCGAGCTATAGGAGCGATTGGACAGAAGAAACTTTCATGGGTAAAAGTAGTGTTAGTGAAGTAGTGGGTAAAACTTTTGAGTTAAAGCGACTAAAGTTTTTAATTATCTTGCTAGCAGTTTTTGTATTTTTTCTGATTGCCCGCGTAGCTTATCTACAGGTAGTTAAGGGTGACTATTATCATGGTTTAGCAGAGGGTAATCGTGTAAGAATAAAAGATTTAGAAGCTAACAGGGGTATTATTTATGATAGAAATTTTAAGCCTTTGGTTAGAAATCAAGCTAACTTTGTCCTGTATCTAGTCCCAGCCGATTTACCTGAAGATATCTTAGAAAGAGATGAAATTTTACGTAATTTAGATCAAATTCTAAGTTTAGAACCTAAAGAAGAAGAGTCTCCTTGGTTTGTAATTATGAAGGATAGTTTAGCTAAGGTTGATTTAAATTCTTTAGAAGCCTTTAGCCCGGTATTTGTCAGTGATAATCTTTCTTATGAAACTGCTATGAAACTTTATCTGCTGGCAGAAAAAACCCCAGGACTATCTTTAATAAGTAAAACTAGAAGAGAGTACTTATTTGTCAGTTCAGATTTACAAGAAGAAGAAAGTTTACGCCTACCTGAAGCGTCTTTAGGTATATCTTTATCGCATGTCTTAGGCTATACTGGCAAAATTAGCCCTAAAGAATTAGAAGCAGAAAGGAAAGCCTATAACCCTTTAGATTATGTAGGTAAAACAGGTTTAGAGAGTTATTGGGAGAAAGATTTACGAGGAGTTAAAGGTAAAAAACATATAGAGGTTGATGCTTTAGGCCAAGAGAAGAAAGTTATAAACGAATATTTACCTCAGCAAGGTTCTAATTTAATTTTATCCATAGATAGTGATCTTCAAGCAGAAGCAGAAAGAGTTCTAAGAAAATATTTAGAAAAATTAAATTTAGATAAAGGCTCTATCATCATCTTAAACCCTAACTCAGGAGAAGTTCTATCTCTAGTTAGTTGGCCTGCTTATAATAATAATATTTTTGCTAGAGGAGTAAATACTAGTGAGTATAAAGAATTTTTAGCTAACCCTAATCAACCCTTATTTAATCGAGCGATTAGCGGAGAATTTCCCTCAGGCTCTACTATTAAACCAGTTTTTTCAGCAGCCGCTCTAGAGGAAGGGGTTATTTCTGAAAATACTACTTTTTTAAGTACAGGTGGGCTTCGAATTAGTCAATGGTTTTTTCCTGATTGGCGCTTATCAGGTCATGGTCTTACCAATGTCAGGAAAGCTATTGCTGAGTCAGTAAACACTTTTTTCTATTACATCGGTGGAGGTTATGCAGATTTTTCTGGTTTGGGCTTAGAAAATATGGTTAAATATGCTAAGCTTTTTGGTTTAGGGGAAAAGTCGGGCTTAGATTTATACAGTGAAGCAGATGGTTTCGTGCCTACACGGGAGTGGAAAGAAGAAGTGAAAAATGAGCCTTGGTATATAGGTGATACTTATCATTTTGCTATTGGCCAAGGAGATTTACTGGCTACACCGCTTCAGGTGGCTAATTTTACAGCTGTTTTTGCTAATAATGGAAAATTACTACGCCCGCATTTAGTTAAAGAAATTCGTTCTAGCAGTAATGAAGAGGTTGTAGTAAAAATAAATCCAGAAATAATACGAGAAAAGTTCATAGACGACTACAATCTATTAGTAGTTAAACAAGGCATGAGACAAGCAGTTACTTCAGGTAGCGCTAGGTTTTTAAGTGATTTACCTTTTAGCTCAGCAGGAAAAACTGGTACGGCTCAATGGTCTAGTAATCACGCTAATCATGCTTGGTTTACTGGCTTTGCTCCTTATGAAAATCCTGAGATAGTTGTTACTATTTTAGTTGAAGAAGGTGAGGAAGGTAGTGCTGTAGCTGTGCCTATTGCTAAGGAAATTATGCGCTGGTATTTTGAAAATAAAGAGTAAAAGATAATATATAGTAGTTTAAAATAGTCATATCAATAAAGACATACATAATAATTAGCACTCTCTTGACATGAGTGCTAATTTTGCTATAATGAAAAAGTCAATAAAAAAATATGCAAAATAGACAAGAAAAAATTTTATCTATTATTATAAAAGAACATATAAAAACTGCTGAACCAGTAGGCTCTTCTATTGTTTCTAACCGCTATAGACCTATTATGTCTTCAGCTACTATTAGAAATGAAATGGCAGAGCTGGAAAAAGCCGGCTATATTTACCAGCCACACACTTCAGCTGGCAGAGTGCCTACGGAGGCTGGTTATTTGTTGTATTTAGAAGGTTTAAAATTAAAAGATTTAAACACAGCAGAGAAACAGGAACTTGAAAATAGCTTAGGTGATTTTTCTGAAGATAGTTTAAAATCCACTGCTAAACATATTGCTAAAATTTCAGATCAAGCAGTCTTTTGGGCTTTTCATAAAAATAGTTTGTATTACACCGGAATTTTTAATTTATTCCAACAACCCGAGTTTGCAGTTCAAGATTTAATTCAAGATGTGTCTTTAGTGATAGATAGAATGGAAGACGTTATCGGAGAGGTTTTTGAAAGTATATCTTTTGGTCCCCAAGTTTTTATCGGTGCAGAAAATCCTTTTGGTCCGATTTTTTCTACCTTAACCTTAAAATACCAAAAGCATAACACCACTGGACTGCTAGGAGTCTTAGGTCCAATGAGAATGAATTATGATAAGAATTTAGCTATTTTAAAATATTTAGAAGATAAATTAAATTTTTAAGCTATGGATAACAAAAAGTCATCTAAAGCCAGTCTAAAACCGGGACTATACAGGCACTATAAAGGAGGGGTTTATCAATTTTTGTATTTAGCCCAAGATAAACTAGAGGATCAAATTCAAGTGGTCTATAAGGATAGAGATCAGGAAAACTATTATGTTAGATCTTTGGATAATTTTTTAGGCAAAGTAAAACAGGGAAAAGAATTAAAGCCTAGATTTGAATTTTTATCAGAGTTACCAGTTGATAGTTGGGAGTCTCGTTACAAGCGTGCTTTAGCTGATTATCAAAATTTAATTAGAGAATCAGCTAAAGAAAAAGAAACTTATTACAAGTATGCTTTAGAGGGATTTATACAAGAACTTTTACCAGTGTATGATAATTTAAAAATTTCTATAGCCAGTTTATCTTATAAGGAAGCTTCTAATCCTTGGGTGGAAGGAATTAAATATGTTATAAAGCAATTTGAGCAAGTTCTAAATTCTCAAGGAGTAGAGGAAATTTCTACTTTAGATAAGCCTTTTGATCCAGAGCTTATGGAAGCCGTAGAAGATCCTGACAGGAAGAAAGAAAAAACCACTCAAGTTCAAGAAGATAAATTTAAGTCAAATAATGAAAATAGTCTTCCTTTAGTTAAAAAACAAATAACCCCAGGTTATAGATTAAAAGGTAAAACTATTCGTCCAGCTAGAGTGGTGGTGGAATAAAAAATAGTTAAAAAGGAAGTTTTAAACTTAAAAATAATAATTAAGTAATTACCATAATTAAGTAATTTAGATATTAATAAATAAATATTAATTTTAAATTAGTTAAATAATTTATCCAGCCTTATCCTCAAGTATTTCTAACTTGATTTAAGGCGGGAGAGATAAATCTATGGCACTAATAAAATGGTCACCATTTTTCTCAGATAACTGGGATGAAATGGATAGAGCTTTTTCAGATTTTATGCCAGTGCCGGTTCGTCAGCAAAATTTTACTCCGGCAGTAGATATGTATGAAGATGAGAATAATGTTATTGTTGAAACTCAACTGGCAGGTATTGACCCTGACAAAGTCAATATTTCTATTGAAAATGATGTTTTATGCATTAAAGGTGAAGGAGAAAAAACTAGTGAAGTTGAAGACAAAAATTATTATCGCAAAGAAATTAAAAGAGGTAGTTTCTATCGTAGCATTCCTTTACCTACTCATGTTTCCGGTGACAAAGCTTCAGCGGTAGCAGAGGAAGGAGTTTTGAAAATAAGTATTCCTAAAGCCCCAGAAACTAAACCTAAACAAATAAAGATAAACAAGTCCAAGAAATAATATAGACAAATTACGCCTAAATATTTAGGCGTATTAGTCTGTATTAATTCTAAAACAGTAAATAGAAATTAATACTAATATAAGTATAAATAATAAAGTAATTAATTTAATCATGATAAGCAGAGCGCCTGGTTATCAATGATATATAAAAACTTATGTCAAAAATTTTAGGAATTGATCTAGGGACAACTAACAGTGCGATGGCTATTATAGAAGGAGGCCAGCCTAAAATCTTAGAAAACTCCGAAGGTAATCGTACTACTCCCTCAATTGTCGCTATTTCCAAAAATGGCGAGAGGCTGGTCGGGCAAGCTGCTAAAAGGCAGGCTGTAACTAATCCCGAAAATACTGTTTTTGCTGTTAAAAGGTTAATTGGTAGAAAATTTGAAGATGAAGAAGTGCAAAAAGATATAAAAAATTATCCTTATAAGATAGTAAAGTCAGGTGAAGGGGTTAAGGTTAAATTTTCTGATGATAAAGAACATAGTCCTCAAGAGGTTTCAGCTATGATTTTATCAAAAATGAAAGCAGATGCTGAAAGTAAGACTGGAGAGAAAATTACCGAAGCCATTATAACCGTGCCAGCCTATTTCAACGACTCTCAACGTCAGGCTACTAAAGACGCTGGTAAAATTGCTGGACTAGAAGTAAAAAGAATTATTAATGAACCAACAGCAGCAGCTTTAGCTTATGGCTTTGATAAAAAGAAAGGTCAACAAATAGCTGTCTATGATTTAGGTGGAGGAACCTTTGATATTTCTATCTTAGATGTGTCTGAAGATACAGTGGAGGTAAAAGCTACTAATGGAGATACTCATTTAGGCGGAGAAGACTTTGATCTACGTATTATTAATTGGATTATAGAGGAGTTTAAAAAAGAAAATGGTATTGATTTAGGTAATGACCCCTTAGCTTTACAAAGAATTAAAGAAGCGGCTGAAAAAGCTAAAATAGAGCTTTCTTATACTACTGAAACAGAAATCAACCAACCTTTTATCACCACTACTGCTGATGGTCCTAAACATTTGGTTAAAAAAATCTCTCGTGCTAAATTAGAAAGCTTGGTAGAAGATTTAGTTAAAAAAACCATTGAACCTTGTAAAGCAGCTTTAAAAGATGCTGGTCTAGAAACCAAGGACATTGAAGAAGTGGTCATGGTGGGAGGCATGACTAGAATGCCCATGGTGCAGAAGCAAATTAAAGAGTTCTTTGGTAAAGAGCCTAACTTAAGCGTTAATCCTGATGAAGTAGTAGCTTTAGGAGCAGCTGTTCAGGCTGGTGTTTTGCAAGGTGATGTTAAAGATGTTTTACTTTTAGATGTTACACCTTTAACTTTAGGGATTGAAACTTTAGGCGGAGTAGCTACACCTTTAATTGAGAGAAATAGTACTATACCGACATCTAAGTCGCAAACCTTTTCTACAGCCGCTGATAGTCAAACTAGTGTAGAAATTCATGTAGTACAAGGAGAAAGAGCCATGGCTTCAGATAATAAAACTCTAGGTAGATTTATTTTAGATGGTATTCCCCCAGCTCCTAGAGGCGTGCCTCAAGTCGAAGTATCTTTTGATATTGATGCTAATGGAATTTTAAATGTTAGCGCTAAAGATAAAGCTTCAGGCAAAGAGCAAAAGATTACTATCACTGCTTCTTCAGGTTTAAGTGATGAAGAAATTGAAAAAATGAAGCAAGATGCACAAAAACATGCTGATGATGATAAAAAGAAAAAAGAAAATATTGAAATTAAAAATCAAGCTGAAGCTGTCTATATTCAAACAGAAAAATTGTTAAAAGAATCTGGTGATAAAATGAAAGCAGAAGATAAAAAAGAGTTAGAAACTAAATTAGAGGAGTTAAAGCAAGTTAAAGATTCTGATAAATACGAGGAAATGAAAGCTAAAATGGAGAGCCTGACAGAAGTGGCTCAAAAAATTGGCGCTTCTATGTACCAAAACACTTCTCCGGATAATGCTCCAGGAGCTACAGGTTCTGAGGCTAAAGGGTCTGAAGAAGCTTCTGACCAGAAAAAAGCTGAAGAAGAAGTAGTTGAAGGTGAGGTTGAGGATAATAAAGAGGAGACTAAAGACTCTGAAGATAAAAAATAATAAGTAGAATTTATGGTTGCTAAAATATTTTTAGCAACTACTAAATTTTATTTATTTTAACCTTAATTATATGGATAATGCAAAAAATCAGAATCAGAACAAGCAAGCGTCTGGCAGGCAAGTAAACATTGCGGATAATTTGCCTGGAGCTGAATATGCTAATGCTGCTCAATTTCAATTTAATAAAGATGAAATGCAGATGTTATTTTTAAATATATTTGGTGGCAATGGCAGGACCGCTGCTAAAATTATTACTAGCCCTGGTCATTTTAAAAGAATAGTGGCAGTAATGAGTCAGGTAATGGATAAATATGAAAAACAGCACGGTGAAGTTAAAGAGAGTCAGGCTATAAACTCAGAAATAGGTTTTAAAGCGTAGTTGTATGGCTAATAAAGATTATTATAAAATTTTGGGACTTTCTAAGGAAGCTTCTCCAGCTGAGATCAAAAAAGCTTTTAGGGAAAAAGCCCATAAATACCACCCAGATAAGCAAGGTGGTGATGAAGCCAAGTTTAAAGAAATAAATGAAGCTTATCAAGTATTAAATAACCCTCAAAAACGGAGCCAATACGATCAATTTGGTTCAGATTTTGCTAATGGTCAAGCTGGTGGAGGTTTTTCTGGTTGGCAAAATGCTGCTGGTTTTGGTGATAATATAGACTTTGAAGATTTGGGCGATATTTTCTCAGGTATGGGTGATATTTTTGGTTTTGGTGGGTCTAGATCTCGTAGCAGAGGTCAAGCTCGAGGCAATGATATTCAAATAATTTTAACTGTAAATTTGGAAGAAGTAGCTTTTGGGGCTCATAAAGAAATTGAATTAGAGAAAAATACTATTTGTTCTCATTGCGAGGGTCAAGGACATGAACCTAATTCTAAAGTGGAAACCTGCCCCACTTGTCAGGGTAAAGGAGAGGTTATACAAGCGCAGAGAACTATTTTTGGTAGTTTTCAATCTCGTGCTGTTTGTCCTAATTGCCAGGGTCAAGGAAAAATTTATAGTGATAAATGTCGAGTTTGCTCGGGGGAAGGTAGAGTAAGAGATAAAGTTAGAATGAAAATAAAAATACCAGCTGGCATACATGAAGGTCAAAGTATTCGTTTAGCTGGTTCAGGGGAGGCTGGTTTAAAAGGTGCTCCTAGCGGAGATTTATTTGTTAAAGTAAAAATAACTCCTCATCCTGATTTCGAAAGAGACGGAGATAATATAAAAAGTGTAAAAAAAGTTAGCTTTACTCAGGTGGCTTTAGGCGATAAAATTGATATTTCAACTTTAGATGGTAAGGTAAAATTAAAAATACCAGAAGGAACTCAATCAGGCACAACCTTTCGTCTTAAAGCTAAGGGTTTAGAGCGATTACAGTCTCGTGGACGTGGAGATCATTTAGTTAAAGTTATGGTGGAGACTCCTAAAAAATTAACTAAAAAACAAAAGGAACTTATTAAGGATTTAGGGATTTAAAACCAATGACAAACTAATAACACTTTTTTATCAATAGAAGAAAAAAGACCGATTTTTATTGACAAAAATAACTCTATTGCTATAATATAAGTAAGCTGAATTTTTAATTTAAAAGGTATGGGAAATTGGTTTTCCAAATTATTTTCTTCGAAGAAAAAAGGAGATGATAACTCAAACAATGAAACTAGTGAGCTAGAAAGCTCTAAAGAGGAGACTCCTTCTGTAGCTGAAGAAACTGTCATAAAAGAGGAGGAAGTGATAGTTGACAATGAGCCAGAGATAAATCTTCCTGAGGAAGAAAAAGCTGGTAGCTCTTATGAGTCAGAAGAGGAGTCAGAGACAAAGAATTGGTAATAAGGATAGAAAAGATAAATAAATAGCTGCTAGCGGCTATTTATTTTGTTATCAGCCTTTTTTTACAGCTTTTTAGTTTATTTTAAGTAAAATAAAATTTTAATTTATGAAATTAATAGATACTCATGCGCATATTAATTTTGCCAACTACAAGGAAGACGCAGACACGGTTATTAGAAATAGTCTGCGAGAGAATATTGGCATGGTCTTAGTTGGCTCAGAGTATAAGACTTCAAAAAGAGCTTTAGAATATGCTAATAAATATGAAAAAGGAGTTTATGTTGCCGTAGGTCTTCATCCTATCCATTTACAGGATGTTTTAGTTGAAAATCAAGGTGATGAAGGGAATTATAAGTTTAGAACTAGAGCAGAAGAATTTAATTTTGATAATTATCAGAAATTAGCTGAGTTTAATAAAGTGGTAGCCATAGGGGAGATAGGACTGGACTATTATCATATTAATTTTAAAGATGATGTTTCTAAAATTAAAGCAAAGCAAAAAAGCGTTTTTTTAGAGCAATTAAACTTAGCCAGAAAAATGGATTTACCTGCTATTATACATTGTCGTCAGGCTCATGATGATCTTTATCAAATTTTAGAAGACTTTAAAGCTGAGCATAAAGACTCTATAGACAGCAGTAAACCCTGGGGAGTGATTCATTGCTTTTCTGGAGACTTAGACTTAGCTTGGAAATATTTTAATTTAGGTTTATTTATTTCTTTTACAGGACTTATAACCTTTAGTCGACAATTTGATGATGTAATTAGAAAAGTTCCTTTAGATAAAATAATGATAGAAACTGACAGCCCTTATATGACCCCTGAGCCCTATAGAGGACATAGAAATGAACCAGCTTTAGTATATTATGTAGCTGAACACATAGCTAAACTTAGAAATATTGATATATCCAAAGTAGCTAAAGCTACTACTGATAATGCTAAAAGATTTTTTGGTATAGTCTAGGTTTTACTAATAAGTTACTTAATTATAATATTTTTAGCCCTTGACTTTTTTTAGTGCTTGGCTACAATAAGAGTGTGATATGACAAAAGAATATAATTTTAAAACCCTAGCTTTATCTTTAGCTGGCTATATTAGCGCTTCTATTGCAGGCCCATTAGTAGTTATAGGAGGTATAGGCTGGTATCTGGATAGACTTTTTAATTCTAGCCCTAAGATACTAATATTATCAGTCTTTGTAGCTTTTATAGTTACAAATATTTTACTTTTTAGGCAACTAAAAAGAATAAATAAGACGATTGATAGGTATAACAAAGAAGCTGAAGAGAAAAAATTGGCTGAAGAAAAAAAAGACAAACAAGAGCTTATAGACACAAATCCTTCCTCTCAAGCAAAAGAGCAGGATAAGACAGATAAAAACCAATAAAAAATATGGATTTAAATATTTCATTAGCACCTGATATACTTTTTAGCTTGGCTGGCTTTCCAGTTACCAATACTTTATTATGGTCTGTTGTTTTAAGTGTTTTTTTAATGTTATTTTTTGTTCTTATTGCTAGATCAGCTAAACTTATTCCTGGAAGATGGCAAAATTTTATAGAACTTTTAGTTGACGGTAGTTATAGCTTTGTGGAGTCTATTACTGGACCTGGAGAAAAGGCTAAAAGAGTTTTCCCTTTAGTTTTTACCATGTTCATTTTCACTTTAGTAGCTAACTTAGCTGTATATATTCCAGGACAAGCAGCTATAACAGTCTATAATGGTGAAGGATTTGTACCTGTTTTTAGAGCAGTTATGTCAGATTATGGCTTAGTGCTCATTATGACCTTAATTTCTGTCTTAGTCATGCAAATAGTAGCTATTATTACAGCTGGACCTTGGAAATATTTAGGTAGATTTATTAATTTAAAAAACCCTTTAGCTTTTTTCTTGGGATTAATGGAGTTAGTGGGGGAGTTGGCTAAAATCATTTCTTTATCCTTTCGTTTATTTGGAAATATTTTCGCTGGAGAGGTTTTAGGCTCAGTAATATTATTTTTAGCTCCGTTTTTTATGCCTTTACCTTTTCAATTTTTAGGTCTTTTATCAGCTGTAGTGCAGGCTTTTGTTTTTTCAGTGTTGACTTTAGTCTTTATATCAATGGCTAGTGAGATGCCTGCAGAGGAAGAAGCAAAGGTTTAGTTTTTTTACTGTGTAATTAGTTAAAATTTAAATATATAAAATTAATAAGTGGGAGAAATTGTAATATTTAATTTCAATTATTTCCCCAATAAATTACTATGGATATTGAAGCCGCAAAATATTTGGCAGCCGGTTTAGCTATTGGCTTAGGTGCGCTTGGACCTGGAATTGGTGAAGGTATTGCCGCCTCTAAAGCATTGGAGTCAATTGGTAGAAATCCTGAAGCTTCAGGTAAGGTAGCTCCTTTAATGTTTGTAGCCATGGCTATTACTGAGTCTACTGCTATTTATGCTTTAGTTGTTGCTTTAATCATTTTATTTGGATAAAAGATAGAGCTCTCTCCAACTCTGACTATCAGGGTTGGTGTCCTTTATTTTTTATTAATATTTAATCACTATGGAACTTTTAGAAGCTTTGGGATTAAATCTGAAAATTTTATTAGCCCAGTTAGTTAATTTCGCTGTTTTATTTTTTGTTTTATGGAAATTTGCCTATAAGCCAATTTTCAAAATGTTAGAAGAGAGAAGAAATAAGATAGCTAAAGGCGTGAAAGACGCTGATAAAGCCGAGGATAAATTAAAAGAGGCTAAAGTTAAAGAGCAGGAGCTTATAAACGCTGCTAAAAAAGAAGCTTTGCAAATTATTGAAGAAGCTAGAGAAAGAGCTGAAGCTAAGAAACAGTCAGTTATAGATAAGACTAAAGAAGAAATAGGTCAGATTATTAATGCTGAAAAAGAAAAAATTCAGCAGGAAAAAGCTGATACTTTAAAAAGTATTAAAGCTGATGTTTCTGAGTTAGTTATTTTAGCTGTAGAAAAAGTTCTACAAGAGAAGTTAGCTGGAGCTAAAGATGAAGAATTAGTAGCTAAGGCAATTAAAGGCTTAAAATAATATGAAAATTAGTGCTAAACAATACGCCCAAGCCTTATTAGAGATTATTGAAGGTAAAGATGATAAAGCTGCTAAGCAATCAGTCTTAGATTTTTGTAGTTTACTTAAAAGCAATAATCAATTAGCACAGACAGAAAAAATAATTTATTATTTTAGAAAATTATATAATAAAAGATACAATATTATAGAAGCTGAGGTATTAACTAAAAAAGCCCTATCAGCCAAGCTATTAACTGAAGTTGAAGCCTATCTCAAGGCTTTAGATAAAGATAGTCAGGTGGAAATAAGTCACAAGAGTTCAGATAAGATTATTGGTGGAATTGTGGTCAAGTATGGTGATAAGATTTTAGATAACAGCTTAAAAACCAGGCTAAGACAATTAAAAACTTCGCTATTAAAATAATTAATAATATGTCTAATAATACTAAGGATTTCGTTGTTGAACAACTTAAAAAACAAATTGAAAAATTTAAAGCTGAAAGTGAACAGCAATCTTTTGGCACAGTAACTGAAGTAGGGGATGGAATCGCCCGAGTGGCTGGTTTATCTGAAGCTATGATGTCAGAGATGCTTGAGTTTAAAAGTTCTTCAGGCTCAGTTTTTGGCGTAGCTTTAAACTTAGATGAAGATTCAGTTGGAGCAGTTATTTTAGGTGATGTAGGTGATTTAAAAGAAGGTGATGAAGTAATTGCTTCTAAAAGAATTTTAGAAGTTCCGGTAGGAGACGCTATTATTGGTCGCGTGCTTAATCCTTTAGGACAAGCTATTGATGGCAAGGGCGAAGTTAAGGCTGATAAGCATTATCCAGTAGAGAAAATTGCTCCTGGTGTTATTACTAGAGCTTCAGTTAATGAGCCAGTTCAAACTGGAATTAAAGCTATAGACTCAATGATTCCTATTGGTAGAGGACAAAGAGAGCTTATTATTGGTGATCGTCAAATTGGTAAGACGGCTATTGCTATTGATACTATTATCAATCAGAAAGGGCAAAACATGAAATGTGTTTATGTAGCTATTGGTCAAAAAGAGTCAAAAGTAGCTAATATTGTGGCTAAACTACAAGAAGCTGGAGCCATGGATTACACTACAGTAGTAGTAGCTGGTGCTAGTGATCCAGCTTCACTTTTATATATCGCCCCTTATGCTGGCACAGCTATGGCTGAATACTTTTTAGATAAAGGAGAAGATGTTTTGGTTATTTATGATGATTTATCTAAACACGCTGTTTCTTATAGAGAAATTTCACTATTGCTTAGAAGACCTCCAGGCAGAGAAGCTTACCCAGGAGATGTTTTCTATTTACATTCACGTCTTTTAGAGAGAGCTTGTAAACTAAATAAAGATTTTGGTGGTGGTTCAATTACAGCTTTACCTATTATTGAAACTCAAGCTGGTGATGTATCTGCTTATATCCCTACCAATGTTATCTCTATTACTGATGGACAAATATATTTAGAACCGGATCTTTTCTATCAAGGACAAAGACCAGCTGTAAATGCAGGTTTGTCAGTTTCTCGTGTAGGTTCTAGCGCTCAAATTAAAGCCATGAAAAAAGTAGCTGGAAAAATGAGATTAGAAGCTGCTCAATTTCGTGAATTAGCTGCTTTTGCTCAGTTTGGTTCAGATTTAGATGAAGAAACTAGAAACAAATTAGAAAGAGGTAAAAGATTAATGGAAATTTTAAAACAAGATCAATATGCTCCAGTTGAGGTAACTGAACAAGTAGCTGTATATTTCTCTCTAATTAATGGCTATATGGATAATGTTCCAGTAGAAAAAGTTAAAGAATTTGAGCTAGGTCTAAGACAGTATTTAGTTGATACTAAAAATGATGTTTTAGATAAAATTAGAACTAGTGGACAATTAGAAGATGATACAGTTGAAGTTTTATCTCAAGCGATTTCTGACTATAAAGCGACTTTAGATTATTTAGATAGAGAGATAGAAGAAAAAAGTGATAATGAACAATAAAAATGGCTAATACAAAAGAAATACAACGAAGAATTAAGTCCATTTCCAGTACTAAAAAAATTACTAAAGCCATGGAAATGGTGGCAGCTGCTAAGATGAGAAGAACTACTGAGGCAGTTTTAAGGACTCGCCCTTACGCTAATTTAAGCTGGGTAACAGTTTTAAATTTAGCTAAAGCGGTTAATTCTAATGGTACTATTCACCTCTTACTTTCAGAGAGAAAAGATATAAAAAAAGTAGCTATAGTTTTGTTTAGCTCTAATAGAGGTTTGTGCGGTGGCTTTAATAGTGCGATTATGGCTAAGGCTAGAAATTCTATTATTAAGCATAATAATTTACCGACAGACTTTATAGTCATTGGTAAAAAGGGTTTGGCTGTAAATAGTAGGTATAAATATAATGTTTCTGCTCAGTTTGAAAAAAATGATACTGCTTCTGAAATTAAAGAAGTGCAAGCTTTAGCTAAAATGATGATTGATGATTTTTTAAATAAAAAGTATGATAAAGTTTTAGTAGCCTATACAGATTTTGTTAATCCAGCTAAGCAAGTACCTAGAGTAAAGCAAATTCTACCCATAGACGTTAATGCTGAGGATGATCATTTAGGTATAGTAGGCAAAGATGAAAAATTAGGCGTTGATAAGGAGTTTGTAAAAGAAAAACAGGATAAATATTTAAGCAAGGGAGAGGAGAAGTTTTTAATGACTTATGAGCCTAGCGCAGAAGAGGTTTTAAATCAGATGCTTCCTAGATTAATAGAGGTGCAACTTTTTCAAGCCTTACTTGAGTCTAATGCTTCTGAACATAGCGCCAGAATGAGTGCTATGAATAAGGCAACTGAGGCTGCATCCGATTTAGTCAAAGAATTAACTTTATTCTATAACAAAGCCAGGCAGGCTTCTATTACGGCTGAAATAGCTGAGATAAGTGCTGGAGCTAATGCCTTGGAATAACTAATTTTAGAATTTAAATAATATGGATAAAAAGCAAAATCAAATTGGCAAAATTAAACAAATTATAGGCGCTGTGGTAGACGTTCATTTTGAGGGCGAGCTACCAGAAATTTATACAGCTTTAGAGGTTGCCTTAGATAAAGGCAAGCTAGTTTTAGAGGCCCAGCAACATACTGGCTTTAATGTAGTTAGGTGTGTGGCTATGGGATCTACTGATGGTTTAAAAAGAGGTCAAGAGGTAATAAATACCGGTAAAGGTATTTCTGTGCCAGTAGGTGAAGAGACACTGGGTAGAATATTTAATGTTTTAGGAGAAGCTGTAGACGGAAAAGATACTCCTAAAACTAAAGATAGATATGAAATTCATCGTCCGGCTCCAGATTTTGTTGATCAATCTACTAAGACTGAGATTCTAGAAACTGGTATTAAGGTTATTGACCTTATTTGCCCAATTGCTAAAGGTGGAAAAGTGGGACTTTTCGGTGGCGCTGGTGTAGGTAAAACTGTAGTTATCCAGGAGTTTATCAATAATATTGCTAAGGCTCATGGTGGTTATTCAGTTTTTGCTGGCGTAGGAGAAAGAACCAGAGAAGGAAATGACCTTTATCATGAAATGAAAGACGCTGGCGTGCTAGATAAAGTAGCCATGGTCTTTGGACAAATGAATGAACCTCCTGGTGCTAGAGCTAGAGTAGCCCTGTCAGGTCTGTCTATGGCTGAATATTTTAGAGATGCTCAAGGAAAAGATGTATTATTTTTCGTAGATAACATTTTTAGATTTACTCAAGCAGGTTCAGAGGTATCTACACTACTGGGACGTATGCCTTCAGCTGTAGGTTACCAACCAACTTTAGCTACGGAGATGGGAGAACTTCAAGAAAGAATTACTTCAACCAATAAAGGTTCAATTACTTCTATTCAGGCAGTATATGTGCCAGCTGACGACTTAACTGATCCAGCCCCGGCTACTACTTTTGCCCACTTGGATTCCACTGTAGTATTATCTAGAGGTCTGTCGGAGTTAGGTATTTATCCAGCTGTAGATCCGCTAGATTCTTCTTCAACTATTTTAGATCCTAAAATTGTAGGAGAGGAGCACTATAGTGTGGCTAGAGAAGTTCAGTTAGTACTGCAGAGGTATAAGGATTTACAAGACATTATTGCTATTTTAGGTATGGAAGAGTTATCAGAAGAAGATAGAATAACCGTGTCTAGAGCTAGAAAAATTCAAAGATTTTTATCTCAACCTTTCTCCGTGGCTGAAACCTTTACTGGTGTAGAAGGACAATATGTAAAGCTTGAAGATACTATTAAAGGCTTTAAAGCCATTTTAGAAGGTAAATATGATGATAAGAGTGAGGGTGATTTCTACATGAAAGGAACAATTGATCAAGTAGGTAAGAAATAATAAATGATTAATTTTAGCTTGTATGGCTTCTAAAAAAGAAATAAAATTTGAGATAGTAACTCCGGAAAAGACTTTAATGAAAGAGCCAGTGCTTCAAGTTACTGTTCCTACTGAGTCAGGGGAAATAACAGTTTTGCCTGAACACGCTCCGCTAGTATCAATTTTAAAGCCAGGGGTTTTAGAAGTCGTTAAAACTGATAATACCTTAGAAGTTATTGCTGTGGCTGGTGGTTTTGTTGAAGTGCTTTTAAATAAGATAGTAATTTTGGCTGATAGCGCTGACAGAGCTAGTGAAATTGATGAAGAAGAGGCAGAAAAAGCTAGAAAGAGAGCTGAAGAATCTCTAAAGAATTTGAGATCTGAAGATAGAGAAAGATTTGCTGAAATAACTGCTCAATTAGAGAGAGAATTAGCTAAGAGTAGATCAGTTAAGAGATGGAGAAATTTAAATAGGCATATAAAGTAAATATTGTATTAATTTTTACAAGAAGCAATAAAGAGACCTGGTTTAAGCATAACTGGGTTTTTTATATTTTTAAATTTATTTTAAAGATTTCTTGTATATCTTTGTTATTTGTGGCAAAATGTATAGGCTTTATAATTAATTAGCTCAGCTTTAAAGATATTCTCTTTAAAAAGAGCCGTAAATATATGAAAAAAATATTTTTAGCCTCTGGCTTAATTATATTAGTTTTTACTCTTAGTGCTTGCACTAATATAGTAAATAACGAAAATAATAATAATGTTTTGGAAAATAATAATGAGACTTCTGATAAGATGAGTTGGGAGGACGCTAATATTAATAATGGGGATTATATAGTGGATGCAGGTTTAAGTGAGATAAATTGGAAAGGAGAGAGGATTATTGGCTCTTCTCATGCTGGTAAACTTAGAATAAAGTCAGGAGAGTTTTCTATAGATGATGAGAAAATTAATTCAGGTACTATTGTGTTTGATATGCAATCAATAGCTGATAATGAAAACAATCAAAGACTTATAACCCACCTAAAAAGTGATGACTTTTTTTCAGTTGAAACTTATCCAGAAGCTACTTTAACCATTAAGGAATCAAGCTTAAAGACTGCAGAGGAGAACAGGGCAGTTTTTGATGTAGTAGCTGATTTAGAAATTAAAGGGATTGTTAATGAGATAAATTTTGAGGCGATTTTAGAACCTAAAAATAATTTTCTCAGTGTTTATACTAAAACTGAGATTGATAGAACTAGATGGAATGTCCGTTATGGCTCAGGAAAGTTTTTTGATAACTTAGGTGATAACACTATTAAAGATGCAATTGAGCTGGAAGTTAATTTAATTTCTAGCTTACAATAATTAAGTTAATTTAGAATATTTTATGAAAGAAAAAATTCTGTGTCTGTTGGCTTCACCTAATAAAGAGGGGAATTCAGCTACTTTAGCTAAGTGGTTTCTGGAAGACTTAGACAAAGAAAAATATGAGCTTGAAACAGTTTTTTTATATGACTATCGTTTAGACTATACTGAAAATAGTAATTACAATTTTGGTAATGAAAATAAAGAGCAGGAAGATCAGGCTGAGGAGTTGTTTAGAAAAATAACTTCAGCCAATAAAATTGTGTTGGCTACTCCTATTTGGAATTTCGGAGTTCCAGCAGTCTTGAAAAATTTATTAGATAGAGCTTCAGCTTGGGGGCGTATTTGGTCAGAGAAAAAAAGAAAAAAAGTTCCTAATTGGAAAGGTAAGAGATTTTATTTGTTTTTTAGTACGGGAGCACCACGCGTAGCTTTAAGTTTGAACTTTATTGCTATATTACAATTGTTTTTTACCCTATCTTATTATGGAGCTAAGAGGAGAAATATTGCTTTGGCTTGTAATTGTGGTAATGGCTCTAAAAATGTAGTAGAAAACAGAGCCTTTCTAAAAAGAAGAATTAAGCACAAAGCTAGAAGAATTTTTAAATAATTAAAGTTTATAAGACATAAAACACTTTTCTTCTTAAGAGGGAAGTGTTTTTTTGTTATTTAATTATTAAAGCAGGTATTTAGTCAAGATTATAAATACTGTAAATAAAAGTATTGACAATATTTTACAGCTGACCTATAATATAATTAATTAATAATTAATTTTAAAAATATGAATGAAAATCGACAAAAAATCTTAGAATTAGCTAAGAAAAAAGACTTAAACTCTTTAAGTTATCGAGAAATTGGCAGGGAAGTTGGGATTAAAAATCCACAAACAGTTATTTATCACTTAGAGCAGTTAAGAAAAAAAGGTTTAATATATTTTGATCCTAAGAAAAAAAGTACTCAAACCGCCTCCGGCGATAGTTTTGTAATAAACGAGCTTTTTAATTTACCTATTCTAGGTATGGCTAACTGTGGCCAAGCCTTAGAATTAGCGCAACAAGATGTTTTGGGTTATATAAAGATATCCCCTAAACTCTTACCTAAGAAGAAGTCCCCAGAAGGACTATTTATTGTTAAAGCTGTGGGAAAATCATTAAATAAGGCCAGTATTAATGGTAAAAGCATTAAAGATGGAGACTATGTAGTTATTGACGCTCACTTACAACCTAGAGATGGTGATTATGTCCTCTCTGTTATAGATGGAGCTGCTAATATAAAAAGGTTTTATCATGATAGAGTTAATAGAGAAATTAGGCTAGTTTCAGAGTCAACCTTAAAGATACCACCCATTGTTTTGCATGAAGATGATATACACACTACTGGTTATGCCATAAATGGTGTGGCTGTTAAAGTGATTAGGAAGTAATAATATTTAAATATATAAAAGCAAACACTCTTTACACACAAAAGTGTAAATAGTATAATTAAAATCTTAGTTTTGTTAAAAATTGTTCTTTAATAAAAAAGACTTAAATTTTAATATTTATTATATTGTTAAACGGGAGGTAAAAATGAAAAAGATTTTTCTAATGAGTTTTGTTTTAGTTATTTTTAGCTTTTCTTGCACCAAAGAAGAGCCCGTGTCTTTTATTGAGCCCCTTTATTTTCATGACTTAAGGGTGGTTACAGATTCTAATCTTAAATTAGAGGATGTTGTTACATCTTATTCTCAGTATCAAGATGAGAATGGTAACCCTCTTCCTAATGCAGCCTATGTTAAGGTGTTATATAAAGGAGTGGTTTTAGAAAGATTTGATTGGATTCGATATCAAGCCCCTATAGCCACACCTCCTTATATTTTTTGGGCTAAAACTGAAAAGCAGGGTGAAGACTTTTATGTTTTTAGTGGCAATGGAGGTATTTTTGATATCAACGTAGAATTGTATGTTGTAGACGGTGGTGATTTTAAAACTGCTGTGATGCTGGAAAATGATTCTATTGTAGGTATCGTATCACATCAAATCACAGAGGCTTTTGTGGATTTTCAGAGGCAGATTATAACAATAAGAGGCGATCCTAATTCCGGGAGAGCTAGTTATGGTATTGATGATGCCATTGGAGAATTTAAATATTATTAAAATAAAGAGAACCCTTGCAAAAATTGTAAGGGTTTTTTAAAAACTATTGACACTATACTATAATTATGTTAAAATAAAATGAAATAAATTTGATTTTTAACAAAAAAATAAAAGAATGATAGCTGTTAAGATTTTAGCTGAAAAATCTGGCGTTAATTATTTTTTTTATTATCTCTTTACTTCTATTGAGGTATTTGAGGAAATGAAAAAAATGAGAAAAGGGTCACATTTAAGACTCGTGGGAAATATAATTTCTCATAGCCAGGTAAGTCCAGATTATCTACAGAAAAAAAGGACCGTTAATAATATTTTTCTAAAGAATAATGGGTTCTTTTTTACAGGCAAGGAAGAGGCTTAATGTAAGCTACTTCCACTTAAAAGTTAAACCTTGTTTTATAAAATAAAATGGGGTTTTTTTATTTTTTATTTTTCCTGCCTTGACATTATAAATATAAATGTTATGATAAACTGTTCTTTAAAAATATTAATATTTAGGTAAAAAAAGATTTGGCTTAACAATTAATTAAACACCTTGTCTTTCAAAAAAAGAGAGGGGAAATAAAATTATGTTTAAGCTAGTTAAAGGATTACTAACTTTGTTGTTGGTGATACTAATTTTAAAAAATTTTTTACCTAAAGAGGCTGGAACTTTGGTTTCAGATATTGTTGTAAATACTCTAGGTTTTTTACGAGAATATCTCTACGACGCCGGAGTTCACGGTTAAAAAATTAGAGGATCTTAATTGATCCTCTTTTTCTTTTTTACGCCCTAATTTAAGGTCTTGACAGTATAGTTTAAGATGCTAAAATAATAGAGTATTTAGCACTCAGCTTGTAAGAGTGCTAAAGATAAGCAAGTTAATTATAAACTAACTTATCCTTTATTTATAAAGGATTTACTAAAAATATGAAATTACATCCATTACACTCTAATGTTGTGGTCAAGCCTCTAGAGGCTGATGAAACTACCCCTTCAGGTATTGTTTTACCTGAAACTGTTGATAAAGACAAGCCAGAGCAAGGCGAGGTCATTGCTATTGGCCCTGGTAAAATTTTAGAAAATGGAGAAAAAGCAACTATGTCAGTTAAAGTTGGTGACAAAGTTGTATTTAAAAAATACTCTCCAGATGAAATAAAAGTTGATCAAGAAAAATATCTCATAATTAGTGATAGCGATATTTTAGCTATTATTGAATAATTAATTTAATTTTTAAACTTAAAACATATGGCTAAACAAATAATTTTTAATGAAGAAGCTAGAAAAGCTCTTCAAGAAGGAGTAAATAAGCTGGCTAATGCTGTTAAAGTGACTTTAGGGCCTAAAGGTAGAAATGTAGTTATTGATAAAGGTTTTGGAGCTCCTACTATAACTAAAGATGGTGTTAGCGTAGCCAAGGAAGTGGAATTAGAAGATAAAATTGAAAATATTGGTGCAGAAATGATAAAAGAAGTAGCCTCTCGAGCTAATGATACTGCTGGAGACGGTACTACTACTGCTACTATTTTAGCTCAAGCTATGATCAGAGAAGGATTAAAACTAGTAGCGGCTGGAGTTAGCCCTATGGAAATTAGAGAAAGTATTGAAGCTAAAGTTGCTAAGATTTTAGGTAATTTAAAAAAGATGAGCAAAGATATTTCTTCTAAGGAGGAGATTGCTCAAGTAGCTTCTATTTCTGCTAATAGCAAAGAAATTGGTGAAAAAATTGCAGAAGCCATGGAAAAAGTAGGTAAAGACGGAGTAGTTACCGTAGAAGAGGGACAATCCTTTGGTGTAGAAGTGGAAGTCGTAGAAGGTATGCAATTTGACAAAGGTTATGTTTCCCCTTATATGGTAACTGATTCAGACTCTATGAAAGCTGAAATGACAGATCCTTTAATACTTTTAACTGATAAAAAGATTTCTTCTATACAAGATGTTTTGCCTCTTTTAGAGAAAATTGCTCAATCTGGTAAAAAGGATTTAGTAATTATTGCTGATGATATTGAAGGAGAAGCCTTGGCCACTTTTGTAGTTAACAAATTACGTGGAACTTTTAATGTTTTAGCTATTAAAGCTCCTGGATTTGGTGATAGAAAAAAAGAGATGATTGAAGATATTGCTATTTTAACTGGGGCTAAAGTGGTTTCTGAAGAAATTGGTTTAAAGCTTGATAGTGTAGACATGGAGGTTTTAGGTCAGGCTAGAAAAGTAGTAGCTAGTAAAGACAATACCACTATAGTTGATGGTAAAGGCGAGGTTAAAGAAATAAAAGCTAGAGTAGAGAAAATTAGAAATGAAATTAGCAGTAGCGACTCTGAGTTTGATAAGGAAAAATTACAAGAAAGATTAGCTAAGTTGTCAGGTGGTGTAGCAGTTATTAAGGTAGGAGCCGCCACAGAAACAGAAATGAAAGAGAAAAAAGATAGAATTGAAGATGCTCTACATGCCACTAGAGCCGCTCAAGAAGAAGGAGTTGTGCCTGGTGGAGGTTTAGCTTTAGCCCAAGCTGGAGAAGCTTTTACTGAGCTAACTGATGACAAAAAAGATAAGGCAGGAGTTAGAATTGTTGATCAAGCAATTTTAGAGCCTATTAAACAAATTGCTTATAATGCTGGTAAAGATGGGTCTTTGGTGCTTTACAAGATAATTGAAGCTAATAAAGCTGGAAAGAAGAATTTCGGCTATAATGCTAGCACCAATAATTTTGAGGACTTAGTTCAAGCTGGAATTATTGACCCTACTAAAGTAGTTCGCTCAGCTTTAGAAAATGCTGCTAGCGCCGCTATTATGTTTTTAACCATTGAAACTGTTATTTGTGATAAGCCAAGTAAAGAAGATGATAGTCATAGTCATGGTCCGGCCATGGGTGGTATGGGTGGCATGGGCGGAGGCATGCCAATGATGTAGTATTTGTTTAAAGTAGTTTAGATATATAAAACAAGACCAGTAAAAAGGTCTTGTTTTAGCATATCTTTAGTTAAAGTACTTTTAGCAAAATTCTTTCCAGGAGGTTTTTTATGGTTGTTTTAAGCTTTGACATGGATAGCCCTTCCTTTATTTTGAGCTTTGCTACTTGCAGTTTTTCTGTTAAAATAGAACATATAAATAATATTTTATGGTTAAAAAGAAAAAAAAGACAGTGGTAGCTGTTAGTGGCTACTTTAACCCTTTACATGTTGGTCATTTAGAGATGATAGAGCAGGCCAAGTCTTTAGGTGATTATTTAGTGGCGATTATAAATAACGACAAGCAGGTTAAATTAAAGGGTAGTGTGCCTTTTATGTCAGCTAAGGACAGACTAAAAATTGTTGGAGCCTTAAAAGTTGTTGATGAGGTATTTTTGTCAATCGACAGTGATAAGACGGTTATAAAGTCTTTGGAGAAAATAAAACCAGATATTTTTGCTAACGGTGGAGATAGAAAGAACTTAAACGATATACCTGAGGCTAATATTTGCCAAAAATTAGGCATTAAAATGGTTGATGGTTTAGGTAAAAAAATTAGAGCCAGCTCTAAATTAATTGAAAATTTTGAAAACAAGAAAAAAATATGAAAAAGAAAATAATATATTTACTAGGTTTTTTAGTTTTAGCTTTTTTAGCTTCTTTTATATTTTATGTTATAAACATTTCTGTGTCTAACAACTTGGAGCAGGAAAGAGAGGTGAAGATAGAGTCTGGTAGTAGTTTGCAGATGATAGCTGAGAAATTAAAACAAGAAGGAATTATTGATTCTAAAAATCTGTTTTTTCTCTATGTTAAGCAGAAGAAAAAACAAGCTCAGTTACAAGCTGGAACTTACGTTTTTCCCCCGAGTTTAAACTTAAAAGAAGTGGTAGCTAGACTAGTGGAAGGCAGAGTAAATAAGCAGGAAATTAGGGTGCAAATTCTTGAGGGTTGGACTAATAAAGATATTGAAAACTATTTAGTTAATGGTTTGGAAGTTTTTGAAAAAGATAAGTGGCAACAAGCTTTAAAAGATTTTGACACTTCTGAGTTTGATTTTTTATCTAAGACAGCTAAAGACTATAGTTTTGAAGGTTATTTATTTCCAGATACTTACCTTATTAGCACTTCTCCAGAACCCGACCCTAAACAGTTAATTAGAAAAATGTTTTTAAATTTTGATAGAAAGGTAACTGAGCAGATGCGAGAAGATATAGTCTCTCAAGGTAAAACACTCTCAGAAGTCATTACCATGGCTTCCTTGGTTGAAAAAGAGGCAATTATGAGAGCTGACAATGACGATGCTAGAATTATTGCTGGTATTTTTTGGAGTAGAATAGAGAGTGGCCAAGCACTTCAGTCCTGTGCTTCTTTAGCCTATATTCTAGGCGAATACAAGCCAGTCTATAGTACTGAAGATACTAAAATAGACTCTCCCTATAATACTTACCTATATCCAGGTCTTCCGCCAAATCCAGTTTCTAATCCCAGTATTTTGGCTATTGAAGCAGCTATTTATCCGATTGAAACTGACTATAATTATTTCTTAAGTCCTTTAGGAAGTGATCAAACTGTATTTTCTAAAACCTATCAAGAACATTTACAGAATAAGAGAAAGTATATAGATAAATAATTTACATAAATTAATTTTATGTTTGAAGATAAAAATTTAGAAAATCAAAATCCAGAGCCTGCCCAGGTTAATTTGGAAAGCAGTAATCAAAACATTAGCTCAGAGAAAAGCGGTCGTCTTTTTGGTATGATTCCTTGGAATAGAGGCGTTAGACTAACCTTACTTATTATAATCATTATTTTTCTAGTTCTAGGAGCTATTTGGGCTATACAAAACTTAGATTTTTCTTGGCTTCAAAAGAAACCAGCTCCAAAGGTGTCGCAAGAAGAGCCAATAACAGAAGATCCTTCAGATAATTACGGTTTACCAGCTAATCCTGATTTGCCCACAGCCTTAGACGATGGTGCTAATGGAGGTATATATGATGTAGAATATATTTCTTTTGCTGATTTCTACAAACAACCACAAACAGAATATAATTTTAGGGTGAGTGATTATAGTCTGCCTTTAAACACTAAAGTTGATGTGGTTAATTATTATACAATCTCTAGGAAAATAAACTTAGACCCTATTTTAGAAGATTTAGACAAAAGTGGTTATGGGTTTTTACCTAACTTGGCTGGAGCAAATAATAATGATTTTTATTCTGTTTATCGTTGGTTGCAGAACCGAGAAATCCCAGTCGCAATAACTAATGATTTTGTCCTTTATTACTATCAATATAATTTAAAGAAGTTATTTAAGGATGTTGAATCTTCAGTTTTCTATGATAATTTATGGGAAATAAATAAAGAATTGTATGAAAATGCTAAATTAAGATACGAGTCTCATTTAAGAGATAGTGGTAGTATTAATGATCCAGTTTTAGAAGGGAAAAGACTGGCTATGGCTTATTTAGCTGTTTCTTTAGAGATATTAAAGCCAGCTTCAGGGCAAATTAATTCTGATCCTACTAACAATAGTACGGCTAAATTTAGCTCTCAAGAAGCTTTTGCTTTTAATTTTAATATCCCTAATTATTTAAAAGATGATGTAGTTAGAGAAGTGAAGTTAATCAGGGAGCATAAAGAAAATACTAAGTCTCCAGTTTTGCTTTATCAAAGAGACTATAAAGAATTTGTAGTGCCTTCAGAATATCAGTCTAACGCTCGTCTTAACAACTTTTATTTAACCGCTAAGTGGTTAAATTCAGTTTTCCCTTTATACTCCGCTAGTAATAACTGTGAGAAGTGTCTATTAGATAAAGATGACTGGCGAGTTAATATGATAGCTGCTCAATATTTATCACAAGATTTTTCCAATAACCCTGAAGTTAAGAGTAAATGGGCCAGGATATATAAGATAATTTCATTTTTTAAGGGCTTGCGTAGTGATTTAACTTACGTGCATTACCGTGATGCGGCTAAAGATGTTTTTGGCGAAACTTATGATATTAGTCAAACTTTTACTTTAACTAATTCTGAGATTGATTATAAGCTAACTTTACTTCAAGATAAAATAAGTAAAAATCAGTTTTTACCAGTTCAAGGTGGCTATAGTTTAACTGAGGCAGATAATTACAATAAAGTAGGACTTAGAATTTTAGCTGATTATTTTTGGCCTAATAATTACTTATTTTCTCAGTTAGTATATCCTAAAACTGGACTTTATCAATTAGATAAAGGACAGCCCTTAACTGCTTGCTTTAAAGATAAAAAGCTCTATCGTTGCCAAGGCTTTGGTTTAGACGTTATTAACTTAGTACACCCTATAGGCAGTGATAACGAATATTGGAGTGATAATACAGCTTATGACAATTATGACGCTTTAAGCGCTTCTTTAAAGTCACAAATAAACAGAGATAATCCTTGGCAAGAAAATAATTATTGGTCTAACTTAAACATTATTAAACAAAGCTTTAATCCCAATAATGGACTTTTGCCTGTTTTTGCTCGTCAATCAGCTTGGGAAACTAAAGAAAATAATACAGCTTTAGGCGCTTGGTTAAATTTTCAGCTACCTAAAGATAGTCTAAGCCTTTACAGTAATTATATTAGTGAAAATAAAAGTGGTCTCAGTGATGTGGCTAGTTCTCATGAATATAATTACATTGAACCCAATCTTTCTCTCTATGATAGCTTGCTCTCACATATTGATATGATTTCCGAGATGTTTATTGCCTTAAAAATTGATCAAGAGGTAAATAGCACTGTTTTTACTTTGGCTAACTTGGAAGATGATTTGAAAATGTTAAAGTATTTAGCTCAAAAACAACTTGAAGGACAAAATTTAGAAGTTGAAGAGGCTGATTTTCTGTTTGAGTTTTCTAGAAGAAATATAGTTAAAAGAGATGTTGATAATGCTATAAATATTAGAGGTTATAATGATTCTTTAAATCTTTCTTTAAATGGAGTAAAATTGTTAGCCTTAATCAGGGAGTATCAGGGAGAGCCAGTTTTAGTGTTAGGGCCAGTGTTTGATTACAAGGAAAGATAAAACTCTAATATTTCTATTAGAGCTAATTATAATTAAGACTTTTTAATTTAACTTTTTTTGGCTACTTTTAAAAACTTAATTAAAGATTATATTCAAAAATATAAACATCTCCATTTTGAAGCTGGTAGAAATTATCAGCTTCATTTTTTGCTTCTTCAACTAATTTTTTAAATCCCCACCAATATTTATTAATTACTAAAAAGCCCTTACTTGCCCCTGACATTTTTAAAGCTTTTTCCATGTTTTGAAAAGAAGGATAGTCATAGACCATTTGGAGATAGAAAGGGTAAAGAGGTCCACTAGTAGGAATAGGGTAGAAATATAAGTTATCTTGTAAGTAGCGATTAAAGCCAAAAGTTTTTAAAGCAGCTACGCTAACTTGTTGATTAGCTAAAACTATATAGTCATCCCCTCCGGCTTGATTTTCTATAAAACTCACAGTTTCTATATCTGCAGTAGAAACAGAAATGCTGTGGGAATTAAAATATTTATCTTTTCTAGGGTAGCTATAATAAACAGAGGCTGTTATAGTTAAAGATAGGATAATTAAGATAAAAATTTTTAAAGTTTTATTTTGTGTTTTAAGTTGAGAAAATAAATTTTTTAAAGTGAAAACTATAAAAGGTAGAGCAAAAAATAAAGTTAAAACTAAAAGCCTTTGTCTGTAATACTCTCTCTCGTATTCTATTAAAAATTCAAAACTTATATATTGGCTAAGAATATAAGCTATAAACATAGCTAGTGATAGTTTAAGACTTACTGCTAGAGCTGGGGTTTGTTGTTTGTATTGTTTAAACCACAGAACTATACCGGAGATTATTAGAATTAAAATGAGAATAGGTAAATTAAAAATATATAAGTAAACTGAGTTAAAGACTAAGTTTTCTTGGCCAGGCCAGCTTAGGTATTGAAATAGACCTAGTTTAAAGGGACTAGAAAGATTAAATTTAAAATTATTTATTATTAAAAAAGAGGCGGGTAAAGCTAGGGCCGTTAAAATAGTAATTATCCAACTAAGTATTTTTTCCTTAGTTTTTCCTAAGCTTTGACGATAAAAATAGCTAATATTTAAGAAACTGAAAATTAAAGCTGGAATTCCAGCTAAGGGGTGTATAAAAAATGTAGCCACAGATAAAAGAGAAGCTAAGGCCAAGCCTCTTTTGCTTTGACTCAAATTTAGAAAAATTGAGACTAAAAGCAGACTATAGCTAAGGTTTTGAGGAGTCGTAATAGTAAAGACTGATATAGGTAGTATTAGTAAAGCCATGAGAGGGAAAATATTTTTAGTTTTAAGGGTATTTTTTTGCCAAAAATACAGAGAAAAAGGCA
>JAIPJA010000007.1 GCA_021734405.1 Minisyncoccota bacterium
CTGGTACAACCGTATCAGACACTTCAGTTTGGAGCATTTCTGCTAATGACACCATGAACTGCCAAGTTCGTGTTGACATTGAAAACACTAAGGATGAAAATGATTATGTTAAAGCTTCTATTGATGTTGACAACTGGACTTTCAAAGACGTAGCTACTGGTGATACTATCACCGATGTTGTTCCTTCTAGTGATATTGCTGGAAGTGAAATGAATGTAGTAGCCGCTTCTTTAACTGTTACTCAAGCTGCTACTCCTCCAGGGGCTACTCACGTAGGTGGAGCTAACATGATTGAAGTAAATGGCTTTAACTTTGCTGCTGGCAATGCTGAAGACATTACTGTTACTGCTTTAACTCTTCATGGTTATATCGATGAAAACAATGATGGTAATGTAGGTGATGACTACACTGTTGGTGTAGATAATAGCGTTTACTTCAAAGATGTGTTAACCAGCGTTGAACTTTATGCTAACGGCACAAAGATTGGCGAAACTAAAACTGCTACAACTGGCGGTGTAGTTACTTTCAACTCTCTAAATTGGACTGTTGAAGCTGGTTCTACTGAAAGATTAGTAGTTAAAGGCACTCTATCTAGCAACTCTCCTTATGGAGGAAATAGTGATTATATCCAGTTCTTAGTAAACTCTGTAACTGCAGAATATGATGCTGGAACTAGTGTTTCACCTACTATTTCTTCTGTAAATACTGCTGGTGATGTTACTGTTTACCAGACTATTACTTCAGCTGGTACCTTAACTGCTTCTTTAGATGCAGGTACTCCTGATTCTTCACTTATAACTATGGCTACAAATGACGTAGTTATGACTAAGATCAAGTTTGCTGCTACTGATGAAGATTTTGTAGTTGAAGAATTACAAATTGAAAATGCTGCTGATACTGATGATGACGCTGCTTATGGACCTGTAACTATTAGTTACACCAATAGCGCTGGTCAAACTGAAACTGCTAACGCTTACTTTACTGCTAACGAAGCTAACTTCAGTGGTCTAGACATTTTAGTTCCTGCTGATGATGACACTGTTGTAACTGTTATGGCTGACATCAATACTGATGCTGGCGGAGCAAACAATGATACCACTACTTCTTTGAGTCTTGACGGCGGTGATGATTTCAGAGCTGTAGCTCAAGATTCAGGAACTGTAGATGCTGATGTTTCTGATGTAACTGGAAACAGTCATTATATCTATGAATCTGTACCTACTGTAGCTTTTGCTGCAAATACTCCATCAGGAGACTTGATTCCAAGTGCTAACGGTCTTTTAGCTAGAATTGATATTACTGCTGATGCTAACGAAGACATCACTTTTGCTTCAAGTGCTTCTAACTACATTACAGTACAAGTTGCTACCTCTGGTGCTGCTATCTCATCTTTAGTTCTAAAAGATGCTGATGGAAATACCTTAGATACTGCAGCTACTGTAACTAGTGGAGAAGCTACCTTCATGATTGGTCAAAGCACTGATAGTGACTTAACCATCCCTGCTGGACAAACTAAGACTGTCTTAGTTTACGGTGATATTACTGGCTTTACTAATGCTGGTGACACTGTTCAAATCTGGCTAGATGACGCAGCTGCTGATATTGACTGGGGCATTGATGGCACCGGTGAATACCAGAGAGGCAACATCATCTTCAAAGGTGACCTTTATGGTGGAGCTTTAGTTAAACCGTAATAACGGCTTAACTTCAGTAAAGCATTTCAACTAATTACTAGTTGATATAGAGAAGAGCGGGGTAAAACCCGCTCTTCTTGCTTTTTAATAATATAGAGTATATAATAGTTTAATTCATTGATGTTTAACAAAAAAATATATTTATGAAAACTTTGAAGAGTCATTTACGTAATCGCTTACTTATTCCCTTTGGCTTAACTATTTTACTTGTAGCTATGCTTATCTTTATTTTCTTGCATTTGAGCGTGGTGGATAGTAATTCATTTATGGTTGCTTTTTTGAGTTACATCTTTATTTCCATGATTGGTTTGTTCTTTATCATTAAGGCTCTTAGAAAGTTTGATTACGTGGAAAATAGGCTGGATGGAGTAGAGGTTTATTTAGTTAAAAAAATAAATAAAGATTTATTTATTAAATTAGCTAAAAGGCAGAAAGGTAAGGATAAAAATAGTTATCTTTTTTCCTATAATGAGGCTCTAGAAGTAATAAAGGCTCATAAAAATTTTTTTTACGATTGGAAAACGTTTGTTGGTGTTTACTTTGGAAATAAGTTTTATTGGGCTGAGGTTTTTCAGGATAATAAGACCAAGAATCCCGGTCTTGTATTAAAAGAAGCGTTAATTAGTCACAGGATAAAAGAGAAGGAGCCAGTGCTATTAGTTTTCAAAAAATAAAATAAAAAAGCCCTGAATAATAAATTCAAGGGCTTATTTTTTTTGTTTATTTAATCAACTCTCTTATTTCCAATAGACTACTGGCAACTTGGTAGCTAAAGCCATTTCGCTTTATTTTAAAGTTTTCTTCCCATTCTTCATAGTCATGTAGGCCAGTGGTTAGACCAATGAAATTTAAATTAGTGTTTGTAGCTAACTGAAAGTCATGAAGAATACTGTCACCTACAAAGACAAAGTCTTTTAATTGATAGTGTCTTTTGTGCTTGAGTATTGGTTTTAAAACCAAGGGATTAGGTTTACAGATAAATTGTTGTGTAATTTTATCCTTTAAGGTGTTTCCTGCTATTATTAGCTCAAACATTTTAAGATTTAAGCCAATCTCTTTGCTAGCTCTTAGAAATGACTCTTGGTCTCGGTTGGTTAAAATAAAAAGGTCTTTCTTTTTACTTTTGAAATGAAGCAGGAGTTCAAAGATTAAAGCTTGTTCTTCTGTGTTTACATCTAAAGCGCTCTGATCGTTTAAATGTATATCTAAAAACATGGCTCTTTCTTCTTCGCTCCAGTCTAAAGCAAAGGCCAAGTTCTCCGATATCATTTCCATGTTTTGTCCCCAGAGCTCTTTTAAAAGGCTTAGGTCGGGAACCTTTTTATTACTATCAACTGCTATAGCAATGTTTTTTCTGATACGTTCCATGCTATTTACGGTAGATGGATAAATAACCCCGTCAAAGTCAAAAATTATTTGTTTAAATTCCATAGTGTATATTTTTGTTGATTATTATTTTTAATGAGCAATTAGGTTATTATATATTACTAAGACAAAGAGTCAAGGGTAATTTTGTGTATATCTCTAATTTGTTTTTTTAAAGCTTAAGCTATATAATTGTAATACTTAAATAATGATTTTTATGGAGACAATTTTAAATTTACTACAAATAGCTTTAAGCTCAGATTGGTGGGTTCATATAGTTTCTAATTTTGCTTTATGGGGACTTTTATACGTAATTGAAGTTAAGCTTTTAAGCAGGAAGTTTAAAAGTCGTAACGTTTTATTGCAACT
This sequence comes from Minisyncoccota bacterium, assembly GCA_021734405.1. GTDB lineage: Bacteria > Patescibacteriota > Patescibacteriia > Patescibacteriales > UBA12465 > JAIPJA01. The sequence continues at coordinate 3,429 of JAIPJA010000007.1, forward strand.
TTTATTATCTAACCTTATAGACTTAGATCATTTATTATCTCGTCCTATTTATGATCCTAGTCGTTGTAGTTTAAATAATCATTTATTTCACTCTTACTATTTTATACCTGCTTATGTTATTGGGCTCTTTACTCGCTTTAGATATTTTTTTATGGGTATAGGTCTTCACTTTTTTATTGACTACATTGGTTGTGTTTTTTAGAGTAGGGAAGGCGTAAAAAAGCATAGGTATGACACAATAGACTTTAAAAAATGACACAATGGTGTTATTATGTTAATTGTTAATATATTTAATTGTTCATTTAGAAAAGAAAGGAGTAAATTATGAGTTATTGTCCGATTTGCGGTATTGGTTTAGGTGGTTGCCCTTGTTGTGGTCATAGGCAAACTGAGTTTAAAGGTAGAGAAATAGAGCAGGCTCGTATAGTTAACAATTTTGACGGTGGCGCTGTTTTTCAGGGGTCTGGTAATTCCCATTTTACTTTTAATAAGGGAAATTTTCATGTTACAACTGAGATTCCTGGTTTGAAACAAGGAGTGAGAATTAATATCAGAGATGATATTTAAAAATTAGGTAATCTGGAAAAATTATCTAATAAAAAGCAGGTTATTTAAAAACCTGCTTTGTTTTTTGTTTTATTCTTTTTCGCATTCCCTTATAACAGACAAGAGTTTAATGGCCAGCACTGGGTGCATGGAAGCGTTCGTAACTTTACCGCCAGTGCTTTTTTTATAGCCCCTGTCAACAGTGTTTCCTAAAATGATCTTATCAAAGGGAGAGTCTTCCACAAAAGTTCTTTTCCAGCCTGACGTGCAAACTGGGTGGGTGGCACAAAAAATTAATTTTTTAGCCCCTCTTTCTTTGAGTTTTTTAGCTGTCATTTTAGCAGTGCTTCCGGTAGCTATTTCATCTTCAACCATAATAACAACTTGTCCATCTAAGTTTTCTGCTGGTCTAACCGGATAGTCAAACTCTTCTCTTAGACTTTGCAAAACACTTTCTTCTAATTCTTTTTGCTCTACAGTTCCTTCAGCACTTCTTTCTTTTAAGTTAAAAAGTACTGGCAAATGAAGAAGTTTAGCTAAGTTAATAGCTCTAACAATAGAACCTTTATCAGGTGAATAGATAACTACGTTTTCTTCTTTATCTAAAACAGGTTCTAAAAGTTCAGCAAAAATTTTAGCTCCGGAAGTGTTGTGGACAGTAATACCAGCTTCTTTAAAATAAGTTAGAGCTGTTTCTGAATGGATGTCGCAAAGCAGTATTTCATCAACTCCGACGGCCTTCATTTCCGTGACAAATTGGAGATTACGATTAATTTCAAGAAATTTTTCTTGCCTTTCTTGCCTTCTATACATCATAAAGGGCATGACAGCGATTACTTTTTTAGCTTGATATTGCTTTTTACAAGCAAATACCAGAGTTAAAAACTCTTCTTTGAGTTTTAAAGTGTTACAACTTTGAAAGATGATAACATTTTTGTCTTTAATTTTTTCTGGTTTGGGAATTCGGAAGTCGTCCTCACCGTCAGGGTAGCTGTCAAAATTAATGTGTGAAAACTTGAAATCACTACCAGCACTATTGTTTATCCATTGAATAGTTTTATCAGCCAATTCATAATGGCCGGTTCCTGATAGAATAATAAAATTTTCTTCTTTCATGATTTATTATTTTTTTTGTTTAAAGATCTAATGAATTATTTTACTGTATGTTTTTTCTAGTTATTAGTCAAGAGTTTGAGGGTAAATTTGTAAATTTAATAGTTAAAGAGGAGTGAAGAGGTAGTTAAATTAATTTAGAGCCCCTCAAGAGATTTAATTTATATATTACAATATAGTAATTTAATATATACCGGCATTATTATATAAATATAAGTTTAGCACATAAGCTAAACTTATTTGATTTTTCTATAAGTTTAGCTTGTAATACAATTAATCGTAATGGGAATGGAGCCCGTATTTTCAGTTTGGAAGTTTGATATAATAAGCTGTTGTAGAATATCAACTAATTTCAATTGATAAAAATGTCAGTCAAGAGTTTAAGGGGTGCTTAACTTTTTATGTTGTTAATTATCCGATTAGTTTACTTGTTTGACTGTATAAGCTTGCTCCTTGTCTTTAGTGTTTAAAGTTATCTTGTCTCCAACCTTTTTTCCAATAAGTCTGGCACCTAGAGGTGAGAGATGGGAAATTATACCTTCGGTGGGATTGCTTTCACTAGAACCTAAGATAGTATAGGTTGTTTCTTGGTCATTTTTTTCTAAAACTACCTGACTGCCTATTTGTATTTTTCCCTCACTGTTTTTGTTTTCTATAATTATAGCGTGTTTTAGTTGATTTTCTACAAACAATATCTTATTGTTTAAACCTCTTAGCTGAGATTTAGCTAATTGGTAGCCAGCATTTTCAGAAAAATCACCATCAGAAGCTAATCTTTTTACTTCACTAGCTAGAATTGGTTGTTTCTTTTGCAACTCTTTTAGTTCTTGTGTTAACTTTTGATATTTAAGTTGACTAAGATAAGGGTCTAGTTTAGATCTTATTTTTCTTTGTTCGCTTTTTCTTTTAGGTACTTGCATAAGGTTTTTTAAATTTTTACCTTATCATTTTAGCAATAAAAGAGTCTAGTGGTAAAGACTAAAAATTTTTATTGACTAATATTAGATTTCTTGTATAATATAGTTAAATAAGAAAGTGGTTTAGGAAAGCTTATTTTTTAATTAGTCTTGTAGGCATGTGTGAACAGGGTTGTGCCAGAGATTTTTAAAAAGTAGGTGAGAGGGATAAAAGTCCCAGACTGAAAAAGGCTAAGGTCCAAAAATTGAAGGTAGGTGGATAATTCTATCTTTAACCGAAGCCGCAGGCGTTCCCTGGATATTATCAGACGCGGTACTAAGCCAAGGGGTCAATTAGTTTTGACCTCTCTTTTTTTATTACTCTTGATTTTATTAATTATTTATGTAATACTGAGTAATTAATAATAGATGTTTAACAAAAAAATAATAAAATATGAAAACTTTTTTGACAGTGTTAGCGATGATTGTCCTATTTTTGATTATGCTTATTTTAGGGCTATTCGTTTTTGAGGCTGAACAGCAAGTTTGGCAATATCTTGTGAGCTTGTGGCGCTCTCAAAGAGAAAAGCTCCCAGCTTTTTTAATGGGTGGGGTCTATTTACTCTTATATTTAATTCCTTTTTTTCAGAATATAAGAATTAAAAAAGAATTAAAAAGAGAATCAGAAAAAGATTTTTTTTATAAAGCTGCTTTGAAAATAAATTTTATTTTCTTCTTAGTTATCTTTGCTGGTTACAATCTTTTTTCCTTTGGGTCTTTTAACCTATTAAAGGAAAATCAACCTGTAGGAATGGTTTTTATTGCTTTGGCAATAATCACCTTTTTTGTTTATATATTTTCAGCAAATAAAGTAGTGTTTTACTTGAAGCATAAACAGGCTCTTTCAAGATAAGTAGAATAAAAATTTTTAATTACCAGGATTTAAATTCCTGGTTTTTTTATTTTCACAGCTTTTTTAAGCTAGCTTTAATTTTTCTAAATAAGCTATGTGTTAGCTTAGAGAAGTGTCTTAAAGCGCTCCTAGTCTCTTCTTTTTTTAGAAGAGCTAGGAGCGATGAAATCAGTTATGAAAATAAAGAGAAAAAAATTTAGCTTAAAGAAAAAGATTATAATTATAGTCATAACTACAATCTTAGTTTTAAGTAGTTTAATAATTTCTTTAGATTGGTGGAAATTTAGTCCTTTAGCTTCTAATATAGCCTCAAAGAAACTACTAAAATTATCAGAGGCTTCTTTTTCTTGTCGAGAGCAATGTAATTATTGGCTTAGTTATTATTTAAAGATTATTTGTGCAAGCAGACGTTTAGATAATAGGAGCGTAGACAGGATAGAACAAGTTATTAGCAGTCAGACAGTGTCAGATTCCTTTAAGTTAGCTTTAATAGAGAAACTTAAAAACAGTAATTGTTTAGAAAAACACCCCTTACTATTTAACAGTTTAAAGGCTGTAAACTTAGAAACTTACTTTATTTTAAATGAGCCTCAAAGCTCAGACTTATTATATCAAAACAATATGAGAGAAGAATTAAAAACTATAATTAGTGACAAAAGCCTACCTTTAACTCAGCGAAAAACTGCTTTTAGAAGTTTATGGTCTGTTTTTGGCACAGAAGATTTATTTAGTTTTTACAAAGAAATTATAGCTACAGAGAGCTCAGAAGTTATTTTATTAGAAGCAGTTAAAGCCATTAGTAATTTAAAGGCTAAGGCAACAAGTTTCAGTTTAAATGATTTATCTATATACAAGAAACTTTTGTCTTTTAATAATCCTGAACTAGAAAAAGCTGTTTTGTTTCTTTTAGCTGATTACTATCAACTTTATGGAGAGGAAATGAAGCCCTATTTAAATGATTTAGCTATATCAAACAATAATATTCGTTTATTTAAGGAGTTATTTAATTAATTTTTTATGAGGGTTTATAGGTTTATCTTAATAATTATCTTGGTGCTGATTAATTTTTTCTACTTAGTTAATTTAGCCCAGGCTTTACCTGTGGGTACTTTATTGTATAGAACTTCTAGTAATGGCAAGCTTTATGGTTTAAATGAAGATGAGCTTATACATATTAAAAAGGGGACGATAAAAAATATCTATTCTGGGCATGTAGCTATTTATGTAGGAGAAGAAAATGGTGAGCATTATATTGTAGAGGCTTTAGCTGGAGGGCTACAAAAAACTTTAGCTAAACATTTTATAGACTCCAGCCAGGGGGAAGAGTTTTTAGGAGCTAAGATTCCTAAACAAGCTACTTGGCTACAAAGACAAAAAATAGCTGAAACCGCTAAAGCTTTAACTGAGTTTTCTCTAGCTTATGACTTTGATTTTCATCACCAGAAAGGTCCTTTAAGTGGACAATGGACCTGTGTAGGTTTGGCTGAAAAACTCTATGAAAGCGCAGATATAGTTAATCCTTATGATATTTCAGCTTTGGTTTATGAGCCTCAAGACTATAGCGTTAATATAACCGCAGATGGTTATGATAGCTATAGTCGCTATAATGTTAGAGGTGATTGTTTTTCTCGCTCTAAAGAGTTTTCTTTAATAAACCCTTATACCAAGATGATTATGCCTTTACCTGAGGTCTTTGGTTTTAATGTAGGTAAGCAATATCAAGGTAATCGCTATATATTTCTACCCTATACTCAATACTTACAAGCTTCTTTAGAAGATGTAGAGGTGGATATAGATATTTCTTCTGATTTTATTGAAGAAGGTATTAGGCCAAATTATCCTAGTTTAGCCATAGCTTTAAAATGGAGCTTTATTAACCAACCTTTATCAGCCATTAAAAAAGTTGGTGATTATTTAACTAGACAAAAAGAAATACTGGAATTAGAGGAAGGTGATGAATTTAATTCTAGTTTTACTGGTGAAGAAAAAGATGATTTAGAAGCTTTGGTTAAAGTTTTAAGTACAGAGAAGGAGTCTGAGTTTAATTTGAATAATAGTGAAGAAGCAAGTGTAGTCAGTGATCATGAAGTGAATAAAAAGACAGTTTCAGATGATTTTAAAAAGCTTTATGTTTATGAGGTTTTAAGCGGTGATACTATTATTTTAAACTCAGGGGATAAAATTAGATATATAGGAGTTGAAGCTCCTGAGCTTAAGTCTGAAGGAGCTAGTCAAGACGAGTGTTTAGCCTGGGTAGCCACTAAAAGAAACCAGGAGCTTTTACAAGGTAAAGAAATTGTTTTAAAAAAAGATGCTAATTTAGATATTGATAATTATGGTAGCCTGTGGCGCTATGTGTATATTAGAGAAAATAACGGGGAGTTGAAACTTATAAGTGAAATTTTAGCTAAGGAAGGCTTAGTGGAGGCGCTGGGGTGTGAAAATAAAGATTTTTGTCCCCAAAACCAGTTGTTAATAGCTAAAGTTTCTACAGCCTCTTTAAGTGCTAAAGATAATAAATTAGGGATTTATTCTGATAAATGCTTAAGCAAAGAAAAAGAGGAAATAAGTACTGCTAAAAATTTATGGCAGAAATTAAAAGATTTAGTTTTCAAAAATGAAACCTCATCTTCGGAAGTTAAAATTGCCAAAGATAATAATACTGATAAAAGTCAAGAATTTAAAGATATTTTTGTTAGCTCGCCTAAAGCTGATGATAAAACAGAAGAAGAAAATAATAATCAGGTTATAAACGAAGATGTAGGTAGTGAAGATAACAGTAGTGATAATAGTGAAAACTCCAGTAATAATTCTAATTCTTCTTCTAGCTCAGGAAGTGGAAACTCTAATAATAATTCCTCCTCTGGTTCTAGTAGCTCTTCCTCTAGCTCTAATAGTTCTTCGTCTAGTTCAAATAATTCATCTTCTGGCTCTTCTGGTAGTAATTCTCAAGATCAAGAAGAAACAGAGGAAACAAATCCTTGTTTAGACTCGTTAGTTATTAGTAGAATTTTCTCAGTTGGCACTGATGATTGGTTAGAGTTATTTAATCCTTGTGATAGAGAGGTGGATTTAGCCCTGAAACAAATACGTTTAGAGAAAAGTAAAAGCTTAGAGGATCCAGAAATACTTTTACGTTTTGATAGTAGTGAAGATTATCAGCTGCTCTCTAGCTCTACTAAGATTTTACCTTTTTCTAAGTTTAAAATAGTTAGAGATGAAGCTAGTGATAACTTAAAAGCCCAAGCTGACGTCTTAGCTTTAAAAGATAGCTTTACTTGGTCAAGTTCAGGTTATTCTTTTTATTTAGCTAAAGGTCCGGTTAGTTCAAGTGTAGATGAGGATATTATTGATTTAGTGGGTTTTGGGGTAGATAGTTTGTATTTTGAAGGTGTAGCTCCAGCAGTAGAAATAGTAGAAAATAGTGTTTTAAGCAGGAAGGCTTCTGCTAGTTCTACTTTAGAGAGTATGCAGACAGGCGAGCATTTAGGCCTACCCTTTGCTTATGATAGTAATGACAATAGTTTTGATTTTTTACTTTGGCCTTTAGAGGAAAATAATACTTCTTCAGGTTCTGGGGAAAATAGCAGTAGCGAAGACAAACTTTTAAATTTATGGCATTTTAATAATTGTCGAGCTAATACTAGTTTTGACTCTTTAAGTAATTTAGAAAGCTCTAGCTTTGACTGGTATTGGGTTAAAGGAGAAAATGGTTGCGGTTTAGAGGCTTCCTACAGAGAAGAACCTTTAATTTTGCCTTTATCTGAAAATTTTTTAGCTTCTAATCATTCTTTAAGTTGGCAACAAAGAATTAAAGCTGATGCCCGTTTAGTTTTGTCTTTACAAAATGCTAATGATAATAATTTTGTTTTAACTTTTAGTCATAATTACATTGAAAGTCAAGCTCCTAACGAAGAAAAGATAAGACATGGAGAAGCTAAAGCCGGGGTGGATGAAAACTGGCATCAAATATTTTTTTCTTTAAGTCTTGATCCGCCTAACTTTAAAATTTTTCAAGATCAGCAATTGCTAGTTGACCAAGAATTAGGGCAAAGACTAGAAAGTTTCGATGCTATTAGCGTGAGAGTAGAAAATGGAGACTGCGCTTTAGATCAATTAGCTATTTTTTCCCCCAGCTTATCAGAGACAGAAAAATTAAGTTTAAATTATCCTTTAGAACCAATTAACTTGCCTGCAAAACCAGCTTTAACCTTAAAGCATTATTGGAGTTTTGATGAAGGACAGGGAAGTTTAGCTAGTGATAGTGCTTCTGGCTATAATTTTGAATTAGACCCGTCTTTGTGGGCTAATGGCTATAGTGTTTTTGGTTTAGAACTGGATAAAAGACATGAGGAGGTAAGTGTTTCTTTACCTGCTTTAAATGGTGAAAGTGCAGGTATAGGTTTTTGGTATAAAAATATTTCTGACAATGATTCAGGTAGAGCCTATTTAGCTTTAGAAGGGAACTCAGAAGACGTTTTAGGACTAAGAATTTCTGCCTATATGACTGAACTTGTTTTCAATGGACAAGCGTATAGGTTGGGAACAAGTGTTTTGCCTTATGATAATGATTGGCATTATTTAGCTATTATATACAACGGTTATGACTACAGCTTAAAGCTTATGCTTGATGGTCAAGAAGTTTTAAGTCGAGATTTTCCTTGGTTAGCTTTTTATCCTGATAAGTTAAAAATTAGAAGAGAAAACTTTTATTTTATTGTAGATGAGCTTAAAATTTGGCAAGGAGATATTCAAGTTGAGGACCTTTTATAGTTATCAACAGAATTACTCTTGACACTTTTTTCAAAAAGGTTAATAATATATAATTAGTTGTAAAGATCTTTTTAAAACCAAAAAGAAGAGGTATTTTTCAAGACTATGCTACACTTTGCTACACTTTTTTCTTTACCTCAAAGAAGAGGTATTTTTCAAAACTATGCTACACTTTTTTCTTTATCTCTTCTTCCCCGGGACTATAAAATCCCGGGTTTTTTATTGGCTTTTTTTTAAAAATAAGCTACACTATAATTATATAATATGGTAAGTCCTAAATTTCAAAAAGTTTCTTCTGACCAGCTATCAGTTTCTGGGCAAACAAAAAAATTGTTTCAAGCTATTTATTTTTTAAAACAGCAAAACGAAGCTAAGCCAGAAGATATAAGTAGAATAAGAGTTTCAGCCTTAATTTCTAAGGTAGCTTTTTTTTATGAAAAAATAAGGAATGCGGTTGATTATGATGAAGAACACTTGCTTAGAAAAAATGCGATTGAAAGAATTTTGAAAAGACAGATAGTTATAGAAGGGGTTTTAAAAGCTTCTAAGAGTGAAGAAATTTCTTTACATCTTATAACCGAGCTTATAAGAGCTGGGTATTTGCCTAATAATGAAATTCCTGAAGCCAAAATTAAAGAGATAGGACAGTTATTGGAAAAATATATAAAGTTAAAAAGTTTTTGTTTAGATAAAATTAGTACTTTTTCTGACGCTGAAACTGATACTAAAATAGTTAAAAATAAAATAAAAGAAAGAAGCGGTTTAGTTTCTTGGCTTATTTCTCTTGCAGCTACAGAAATAGAGGAAAATTTGGGTTATAACAATGTACAAAGAACCATTGTCCAAAATATGTATGATGATTTGGAAAAAAATATTCAAGCTCAAGATAAACTTCAAGAAATTTACAAGAAAGATTTGAAAATACAAATTTATTTAAGTATTTTCAGGAAACATTTAAAATATAATGATTCCATGTTAAGCTTAATTCTTTTTAGATATTATAATAGTACTTGGACGAAAAATAATATTTCTGATGAAGAAATTTATGAAATTGCTTATAATATAAAAACCTTACAAGCGGCTATAGCTAGACAATTAAACCATCCTTTAATTAAACAAATAGACAATATTACTAAAAAATATTCAGTTTTTTATCAAATTTTAACTGAAACTATTGGCGATAAACCAGTTAAACTTTATAATGAAGTTAGAACTAATGCTAAAGTTTATTATCAAAAAATAAAGGAAACCTATAGTCAAAAATACAAGCGCATGAAGAAAAGCCTTTGGCGTAGCGCTTTAAGAAGTATTATCTATATTTTCTTAACCAAATCTATTTTTGTGATTTTAATAGAGGTTCCAGCTATACGTTGGTTTAATGAAGAAATAAATTATTTAGCTTTATTTATTAACATCACTTTTCCTGCCTTATTACTTTTTATAATGGTTCTTTTAACTAGAAAGCCAAGCACTAAAAATCTAGAGGCGGTCGTAGAGGGTGTTCAAGAAGTTACTTATAATGAGCATAAGAGAACTAGGCCTTTCTTTATTGCTCCACCAGCCAAAAGAAGACCGGTTGTAAATTTTGTCTATAACCTTATTTATACTACTACTTTCCTTTTTACAGCCTACTTGTTTATTAGAGTTCTTTTGGCTATTAATTTTAATTGGGTAAGCATTACTATTTTCTTATTTTTCTTGGCTTTTGTTAGCTTTTTTAGCATTAGGGTTAAAAAGAATGTTAAAGAGCTTATTATTGCTGAAAGAAAAGATAATTTAGCTGACTTTCTGTTCGATTTCTTTTATATGCCGATTGTAGCTACAGGTAGGTGGTTATCTGATAAGGCTTCTAAAGTAAATATATTTATATTCATACTAGATTTTGTTATTGAAGCTCCGTTTAAGGTTTTTGTAGAGATTGCTGAAGATTGGACTAAGTATGTAAAAGAAAGAAAAGAAGATATAATGTAGAAAAAATGGGACAATTATTTATTATATCCACACCAATAGGAAATTTATCTGATATCAGCCTTAGAGCTATAAGCACTTTAAAAGAGGCTGATGTTGTTTTTTCTGAAAATCCTAATACTACTAGAAAATTACTAACAAAATACGATTTAAAGTGCAACCTTAAAAAATACAATCAGCACGCTAGTGACAAGGTTCTACAAGAAATTTTTTCATTTTTAAAAGCTGAAAAAAAGGTAGCTTTAGTTTCAGAAGCTGGTACGCCTGGAATTTCCGATCCTGGCTCCAAGCTAGTCTCCGATGTTAGAGAAAACTTAGCAGAAACAATTATAACCCCTATTCCTGGAGCTTCAGCTCTAAGCACATTATTATCGGTGGCTGGAATAGGAACAGATAAATTTTTATTTTTAGGATTTTTACCTCATAAAAAAGGAAGACAAAAGGTTATTCAAGAAATAATTGAATCTAATTATAGTGTAGTTTTATACGAATCAAAACATAGATTATTAAAACTTTTAGAGGAGTTAAAAAATCATGGCTTAAAAGATAGAAAAATTTTAATTGGTAGAGAAATGACTAAATTAAATGAAACTTTCTATTTTGATTTAGTAGAAAATTTAGAAGAGTATTTTAAAAATAATCCTGTTGAAAATAAAGGAGAGTTTTCTATGGTAATAAAAAAAGCCGCCAAAAGTTAATTTGACGGCAAATCCCAAAACTATTAACCAAAAATTAGAACAAAGAACTATTATTATGATAATTAAAAAAATTAATTATGTCAAATAAATTCTACATCACTACCACTTTACCTTACATAAATTCAGAGCCTCATATTGGTTTTGCTGCTGAAATTATTAAGGCTGATGTTATTGCTCGCTATCATAGATTTTTAGGCAAGGAAGTTATTTTTAATACCGGAACCGATGAGCATGGTTTAAAAATACATAGAAAAGCTCAGGAGAAAGGTCTAGATACTCAAGTTTTTTGCGATCAAATGAGTCAAAGCTTTAAAGATTTAAAAGAACTTCTAAATTTAAGTTATGATAGGTTTATAAGAACTACTGATAAAAATCACGTAGAAGCAGCTCAAAAATTTTGGCAAATTTGCGCAGATAACGGTGATATTTATAAGAAAAAATATGCAGTTAAATATTGTGTTGGCTGTGAATTAGAAAAAACTGAATCAGAATTAGAAGATGATCGTTGTCCTTTACATCCTAATTTAGAATTAGAGATTATAGAGGAGGAAAATTATTTCTTTCGTTGGTCAAAGTATCAGGATAAGCTAGAAGCTTTTTATAGTAAAAATTCTGGCTTTGTTCAACCAGGGTTTAGATTTAATGAGATAAAAAGTTTTGTAAAAAGTGGTTTAAGGGATTTTAGTATTTCTAGATTGAGAGAAAAAATGCCTTGGGGTGTACCAGTCCCAGGTGATAACTCACAGGTAATGTATGTGTGGTTTGATGCTCTTATAAACTACATCTCTACTCTAGGCTGGCCTGAGAGTCAGGAATTTAAAGATTTTTGGCCAGGTTTGCAAGTTGCCGGTAAGGATAATTTAAAACAACAAAGTGCTATGTGGCAGGCTATGCTTATGTCTTCCGGCTTAAAACCTTCTGATAAGGTCTTAATTTTTGGTTTTTTAACTAATGAAGGTCAAAAGATTAGTAAGTCTTTAGGAAACAGTATTGATTTAAAAGAATTAATATCAAAATATGGCTCTGAAGCTATAAGGTATTATTTACTATCAGCTATTTCCACCTATAATGATGGTGATTTTTCTGAAAGTAGATTAAAAGAAGTATATAATGCGGACTTAGCTAATGGTTTAGGTAATTTAAGCGCTAGACTAGCTAATTTAATTGAAAAGGAAGAATTGTCTTTAAAATTAGAATTTAATCCTAAGGCGGAAATTACTTTAAATTTTAAAAGATTAATGGATGAATATAAGTTGCAAGAAGCTATTAATTTTTTGTGGCAAGAGGTTGATAAAATAAATGAGTATTTAAGCAGGGAAGCACCTTGGAAAGAAACGGACAAAGAGAAGAAAGCTTTGATTTTAAAAACTGCTGCTATTCAATTGGTAAATATCTCTGACTTAATAAGTATATTTTTGCCTGAAACTGGAAAAAAATTATTTTCTCAATTTAAAGCCGAGAAGATAAAGAAAGCTGAGTCACTTTTTCCCAGACTTTAATTATAGATAAAATTAATATATATTATATATATAAGTCTAAATTTAAAATAATATAAAAAACTATGTTTATCTTTGATGCAATTTTATTAATAATTTTAGCTGGCTTTGTTTTTTACGGACTTTTTAAAGGTTTTGTTAAAATGGTTTTTGATTTTTTAGGCTTTATTGCTGGTATTTGGGTGGCTAGCCACTATTATATACAATTTGCTCAGTGGTTACAGGGTTTGGGTTGGGGCTCAGAGAATTTAATGAAAGTAATTGCTTTTGTAGTACTTTTTGCTGTAACTGCTAAAGTGGCCGGTATAGTTTTTGCTTTGTTAGAGAAATTTTTCAAAATTATTTCCATTATTCCTTTTGCTAAAACTATTAATAGGATTATAGGGGCGACCTTAGGCTTGGCTTTAGGGTCTTTATCTTTAAGTGTAGTAATTTTTCTTTTAGCTAGTTATACCAGTGAAACTTCTAATTTAGCTAAATGGCTTAGTCAATCAGGAATAGTGCCTTGGCTTTTAAAAGTCGGTAATTTGTTAATGCCACTTTTACCAGAAGCTTTTGAGGCTGTAAAAACCATTATTGCTTAATATGGAAATTTTAAAAGTAGATAAGGAATTTTCTCATCAGGACATAACCCTTGTAGTTAATTATTTAAAGAAAGAAAAGGTGGTGGCCATGCCTACTGACACTATTTATGGGTTTAGTGCTAAATTAAGTTCTAAAAAAGCAGTTAACAAGATTTTTACTTTAAAAAAGCGAGCTAAAAACAAACAATTCATTGTTTTAGTTTCTAGTTTGAGTATGCTAAAAAAATATTGTATAGTAAATACTAGACAAGAAGAATATTTAAAAAAAATTTGGCCAGGAAAAGTTACTGCAATTTTAAGTAGTAAGGTTAAACATTTTGGCAATCATAGTTTAGCTGTTCGTTTGCCTGAAAGTAAGTATTTACTTAGTTTAATAAGAAAAGTGAAAGAACCAATTATTTCTACTAGTTGTAATATTAGTGGAGAAGTTTCACTTTTAAATGGTGAAGATATATGTAGCAGGTGGAAAAAAGAAAAAGAACAAATAGATTTGATAATTTTTAAAAAAGACAAACAAAATAAAAAAGCTTCTAAAATAGTAGATATCACTGATATCGAGGTTATAAAAATAATTAGAAAATAATATGGAAAATAATAGTCAGGACAACAAAAAAAAGCTTAGCTTTAAAATGAATATTTTTTTAGCTATATTTTTAATATTTTTAGCCTTTGCTGCTGGCAGGTCATCTATTATAGATGAGCCTAAAGGACAGGAAATAGGTAAAAGTTATGAAACCGAAATTGTTAATAAGTATCAAGATGAAACTGGTAATTTTATTAAAGAAGTTGACTTTGATCTCTATTGGCAAGTCTGGGATGAACTGCAAGCTAAATATTTTGATGCTGATAAAATTAAAGAAAGTGATCTTTTCTATGGCTCTCTAAAAGGTATGGTAAGCGCAGTTGGCGACCCTTATACTAGTTTTTTAGACCCAGAGCTGTCTCGACAGTTTAGTGAAGAAATGTCTGGTAGTTTTGAGGGAATTGGAGCTGAAATTGGCATTAGAGATGATATTTTAACTATTATTGCTCCACTGCCAGAAACTCCGGCTAGTAAAGCTGGAATTTTAGCTGGTGATAAAATTTATGAAATTAATGGGGAGTCTACTATGGGTATTAGTATTGATGAGGCAGTTAGTCAAATTAGAGGAGAAAAAGGCACAGAAGTTATTTTAACTGTATATAGAGATAGTTTTGATCAACCCCAAGAGATAACTATTATACGAGATACTATTCAAATTAACAGTGTGAAAACAGAAGTTTTAGAGGATAATATTTTCTTAATTACTATAAACAGTTTTAATGATGATACTTTAGACTTGTTTAATCAAGCTATTAAAGAGGCTCAGCAAAAAAATGTCAAAGGTATAATTTTAGATTTACGTAATAATCCCGGTGGATATTTAGATACTGCCATTGAAGTGGCTAGCGAATGGGTTGAGTCTGGCCCTGTGGTAATTGAAAAATTTGATGAAGTTAATGAAGAAACTTATTTAGCTAGAGGTATTGCTAGATTAGCTGACTACAAAACTGTGGTTTTAGTTAATGGTGGCAGTGCTTCAGCTTCAGAAATTGTTTCCGGTGCTTTGCAAGATTACAGCTTAGCTACGGTTATTGGCACTCAGACTTTTGGTAAAGGGTCAGTTCAAACTCTTAATCCTTTTGCAGATGGTTCAGCTTTAAAGGTTACTGTAGCTAAATGGTTAACCCCAGAAGGTAATTATATCACTGACGTTGGCATTACTCCTGACAAGGTAATTGAATATAGCCCTGAAGACTTTGAAAACAAGGTTGACCCGCAATTAGAAGAAGCGGTTAAGACTATAAACAATAAATAAAAAAAGGGGCCAATTTTTGGTCCCTTCTTAGTTCTTTTTAACTCCTTAGCTCCAATCAGAATGTATGTCTCTGTAACTTACATCTGAAAGCTCCTGTCTCGCCATATTTGCCAGAACTTTTTTTAGCTCTTCAGCGGCTTGATAAGACTCCTGATCGAAAAAAGTAATTTTTGTCTCTTCTAGTTCGCAATTATTAATGATAAATTTAGCTATCACTTCTAATTTAGAACTTTTCTTATTCAAATTTTCCGGTCCATGCAGGAAATACAGAGGCGAACCATTACTCTTGTCCTCTAATTCAAACACATAATACTCCTCTTCCATGTTACTAATCTTTTTTGGTTAATAATAAAATTGTTAAAAAACTTAAAAATATTATATAATAACTATATACAAATAATTGGCTTTTGTCAATGTAAAAAATCTTAATTAATTTTTGTATGAAAAAAGAATCTCAAGCTCAAGACAAAAAAAATACTAAATATATTTTTGTAGTAGGAGGCGTAATGTCTGGGGTAGGTAAAGGAGTTACTACTGCTTCAATAGGCACGATACTTCAATCTAAAGGTTATAAGGTTAGTGCTATAAAAATGGATCCATATATTAATGTTGATGCTGGCACTATGAATCCAGTAGAGCATGGTGAAGTTTTTGTAACTGAAGATGGTGATGAAACTGACCAAGATATTGGCAATTACGAGAGATTTTTAAACCAAGATATTTACAAAGAAAATTACATGACCACTGGTCGTATTTATCAAAGTGTAATTGAAAAAGAAAGAAATTTGGAATATAAGGGTAAATGTGTGCAAGTAGTACCTCATATTCCCATGGAAATAAGAGAAAGAATAGATAAAGCTGCTAAAAAGAGTGGAGCTGAAATAATGATAATTGAAGTTGGTGGTACTGTAGGGGAATATGAAAATCTATTATTTCTGGAAGCAGCTAGAGTTTTAAAATTAAAACATCCTGATGATGTTTTATTTGTTATGGTTTCTTATTTGCCTTTTCCTCATAAAATAGGTGAGATGAAAACTAAACCTACTCAACATGCAGTTAGAAGTTTAAATAGCGCCGGCATTCAACCTAACTTTATTGTTGCTCGTTCAGAAGTAGCTATTGATGAACCTAGAAGAGAAAAAATCGCTATTCATTGTAATATTAATCCTTTAGACGTAATTGCTGCTCCTGACGCAGACTCTATTTACGACATTCCTATTAATTTTGAAAAAAACGGTTTAGGCGATAGAATTTTAGAAAAGTTTAAATTAAATAAGAAAAAAAATGATTTTAAAGATTGGACAGAAATGGTTAAAAAAACTAAAAATGTTAAAGAGGAGATCAGTATTGGTATTGTAGGAAAGTATTTTACCACTGGCGACTTTTCTTTAGCTGACTCATACATTTCTGTTATAGAAGCCTTAAAACATGCTGGTATTTACAACAAGGTAAAAGTTAAACTGCACTGGATAAACACTTCGGATATAGAAAAAAATGGTACTAAAAGTTTAAAATCTTTTAATGGCATAGTAGTGCCTCAAGGTTGGGGATCCAGAGGCTCAGAAGGGAAAATAGAAACTATAAGGTATTGTCGAGAAAATAAAGTTCCTTATTTTGGTCTTTGTTATGGCATGCAAATGGCGGTTATTGAATTTGCTAGAAATGTTTGTGGTTTAAAAGAAGCTGACTCAGAAGAAATTAATTCTAAAACTCCAGACCCGGTTATTCATTTTATGCCCGAGCAAGCCAAGCTTATAGCTGAAAAAGGCTATGGTGGAACTATTAGGCTTGGTGGTTGGCCTTGCAAACTAAAAGAGGGAACTAGACTAGAAAAAGCTTATAATAAATTTACTAGCAAGAAAACTGTATCAGAGAGACATAGGCATCGCTTTGAGTTTAATAATAAATATAGAGAATTATTTGAAAGTAAAGGTTTAATTGTTTCTGGAACTTCACCGGATAACAAGATAGTCGAAGCAGTAGAAATAAAAAACCATCCTTTCTTTATTGGTGTACAGTTTCACCCAGAATACATTTCTCGCCCCTTAAGACCCCATCCTTTATTTGTTGAGCTTGTTAAAAGTTGTAAAAAATGATAGTTTAGTATAGTATAGATATATAAAAGTAAAATTTAATTAAAATAATTTATTAACATTAAATTTATGAATTTTGAAAAAAATTTTAATCAACCCTCAAATAAAAACGAGGATAAGGAGGATAAGGAGCAAAGAGAAAAAAATAATGAAAAATTAGCTAGTGAGTTAGCAGAAAAAAGTTCTTCTGATATATTGGACATTCAAGAGAAAATGGATGCTTATAACAATGACCCTGAAAGGATAAAAAGAGAAGAAGATGAATTAGAAGCTGGTGAAGCTTTGATGAGAAAATTATATCGTCGTTGGTCTGATGGCAACGATACAAGATGTGGCGCATATGTAAGTGATAAAGAATTAGGTTCTTTAAAAACAATGAAACCTGAATGGGCTAAAATGATAACAGGAAAAGTTTGGGCTACAGATGGGGTACGTTATAATTTAATGGGAGTATCTGAAATGAGCGATGAATGTATTGATATTTTCGCAAAATCAAATCAATCTCTAATGTTAGGAGTAGAAAAAGTAACTAAAAATTCAGCTGAATCTTTAAGTCAATGTAGAGCTGAATTAACTTTGGATAAAGTTAAAGAATTAAGTACTGAAGAAGCTGTCAGTTTATTTGAAGCTGATAGAGATCAATATGAATCTTCTACACGTAAACGAAGAGGCACTGATTTAAATGGACTAAAACAAATCAGCCCAGAAGTGGCTAAAGCAATGGTTAGGGATCAGGGTTATCTTCAATTAGGAATTGAGGAATTAACTGAAGAATTAGCAGATATACTATCAAAACATGAAGGAGAAGAGTTGAGTTTTTCAAATTTAAAAAAACTTGAGCCTGAAGTAGCAAAAAGGTTAGCACAATATAGAGGAAAATTAGAAATTTATGTACAAGAGCCGATTGACGATCAAACAGCTAAAAATTTAGCTAGAAAAATTGAAGGACAAGATCAATATAATGCATCAGTGAGGGTTAGGGATGGTAAACATCAACCTTGGTATGAAAAAGACAATGAAAGAAAAATAAGTTATGAATCAAGCGAAAAAATGTGGAAGTCTAGAAGAAATTTTTTTCAAAGAATTTTGAATAGATCTTAGTTTTGAAGAGAATACCTTTAAAAGAAGACCCTCTACAGGGTCTTCTTTTTTATGTGTCTAGTTTTCTTTTGCGAGTAATGTTTAAGTTTTTCTAAACTTATCTGGTAGCAACAACATTAACAAAAACTGTTTTTTTAAGTTGGTTGTTGAATTTTTTAACTTTTTTGTCAGTGAACTTAATAAAACCTTCTTTAACAGCAAATAAAGTATCATCTTTGCCAATTCTTACATTTTCTCCTGGGTGATATTTAGTGCCTCTTTGCCTAATGATAATAGCTCCATTTTTAGCATATTCTCCAGCAAAAAGCTTAACACCTAAACGCTTACTTTTGGAATCTCGTCCATTCGAGGTGGATCCACCTGCTTTTTTATGTGCCATATGTTTTTAATTAAATAAAAAAATAAAATTTTTTGCAATTTATTACTTTTATATAATAACAAAGCTCTATTTTATTGTCAATATAAATATGATATAATACAGATAATTAATTATTTAATAATTTTAATATGAAAGTTAAAGTCGATAAGGACAAATGTATTAGTTGTGGCTTATGTATAAACATGTGTCCTGAGGTTTTTGAGTTTGATGAAAATTCAAAATCAAGTGTTAAAAATCAGCCAAAAAACAAGGAGCAGGAAGACTGTGTTCAAAACAGTATTAGCTCTTGTCCGGTAGAAGCAATAATTAAAGATTAATATTATGGCAGAACTTAATTTTAATCCTGAGATAGTTCCGGAATCAACTTCAGAAGAGTCCTCGGAAAATAAAGTTGAAAATGAGGGAGGTTTAGAATCTCAAACTGAAAATAAAGAAACTATTAAAGAAAATATAGATAGAAGTGAACAAGCTGTTAAAAATGAGGTTGAAACTCCGGCTTTAAAAAAGAAAAAAGCTTCTGTAGTTTTGCAAACTAATTTAAACAGTGAGCAAGCTAAACAGCTTAAAGAAATTGATAATATTCTCTCTGAAGGTTTAGAAGATGTGTTTTTAAATTTATCTAAAGATAAACAAGCCCAATTTAAACAAACCGGAGAAGAAACTGTGGCTAAAATTAATGTTTTACTAGAAAAAACTAAAATTAAGGTTGAGCAAATTGTTAATTTAATTAAAAAGTGGTTAGGAATAATTCCTAATGCTAATTATTATTATTTAGAACAAGAGTCTAAAATAAAGGCTGATAAGATAATAAAATTAAAAAAACATGAATAATTTTATATTATGAATTTTGATTTTTCTACCATTAATCCTTTAGTAATTATCATTCCTTTAGTACTTTTAGGCTTGTTTTTTTTAGTGCTTTTAATTTTTCGTTCAATTTTAAAGAAAAAACAAATAGTTGAGCATAGAGTTTTTCTAATTAAATTGCCCAAGGACAAGCCTCAGGATGCTAATAAGGATGAAACTATTCAAACCATGCAAGAAGACATTGCTAAAGGGGAAACGCTCCTAGCTGCTATTGGAGGTTTAAGGGCGCAAAGAGGACAAAATCACTGGCTAAAAGGTAGAACTGATCATTTTGGACTAGAAATAGTGGCTCATAACAATAAGATAGCTTTTTATTTAGCTGTTCCTGAAGACAAAACTCGATATATTGAACAACAAATACACGCCTATTACCCTGAAGCTGTTATAGAAGAAATTTTAGACTATAATGCTTTTAATATTCAAAATCAGGTTTTAGCTGGTACTTTAAAAACTAGAAAAAGTTTTGCCTTACCTATTAAGACCTATAAAGATATGGAGGTTGACCCCATGAGCTCTATTATAAACGTGCTCTCTAAATTAGATAAAGATGAAAGCATCACTGTACAGTATTTAGTTAGAAGCGCTAAAGCTTCTTGGCATAGTACTATAAAAAATATTGTTAGAAATAGCCATAAAAAAAATAGCTTACAACTTAGCTCTTCTGGTTCCGGTGGCGCTTCTAAGATTTTTTCTTTTCTTTTTGATATGTTTAGCTCAGCTTCTAAATCAAAATCAGCCAGCGAACAAACCATGGATACTAAAAGATTAACTGCTAATGAAGAGGAGGTGCTTAAAAAAATGGAAGAAAAAAATGCTAAAGCCGGTTTAGATATTAATTTACGCATGATAGTGAGCGCTAAAACTCAAACTAAAAGTATAATGTATTTAGAAAATTTAGCTAATGCTTTTTCTGAATATAATGCTTATGAGAAAGGTAATAATTTTGGATCAATAGATAAATCTAAGCAAAAACAAATAGTTCACGATTTTATTTTTCGTCGTTTTGATGACAAAAAAAGTTTTCTTTTAAATACTGAAGAATTAGTTGGTTTATTTCATTTTCCTACTAGAACCATGGAAACCCCCAATATTTTGTGGCTTACTGCCAGAGTAGCTCCAGCGCCTTCAGATATACCAGAGGAAGGCCTGCTTTTAGGTAGAAACAGTTATAGGGGGATAACTAAAGATATTTATATTAAAAGACCAGATCGTAGAAGACACACCTATATTATTGGTAAATCTGGTACTGGTAAGTCAGTACATATAACTAACATGGCGGTTCAAGACATTGAGAATGGGGAAGGGGTTTGTGTTTTAGACCCTCATGGCGATTTAATAGAAGATATTATTCAAAGAGTACCCCCGCAAAGGGCTGAGGATGTGATAGTTTTTTCTCCGGGAGACGTAGAAAGACCTATGGCTTTGAATTTATTAGAATATGATGAAAAATATCCTGAACAAAAAAGCTTTGTTATTAATGAAATGATAGGCATATTTGATAAACTTTATGACTTAAAAGCTACTGGTGGACCAATGTTTGAACAATATATGAGAAATGCTTTACTTTTAATAATGGATAGTCCTGAACTAGGATCAACTTTAATGGAAGTACCTAAGGTTTTGGCTGATGAAGATTTCAGAAAATTAAAAATATCAAAATGTAAAAATCAAACTGTCGTTGATTTTTGGAGTAAAGAAGCGGAAAAAGCCGGTGGAGAAGCAGCTTTAGCCAACATTGTCCCATATATTACCTCCAAGTTAACACCTTTTATATCTAATGACATGATGAGACCAATTATTGGTCAACAAAAAAGCTCATTTAATTTTAGAGAACTAATGGATAGTCAAAAAATTCTGTTAATAGATTTACCTAAAGGTGTTATTGGTGAAACCAATGCTTATTTATTAGGTATGATTATAGTAGGTAAAATACTTATGGCCTCACTTTCTCGAGCTAATATGGCTCAGGAAGATAGGAAAGATTTTTATCTATATATTGATGAGTTTCAAAACTTTACCACTGACTCTATTTGCGCTATTTTATCTGAGGCCAGAAAATACGCTTTAAACCTTATTATCGCTCACCAATATATTGGTCAGCTATCCCAAGACAATAATTCTGAGATAAAAGATGCTGTTTTTGGTAACGTTGGCACAATGATAACTTTTAAGGTGGGCTCCGAGGATGCTGAGTATTTAGTTAAAGATTTTGGTCCTACTTTCAATGAATTTGATCTTATAAACATTGGCAAGGGAACTGCCTGTATTAAATTATTAGTTGATAATACTTCTACAAAACCTTTCTCTTTGCAAACAATTTGGCCAATGCTTGGTACAGCTAGAGAAGATATGTCAGTTAAAATTAGAAATCTTAGTCGTTTAAAATATGGCCAAGATAAAAGAATTGTTGAAGCAGAAATTAAAAAAAGAGGTCTGGCTACTTAATACTAGCTTTTATATAATATTGATGAAAACAGAGTAATTGTTTTAAAGATAATTATTCTGTTTTTATCATTAAAAAATATACTCTTGACAGACTTAGTGTTATTGCTACAATTAAACAATTGTACTTTAAAAACTTGTAAATATGAAAAACATAGGAAAAGTGTGGTTTTTTTTGATGATGTTGTTTTTGTTTTCTTCCGCTTGCAGTTTAGAGAGGAGCTTAGATAATTTTTCTCAAACGGTTGAAGAAACAAAATATGGTGTTTTTTGGTCTGGATATATAGTTTATAATCAAGATTCACTATATTTTGATATTTTAGGTGATGTTGGCTATAGAATGTCTGATTCTGCCAGGGATGTAATTATAATAAAACTAGAATCAGGTGATCTTTATGTGGCCACCAGAGAGATGGCGGATCCTTTAAATCGTCCAGCTCCTAATAAGGAGAAAATGATGACACAGTGGAAAATTGCAGGAGAAAAATCTTTATTTGCTAACAAAATAAGAGAATTAAGGAAAAATGGTGAAATTATTTTTAAAAATTTACCTCAAAATCAAGATTCTGCAAGCAAAAAATTGATTTATCTCTATGGCTTAAAACCAGAGCTAGCCCAAAGAAAAATTAAACAAGCAAAAGACTTGTTTAAATAGGAATTATAGCTGCTAAAAAGGCAGCTTTTTTATTCACTAATTATATTTTTTATTGTATAATTTTATTATTAAATATAAAATAATTTATGTTTCATTTTTTAAAAAAAATAATTGAGAAAATTATGTTTAACAACAATAAATCTGAGATAGAATTCATGCCTTTTATCTACCTAGATAGTCCTTTAATTGATGATTTACTTGAAAAATTATATAATCTTAAAATTGTTAAAAGAAAAAAAGATGATAAGTATTATATTTTTCAGGCTAAATTAATGATTTATTTAGCTTTTAATAAATACTTACACTTATTATTTTTAGATATAGATGATGATAAATTAATTAAAATTTTAGAAGAAATAGAGGATGATCAAACTAGTGAAAATATTTTTATAGCTCTAGAAAAAGGCTTGGAGGAGAATAAGGATAATATTATAAACAATTTTGTTAAATATTTTAAAAAAAATAAATAAAAAATATGAATTTTGAAAATATAAATAAAAACCAGGAGGAGAAAGAAATAGGAGGAAAAAAAATTACAGAAAAAAAAGACATTCAATTAGAAACAGGGGAAAAGGAAGAAAAACCACAGTTATCAGAATTGGATGATTTAAATCCTGATAGTTTAGATGGGGTTAGAGCAGAAAAGGTGAATAACAAAATAGCGTCTAAAGAATATATAGAGGATCCAGAATTGTTAATAAAAATAGATCAGTTTGAGGCAGGTATAAGTCAGGAAATAATAAAAAAACAACTCAGTGATGCTGAAAGGTATAAAGGTAAAAAAGGAATATTTGAGAAATTAAAACAAAATAAAACTTTTAAAATAGCTAGTAAAGTAGTTTTAGCTTATATGATACTTTTTAAAGCTAATGCAGCTTTTGGCAATGACCAGGTTGAACAAGATAAAGTTAAAGATCTCAAAGCCGTAGAGTTTGTAGATGATAATTTAGGCGGAGACGGTGATAATAATTTAGAAGATAATACCTTTGAAATGAGTGCTTCTGATTTAGAAGATGTTGAAAATGAAGATGGAGATAAAACCAACAAAGCTGAGGTAGGTACTAGTGAAAATTTAGAAAGTAATAATTTTGAAGATAGCAAGGCTTCGGTTTTAGATATTGATCAGTATTTTGGTAATAATGAGGCGGAGATAAGTCAAGAAGGGCAAGATCAAGCTTTAGGTCATACCTTAAATTTTTTTAGCGATATGGCTGGAGAAGATGGTGAAATAGATAGAGATAAATTACGTGATTTTATGGATAATGAAATAAAAATAAAAGCTTCGGCTAATGAGTTATCTAGAGTAGGGGGAAACGAAGAATTGTCTATAGATAGAGGCGAGGCTTTAAAATCTATTTTAACTTCAGAAGATAGTTTGGAAAAAATTAGCAATCACTTAAGTGAATTGGGCTTATCTGATGATGAAGTGGATAGTGTATTGGAAAAATTTACTAATGCTAAAATAGAGATCCCTCACAGTGACACAGGAGAAGAAGCTGGAGTTACCTATATTACTGATATGGAAAATCCTGATACTGGTAATAATTATACGGCTCAGGAAGTGGAGGATATGAAAACAAATAACCCAGATAAGTATAATAAATTATTAGCTGAAGCTAGATCAGTAAAAATAGACTTATCAGCTGAACCTGATAATTTGCATGGATTGAGTTCTTTAGATGCTCAAATAGATAATCAGCTTGTTATTGAAACCTTAGAAAAAATTACTCCTAAACTTTCAGAAATAGCTAATTTTCAAGAAGTATTGATAGCTTCTGATAACAGTCCTTCAACTATTGACGACAATAAAAGTATGATAGCTCAGTTAGAAACTTATTTTAAAGACTTGAAAAGATCAGCTACAGAGTATAAGTTAGAAAGCATAAAAGTAGCTTCTTTTAGTGATGATATGAGTGGGGTTAGTTCTTATGGTACTCAAGAGGCTGAAAAAGCTTTTTCTCAGCTATATGAACACGGTCATCAGGGCAATTCTAATGAAAAAGCGGTAGATGCTGCCTTAAAACTTGTAGATAAAGCTGATAGTGAAAAATCTTCAGTTTGTTATATTAATACTGATGAATTATTGCAAAACCTTAGTTTAAATGAACTAGAAGCTCTAAAGGAAAAATGTCAGGAGAAGAAAGTAGAGTTAAAATTTCTTTTAAAACCGGATAAATTAATTGATCAAAACGGTCAAGAGGTTAAAAGCTCCAATCCTTATGTGGAGGCTAGTTTAAGTGAAGTTGAGAAATCTTTGTTATCTAAAATGTCTAGTAATTTTGAAAAGGTGGATGAGGTTTATAAAAATGCTAGCAGTCAAACTCAATTAGAAAAAAAGGCTGAGAGATTAGAAGCTTTAAAGGATTATCAACAGTACTTAAAAGAGATAGAATTTGACAATGGCATAAAAGCTACTTGGAAAATTTAATTTATTTTATAGCATTTGTTTATGGCCAATTTATATAGAAAATATAGACCTAAGAATTTTTCTGAAGTTTTTAGTCAAAATCACATAAAAATAACCTTACAAAATGAGGTTATCTCTAATAGCTTAAGTCAAGCTTATCTTTTTTGTGGACCTAGAGCTGTGGGTAAAACTACCTTAGCTAGAATTGTAGCTAAAAGTATTAATTGCTTAAAACCTGAAGGAGCTGAACCTTGCAGTGACTGTGAAAATTGTTTAGCTATAAGTAAGGGGCAAAGCTTAGAGGTTATAGAAATTGACGCAGCTAGTCACACTGGGGTAGATAATGTTAGAGAAAATATTATTAATTCAGCTAAAATACCTCCCTCTAATTTAAAACACAAAGTCTTTATAATAGACGAGGTTCACATGCTGTCTATTTCAGCTTTTAATGCCCTTTTAAAGTTAATAGAAGAGCCACCTAAACAAACTATGTTTATACTGTGTACTACAGAAGTTCATAAAATTCCAGAAACTGTTATTTCTCGTTGTGAAAGGTTTGATTTTAAAAAAATCTCTATAGCTGATACCGTTAAAAAACTTAAATTTATACTACAAGGCGAGGGAATAAGTAGTGATGAAGAAGTTTTAGAAGCTATAGCTAAACAAGCTGATGGTTATTTACGTGACGCTGAAAGCCTTCTCGGACAAGTATTATCTTTAAAAAAAAATGATAGGATAAGTTTAGAAGAAGCTAAGCTAGTTTTACCACAAAGCAATTTATCTCAAGCTATGGCTTTTTTAAAGCATTTATACTTGAAAGAAACAGGGCCAGCTATAAGATTAATTAATGATTTAGCTGGATCTGGAGCAGATTTAAAAAGATTTAATAAAGATTTGATTATTCTTAGTAGAAAAATTTGTTTAAATAAAATAGATTCTTCTTTAGCTAATAAAATTGGACTTGATTTTGGCTCTAATACTGAAAAAGAATTAGCACAACTAGAAAATAAGGTTGAGCTGGAGAAATCTCTAAACTTCTTAGAAGAGTTTTTACTTTTAGAAAATAAATTGAAAAACACCGACTTGCTTCAATTACCTTTAGAAATTTTAGCTATCAGACTAAGCTCTGAAAGTGATTATGATAACAGCAAAAAACCAAACTTTGTTTCTCCCTCTAAAGGAACAAAATCAATAGCAACTAACTTAAGCGAGCCTAAAGCAGAAAATAATTTCGAAACTGCTAATAATAACAATACCTTAAAAAGTATTAATGAAAGTGAAGTTAGCCTAGAAAGACCTAAGATTAAACCTGAAGAAACAAAGGAAGATTTAAACACTAGTGTTAGTTTGAAAATAAAAGATATACAAGCTAAATGGAAAGAATTCTTAATTAAAATTAAAAAATATAATCATTCTTTAACTTTTATTTTACAAAATTGTTTTCCTACAGAGATAAAAGGCGGGGAAATAAAATTACTTTGTAAATATAAGTTTCATGAAGAGAGGCTAAAATCAGCTACTATTTCAGATATTTTAGAAAAAGCCTGTGTTGAGGTTTTTAAAGAAAAACTCAGAGTTAATCCTGAGTTAGATAGTAGTTTAGAAGTTTCTAGTTTTTCTCTAAATTCTAAATCGAGTAGCAGTCAATTTTCAGAACCAAGGAAAGAAATAGAGAAAGTTAGTCCGCCAGAGAAAAAAGAGTCGGCTCAGAGTAATAAAAATAATTTAAATAGTATATTAAGTGTCTTTGGAGGAGAAATAATAAATTAGTTGTTAAAAATATGATAGATATAAAAAAAATTATTGAAAATACTAAAGAAGTAGAACAAGCCTTACTAAAAAGATTAGACAAAGGCAGTTTTAATTTAGAGGAAATAATAAAATTAGAAAATGAAAGAAAAAACCTTACTACTAATTTAGAAGCTCTGCAGGCTAAAAGAAATGAGTTTAGTCATAAACGTCCAGATAAAAAGACTATAGAGGAAATGAAAGAATTAGCACAAAAAATTAAAGATAAAGAGACTCAGTTAAAACAATTAAAATTAAATCTTTTTGAAAAAGTATCAGCCCTGCCTAATTTACCAGCTGATGATGTTAAAGCCGGGGACAAAGAAAACAATGAAGTAATCTACACTTTTAAAGCTAAACCTGAATTAGATTTTAAAGCTAAAGATCATGTAGAGTTAGCTAAAGAGCTGGATATTATTGATTACGAAAGAGCTACTAAAATGTCAGGTAATGGCTTTTGGGGGTATAAAGGGGCTGGAGCTTGGTTAGAATGGTCTCTTTTAAATTT
Organism: Minisyncoccota bacterium; assembly: GCA_021734405.1. Lineage (GTDB taxonomy): Bacteria > Patescibacteriota > Patescibacteriia > Patescibacteriales > UBA12465 > JAIPJA01. Next base: position 30,494 of record JAIPJA010000007.1, read on the forward strand.
TTTCATGGACTATCATGAGGCTAATAATTATCAAATGTTACTTTTGCCTTATTTATTAAATGAAGACTCTGCTTTTGCTTCTGGGCATTTACCTAAGTTTAGAGATGATCTGTATTGGACCCAGGATAAAATTTGTCTTAATGCTACAGCTGAAATGATGCTTACTAATTATCACCGGGATGAAATTCTATTTGAAAAAGATTTACCTAAAAAGTATTTTTCTTATGCAACTTCTTTTAGAAGGGAAGCCGGTAGTTATCGTAAAGAAGAAAGAGGCATGATTAGAGGGCATCAATTCAATAAGGTAGAAATATTTCAATTTACTAAACCAGAAAATTCTTGGCAAGCTTTTTCTGATATGAATGAAGAAATTAAAAAAATGATGGAAACCTTGGATTTACATTTTCAAGTTAGTAAATTAGCAGCTAAAGATGCTAGTGCAGCTATGGCTAAAACTTATGACGTCGAGGTTTGGATTCCTAGTATGAATATCTACAAAGAAGTAAGTAGCATTTCTAATGCCACTGATTATCAAGCTCGGCGAGCTAAAATAAGATACAAGTCAGAAAATACAGGAAAAAATGAATTTCTCCATACTTTAAATGCTTCTGGGCTGGCCACTAGTCGTTTAATTCCAGCTATTTTAGAACAAAATCAAAGAGCTGATGGCTCAGTAATTATTCCTAAGGTTTTACATGAATATTTGCCGGAAAAATATCAAATCTTAAAATCAGTCTAAAAATGAGAAATAAGTTTTGGCTAAAAATCAATTTATCTATATTGGTAATATTTTTGTTATCAGGCTTTTTTTTAATTAATAACAACTTAAAAAAAGCCGAGGCTCAAATTTATTTTCCTAAACTTTCTAATTATTTTCTAAATTGGCAAATAAACTCTCAAGAGGCCGAAAAATTGGCTAAATGGGATCTTTTAATTTTGGATATGGAAGTACAAGAAAATAATCCTGAACAAATTAGAAAAATAAGAAACTATAACCCAGATATAAAAATCTTAGCCTACATAACTTCTCAAGAAATAATAGATTATAGTCGAGGCAATTTTAGCTTAGAAGCGCCACTGAGAGCTAAGCTTTATAATCAAATTAGTGATAATTGGTGGCTAAGAGATAGTCAGGGCGATAAACTAAGTTTTTGGCCAGGAACTTATCTTTTAAATATTAGTGATGGCTCAGGACTTTCCAGTCAAGGAAAAAGGTGGAATGATTTTTTGCCAGAGTTTGTAAGCCAAGAAATTTTAAGTACCGGTCTTTGGGACGGAGTTTTCTACGATAATGTTTGGGGGGATATAAGTTGGCTAAATACAGATATACAAATTGCTGAGAATAAAAAAATTTCTCAAAATGAATTAAATGCCTATTGGAAGGAAGGAACTGAAGAAATTCTTAAAAAAACTAGAGACTTAAACCCGGAGTCTATTATATTAGGTAATGGTAGAGTTTTTTTTGATTATCAAAAACATTTAAACGGTATGATGTTAGAAGATTTTCCTTCTAGTTGGGAAAATGGAGGTAGTTGGGCCGGATCTATTCAAACTTATTTAAATTTATCTAAATATAACAAAAGTCCTCAATCTTCAATTGTATTAAGATTTGGTAACAGTAATGATTACAAGAATTTTCGTTTTGGTTTTACCTCTGCTTTACTGGGTAATGGTTATTTTGGCTATAATTATCATCAAGCAAATCAGGGTCAACTTTGGTGGTTTGATGAGTATAATATTGACTTAGGTCAAGCTGAAAATTCAGCCTATAACCTTTTAACTAAAAAAAGTAGTCAAGAAAAAGTTGAGGCTGGACTTTGGAGAAGAGATTTTTCTCAAGCAGTCTCTATAGTTAATTCTACGGGTAAAAGTCAAAAATATGTTTTTGAAAAAGAGGAGTTTGAAAAAATTAGTGGCTATCAAGACCCTAATACTAATAATGGCACGGTTGTAAATTGGGTAAATTTAAAACCTGAAGACGGGGTTATACTTTTAAAAAGAACTACTGAGATTCTAGACTCAGTGTTTGATAATGGTGCTTTTGTGAGGGTCTTTAATGAAAATGGTGAGCAAATACAAAATGGATTTTTTGCTTATAAAGACAGCTTTCCTGCTCAAAGTCAGATTATAATCTCTGATATTGATAATGATACAATTTTAGAAACTTTAGTTAATTATCAAGGAGAAATAAAAATATATAAAAATGGTCAGATTATAAAAAGCTTTCTACCTTTTGCTTCTAAATTTTATGGTGAAATTTCTGTAGCTATTTCTGATTTAAATGGTGATGGCACTAAAGAAATAATTACTGGAGCGGGACAGGGAGGTGGTCCCCATGTCAGAGTTTTTTCCAAAGATGGCAAGCCTTTAATTGGTGGTTTTTTTGCCTATGATAGAGATTTTCGCGGTGGGGTTAATGTAGCTGTTTTAGACTTAAACGGTGATGGCACTAAAGAAATAATTACTGGAGCGGGACAGGGAGGTGGTCCCCATGTCAGAGTTTTTTCCAAAGATGGCAAGCCTTTAATTGGTGGTTTTTTTGCCTATGATAGAGATTTTCGCGGTGGG
>JAIPJA010000008.1 GCA_021734405.1 Minisyncoccota bacterium
TCTGATTTCATTCTTAATTTACCAACTTTACATAAAGACGGGCAAAGTCATTTTAACCCGTATATAAAGCAAAAAACAGAGCTTTTCAACTCTGTTTCTTGCGAATAATCAGTGAGCGGGTAACGGGAATCGAACCCGTGTCCCTACCTTGGCAAGGTAATATAATAGCCATTATACGATACCCGCAATTTTTTAATACTCTTATTTTATTAAAACCATCAACTAAAGTCAAGCTTTTAATAACACCTGTTTTAAATAAAAAAATAGGGGGTCAGTTATTTAGACCCCCCTGAGAAATTTAGACAACCATCTCTTGTGGTGCCTTCCGATAATCCCTTGTCCAGGGTTACACATTCGATATGTAACCAAGTTATCCGAACTTGAACAAGAATCTCTTCAGCTTTTGTTCGCAACAGCTTGTCGGGGAACTCTTTTCCTCAAAACTTTCAGGTTGGTCCTGAATCATTACAGCTCTCTCTGTAAATACAATCTGAGGAATCACCCCTTGATCATTGTTCAAATCCGGACAAGTAGGAATTTCTTTATTCGTTGGTAGCTCAGTTGCCAAACTAAGGTCAACTGACTGAAACGAAAAAAAAGTAATGAAAAGAACTACTATATATTCCATACTCGTCAGGTTTATAAATATTATTCTAACAAAATTAAAAAATAAGTCAATAAGCATCTTTTATCCTTTTCTTTTTTAATTTCTTTAAATATAAAAAAACTGTGATAATCACAGTTTTTCTAAGTGCCGCGGGGGAGAATCGAACTCCCACGATATCGCTATCATTGGATTTTAAGTCCAACGCGTCTACCAATTCCGCCACCGCGGCTAATATAGATACAGGGAAATATGTGGAGATGGCGGGAATTGAACCCGCGTGCAACAAAGCTTCTTAAATACTTTTACAGAGATAGATCGGTTTGAAAAATCAAAGCAGTCATCAAAACCGAACAAAAGCGACTGCTTCTTAGCCTTTTAAGGTTCAGTTTAAAGCCAAAGGTAAGTCTTTAAACCTAGCTTCTGATATGACACCTAACACCACTTCTGAAGCCTAAAGAGGGTAGATGGTTGCGGCTGTTTAAGCGGCAACAGGAGCAAAAGCTGGCACTTTCCATGAGAAAGCTTTAGCTTTGCTTGCAATTTTGTTTGCAGTTGTAATTTTAAGCTGTATTTACGTGTAAGCTCAAACACGCTCTGAATATTTAAGGTGCATTTATTGTCGATACCGGTCATCCCCTAGTATCTAAACTTTTCTTTTTTTAAAGCCCTAAAACGCCTGTCCAGTTCTCTTTTCTTTATATCCTCTCTTTTATCGTATTGCTTCTTGCCTCTGACCAGGCCAATTTCTAACTTTATAAAACTATGCTTAGTATATAGTTTTAGAGGCACAAGTGTCAAGCCTGCCTCCTGGCTTTTACCAAGCAAATAACCTATTTCTTTCCTAGTTAAAAGTAATTTTCTATCTCTTTCTGCGCTATAGTCCTCTATATCTCCAGCTGGCTTATATCTCCCTACATGAGCCTTAACTAAGTAAGGAGCAAGCTCCTTAGTTTCTTCATCCTTTTTAAGACTAATATAGCTACCTTTTAAATTAACTAAACCTGTTTTTATAGCTTTAACTTCATAGCCTTTTAGGACTATACCGGCCTCATAGGTTTCTAAAATCTCAAAGTTGTGCCTGGCCTGTCTGTTTAAAGCTATAGTTGGCATATAATTTATTTAGTCTTTACATTCCACTCTTTAAGCTGTTTAATTACTTTTTGATTAATAAGTAGATTATGTAAATAATTTCTATAGTCCTGACTCTTTAACATTTTTTCCACTTCAGCCTTACCTTTGTTTTGATCTAAAATTGCTTCAAGTTGCTTATTTACTTCTTCATCAGAAACTTCTATTTTCTCTGTTTGAGCAATTTTTCTAATAACTAAAGCTACTTTCACTCTTTTTATAGCCTCGGGTAAAAGCTCTAAAGTTAATTCTTCTTCACTTTTTTTAAGACTAGACAAATAATCTTCAAACTTCATTCCTTGTTGCTCTACAGATTTTTTAAGTTCAGCCAACATGTTTCTAGCTTCATTATCTATCAACACCTGAGGCAACTCCCCTACTTTAGCCTTCTTTAATAGTTCTTCTAACATTTTTATTTCAGTTTTTTGTTTAGCTTTTTGCTCTGTCTCAGCTTGAACATTTTTTTCCAAGTTAGAACGTAAATCATTTAAGCCTTTAAACTGCAAAGTTTTAGCAAAATCATCATCTACTTTAGGAATGCTTCTTTCATATACTTCTTTTATTTTAACTTTAAACTCTACCATTTTGCCAGCTAAATTCTTTTGATGATGATTTTCTGGGAAAGGTAAGCTAAAGTTTTTTTCTTCATTTTTCTTAGCTCCTAAAAGTTGTTTGTCAAAACCAGGCACAAAATAATCTTTACCAATAATAATAGTGGCGTCTTGACTTTGTCCACCCTCCACTGGAACCTTATCTTGGCTCATAAAAATATCAACTATAACCTTGTCTTCTTCTTTAATTTCTCTGTCAACAATTTTTTCTTGAGCTCTCATTTCAGCTAATTGACCTAAAGTTTTATCAATTTGTTTTTGATCTACTTCAACTTTTTCTTCTTCAATGCCTAAGTCTTTATATTTTGTAATCTCAACTTCTGGTAATACAGCTACTGTTAATTTATATTCTAAATCATTATTAGGGGCTAATTTAGTAATACTCACTTGTGGTTGTCCTACAGCTTGAGAATCTTTGTCTATGCCCTCATCTAAAGCCTTGTCTAAAGTTTTGTTAATAGCTAAATAGGCGGCTTCTTCTAAAAGAGCCATTTCTCCTACCTTACTTTTTACTACATCTAAAGGCGCTTTACCTGGACGAAAGCCTTCAATTTTTACTTTTTCAGACAACTTCTCAGCACCCTTTTTTATATAAGGTTCAAATTCTTTTACTGAGAGAGTAACTGTTAATTCTACTTGTGATTTTTCTAAATCTTTTTTGTTAATATCCATAAGAAATATTTTTATTTAATTTATACTAATAGTCCCACTATTAAAAGAGCGACAATGTTTAAAATTTTAATCATCGGGTTAATGGCTGGACCAGCAGTGTCTTTATAGGGGTCGCCAACAGTATCACCAGTAACCGCAGCTTTATGAGCTTCAGAGCCTTTACCGCCAAAATGACCATCTTCAATATATTTTTTAGCATTGTCCCAAGCACCTCCACCAGAAGTCATAGAAATTGCTACAAAAATACCAGTAATAATTGAGCCCACTAATACACCACCTAAAGCTAATTGTCCAGCTAAAGGATTGATTAATTTACTAAAGCCTACGCCAATAATAATTGGTGTTAAAACTGGAATTAAAGCTGGAACCACCATTTGCTTTATAGCAGCTTTAGTAACAATATCTACGGTGCGACCGTAATCAGGCTTTTCAGTTCCTGCCATAATACCAGGTTTTTCTTTAAATTGTTCTCTAACATCAGTAACCACTGAACCAGCAGTTTTACCAACCGCCTTCATAGATAAAGCGGCAAAATAGAAAGGTAAAAGACCACCAATAAATAGTCCAGCTAATACATAAGGATTGTTAATTAAAAACTGCACTTTATCTCCTAGGGTATGAGTATAATCAGCAAACAAGACTAAAGCGGCTAAAGCAGCACTACCAATAGCATAACCTTTAGTAACAGCTTTAGTAGTATTTCCTACTGCATCTAAAGGATCAGTAATACTTCTCACCTCTTCTCCAAGCTCTGACATCTCAGCAATACCGCCAGCGTTATCAGTGATAGGACCATAGGCATCTAAAGCTACAATAATACCTGTCAGAGAAAGCATAGACACAGCAGCCACAGCTACACCGTAGAGACCAACTAAAGCATAGGCCCCTAAAATAGCCGCGACTATAACGATAATAGGCCATAGAGTAGATTGTAAAGAAACCGCTAGACCAGCGATTACATTAGTTCCATGCCCAGTCTCAGAAGCCTTAGCAATACTTTTAACTGGTTTGTATTTAGTGGAAGTGTAGTATTCAGTAATTACTACTAAAAGACCAGTAACCACTAAACCAATTAAAGCAGCTAAATAAATATTAATAGCAGAATAAATAGCATTGTCAGCAAAAAAATAATTAGCTAAAGGATAAAAGCCAATTGCAGATAAAACACCAGTAGCAATTAAACCTTTATATAAAGCTTTCATAATATTTTTCTTTTTGCCAAGCCTTATAAAAAATACTCCAATAATAGAAGCCACTATAGATAAAGCCCCTAAAGCTAGAGGGAAAATAATAACATTTACATCACCAGCAAATAAAAGTGAGCCTAAAAACATAGCTGCAATAGCAGTAACAGAGTAAGTTTCAAATAAGTCTGCGGCCATACCGGCGCAATCGCCAACATTGTCACCAACGTTGTCAGCAATTACTGCTGGATTTCTAGGATCATCTTCTGGAATACTAGCCTCAACTTTACCTACTAAATCAGCCCCCACATCAGCAGCTTTAGTATAAATACCTCCGCCTAAACGAGCAAAAATAGAAATTAAAGAACCACCAAAACTAAAACCAATTAAAGCATGTAAATCTTTAGTTAAAAAATAAAAACCAGCTGTACCTAAAAGAGCTAAACCAACCACCAAAAGACCTGTAACTGAACCTCCTTTTACAGCTACATTTAAACCTTTCTTAAGTCCGCCTCTAGCAGCTTCAGCTGTTCTAACATTAGCACGTACGCTCACCCACATACCGACATAACCAGCTAAACCTGAAAATATAGCGCCAATTAAAAAAGCTAAAGCCGTCATCCAGCCCAAAGCTGGAATAAGACCAATAATTAAAAATAATACCACTGCTACTACAGCCACAGTTTTATACTGTCTAGATAAAAAAGCCTTAGCTCCTTCTTGAATAGCCTTAGCAATAGCGGTCATCTTATCATTACCTTTTGGCATTTTTGTAATAGATCTAACAGTTAGTGCGCCGTAAAGCAAAGCTAAAATAGCGCTACCAAGAATAAAAAAAGTGCTTCCCATAATTTTAAAATTAAATATATATTATTTATTAATCTTTTGCTCCCATTTAAGAGACTTTTTTTGCATTATTTTATCTAAATCTTCTAAACTTATCTCTGGATCAGCTTGAAAGATAACTGCCAAAACTACTAACAAAACATCAACCCCTTCTTCTACAATCTCATCTTTACCCAGCTCTTTATAGGCACAAGCTGATACTTTTTTAAAGGATAAAACCGCTTCTGCTAATTCTCCAAACTCTTCCGCGCCCTTAAGCGTTCTTTCAATAATAGTTTTTGGATCTTTTTTAGTAAGTTCTTGTATGAGCCTTAAAGTTTTTTCCATTCTAAATAAATTATTTCTTCTTTTCTTTAGTTTTAGATTCTTTTTCTTCTTTTTTTGTTTCTTTTTTAGTTTCTTTCTTGTCTTTTTTATCTGTCTTATCTTTGTCTTCCTTATCTTCTTTTTTTACCTTCTCTGTCTCTTTATCTTTTTTCTCACTTATTTCTACTTTTTCCTCTACAGTAACATCTTCTTTGCTTTCAGTGTCTACTTCTTTTTCTTCCTTAGCTACTAAGTCTTCTGGATCAGCAGAAGCTTGCACAGCTTCTTCTTGCGCTTCACCTTTTACTTCTTCAGAAATAATATCTATTTTCCAGCCAGTTAATCTGGCAGCCAACCTCACATTTTGACCATTTTTACCAATAGCTAAAGATAATTTATCTGGAGCTACTTTTACCACAGCTTTTCTTTCCGCTTCATTTAATTTAATCTCTAAAATTTGTGCTGGAGACAGTGAGTTGGCAATAAATTTACTATAATCTTCATTATATTCAATAATATCAACTTTTTCTCCGCCTAATTCATTAATAATAGTTTGAATACGAGCACCTCTTTGACCTACACAAGAACCAACCGGGTCAACGTTTTCAGCTTCAGTATAAATAGCCACTTTTGATCTAGAACCAGCTTCTCTAGCTACCCCTTTTATTTCTATTAAACCATTAGATATTTCTGGTATTTCTAAATAGAAAACCTTTTTTAATATTTCCTCGCTTTTTCTAGAAAGTATAATTTCAGCTCCTTTGTGTCCTAATCTAACCTCTTTAATATAGACCTTAACTCTTTCTCCTGGATTATATTTTTCTCCAGCTACTTGTTCTTCATAAGGAAGATAACCTGAAGCCTTGCCTAGGTCCACTAAAACAAACCTTGGTTCTCGTCTTTGTACTACACCACTGACAACTTCACGTTCTTTATCTTTAAACTCACTAAAGATCATATCTCTTTCAATTTCTCTAAGTTTTTGCACTATTACTTGCTTAGCGGTTTGAGCGGCCATACGTCCATAATTCTCTGGAACTGGCAAATCAGTGACAATTTCTTCATCAATTTTAGCATCTGACTTTAATATTTTAGCCTCACTTAGTTGAATTTCTGTTCGAGGATTAAATTTTCTAATTTCCTCTTCTTCTGTTGAGTCTTCTTTAATCTTTCTTTCTGCTAAGTCTGTTTTTGGTTTACCTTCTTTAGAAGCATTATCTCTTGAAGCTTCTAAAGCGGCTTGCTGTTTTTCTTTTAATTCTTCAAGTTTTTGCAATTCTTCTTCACTAAAGTCCTCAACCACAGTTTTAACATCAAAAACCTTAGATTTGCCGGTTTTAGGGTCAAATTCTACTTTAATATTTTGATTCTTTTCGCCAAAATCTTTACGATAGGCAGCTGCTAAAGCTAATTCTATAGCTGAAACTACTAAATCGTAATCCAAATTCTTTTCTTCACAGATTTGTTTTATGGCGCTGGATAATTCTGACATATTTTTTATATTATTTATTTAAAAAAGCTAATTGTTATATAACAACTAGCTTTATATTCATATATTAACACTCTAAAAGTTTTTTGTCAAAATAATTAAGTTTTATTAAGTTTTAAAATAGAATACAAGCTCAACGGTTTTTATTTTCTATATACATAATTTTTTAGCTTGAAAACCTTCTAAACACTTAATTATTTTAGACTGTCAGTTACATTAATAAAGTTAAAAGGTTGTTCCCAGGTAGCAAAATATAATTTATCCTCTAAAAGTTCAAAATCCTGATCAAATAAATGATTAAATAAAAGTCTAAAGGTATTAACAGGTGTAATAGAGTCATAGAGCTTATTTTTCAACTCTTCAGGCACGTAATAAGCATTTAATATAGCCAGCCTCTCCTCTAAATTAGTATTTTCTAAGCTTTCCCAATTAGTTTGCATGCCTGAACCATGATCTGATTGAATAATTATAATGGGTTGCTGGGTGCCTTCAGGATATTTCACTAATATATCACTTACAACTTGCTCTATTTTTTTATCAATAAACTGAACTTGATCTGCATATCCTTGTTTATATTCCTCCAGAGTACCTCCTACTTTAAAATAATGATTCCCATCTTTGCCGATTAAATTAAAATCTTTTTTGATGTTTCCATTTTCATCAAACAAGAAAGGTGGGTGAGGAGACATTACATGAGCGTAAATAAAAGTTGAATCGCTTATAGCGCTAACTTCAGGTATAACTTTTAAAGCTGAAAAAAGTGCACTTTTATAGATATCAACCGCATGACTAGTGCTTAAAAGAATTTTAAACGGAGTGCTTTGTAGAAAAATGCGGTTAAAATCACTTAAACTTTTATCAGCAGAAACAACCACATCGCTTTTTATTCTAGCAATTCCACCCCAAGACGGCGGTAGAGAAACCGTCGCATAATTATACTTATCTAAAATTCTATAAACCCTACTATTTTCTAAAAATGGTCTAAGCATTGTTCTATCACTTTCTTCTTTATCTATTTTATCCACCAATACCTTATCTAAATAGTCTAAGTTAAGAGTGGAGCTCATAGATAAATGTGTTTGCGGATAATTAGAATGACTGTCTTTAGCCACAAAAAAACCTTTTTCCTCTAAAAAATTAACAAACTCTTGATCATTATAGTCATATAATTGTTGCAAAATATCACTACGAGCGTGGGCGTCAAAAACTAAATAGTATATGTCTGGATAACTACTGTTTAAACTTTCTTCTTGCTCGGACAGATAAATAGTTTCCTCTCCGTTAAAATTTACAGTCTCTTGGTTATAGAAATAATAGCCTAATTCAATAACAAAGGACAAGCTTACTAACAAACCAAAAATAAATAAATATTTATTTAAGTTTTGAAAGGCTTTCTTGGAATCAAAAACTAAATAAAAAAGCACAAAAACTATTAAGATAAAGAAGGCTAGAGATAAGAAATAATCTAAATGTTTAATGTGAGATAAATTGAAAATTTTAACAATTAAGAGAAATATATCATTTAAATAACCAAAAAAGGAAAATAAAATTAAAAAAGCTGTGGTTATTAAAGCTATCTTAGACCAATCTTTGCTAAAAAATCTAAAAAATAAACCTAACAACAAGGCTAAAACTAGAACTAAAGTTAGAGGTAAAAATAATTCATTAAAATAAAGCCACTCTTTATTAGTATTATACAAAGCTAAAACAGGGATTAAAACAAAAAATAAAGGATGGATTAAAAAGTATTTTTTCATAAAAACTAAGTTAAGCTAACCTTGATTTCATTAAATATAAAACGCGACTTGATTCTTGCACTTTATGATTTTCTAAAATTTCAAAATAGTCTGAAAATTCTTTTTCAAAACAATTTTGATTATAAGAAGAAAAGATATCTTCTCTAGAACTTAAAAGCTTTTGCACCTGACTATCTTCTTTGGGCACAAATTCAATAACTAAATACTTTCCTAATTTGGCAAAGTACTTAGCAATTTTAATAAAAGGCAAATTATTAGAAATAGCTAAATGATGAATCAGGGCTAAAGCAAAAGTCATATCAGCTGGACCTCTTTTTGCTAAAGACTCCCTTTCACTATGAGCCCAACCTAAATCAGAGCTAGGATTAGTTAAATCTAAAAATAAAGGTAAAATATTTTCATCTTTATCTTTTAAAAGTTTCTGATAATTTTTCTCTACAGCGTTATAATCTATATCAAAAGCACAAGTTAAAATGCCTTTACTGCTAGCTAAGCGACTAAATTCACCGTTATTAGCCCCTAAATCCCAAACTGTTTTTGGCTGAATTTTATCCAAAAATTTTATTACTACATCTTTTTTAAAGGCAAAGGACTTTGAGGAATAATTGGTAAAATTATAGTAATCTTTCCATTCTGACTTAAAATTTTTAAGCTTAAGCTTAGAAATTCCTTTTTCTAAATTTTCTATTAAAGCTAAAAGAGAATTCTTTCCCATTACCCTCTTATTGTCTTGTATCTTTTTGGCTTGTTTCTCATCTTTAGAGAAACGCTTTTGGGCTTTAGCGTGTAAATGTATATGAGTTAAAAAAAATAATTTAAACTTTGTAGATTGAGGCAAGCTTTTGCTAGCTAAGTCTAAAGGAATGCCGTCTATAAAGAGACGGCTAAGCTGTAAAAATCTAATATCCACTTTTGAACTTAAAGCTAAAGGTGCTAAAAAGTGCTGACAAAATTGCCTATAAGCGAGCCAGGCTGAGCCTTTTCTATACTTTTCAAAAGACAATGTATCTATTAAAATAGGCTTGCCTTTTAAAAACTGAACATTGTAGGCACTAGCATCTTTCAAGCTTAAGCCAAACTTTAAAGCTATTTTTTGAATTTTAAGTAAAACTAAACCAGCTTGTCGCAGTTGAGAAAAAGTCCATTCATAAGGATAAGAAATAAAAGGAATTGGCTCTGGCTTTATTACTTTATAACCATCATTGTTTTTAACTATATCTCTTTCTTCTCTATGAGAAACTAATAATTGTTTATCAACTAAATTCTGATACAGACCTGAGGACATTAAAAGCTCATAATCATCCTTATAACTTTTATTTATTTGTCTATAAACCTCTCCATCTCTTTTAAAAACAAAACCCGCTGGGTCGCGGAAAGAACTAGCACTAATCTCATCTTGGTTATTTTTCGTTTCCATGTTTTTTGCCTTTAAAAATCTTTAAAAAGAAAGTTTTAATTTTATGAAAATATAGTTTAATTATAAAAAAGAAGCCTAAAACTGCTCCTACTATCATTTGAAAAACAAAACTACCTGTGCCAGGATCTATATAAGCCAAAGCCGGCTGACTAAAAGCTAAAAAAATTACTACAACATAAAAAATATATTTGCTCATAAAATTTAAGGGTATTAAAAGAGATTTTGAAACTAAAAAGGATTCTGATAATTAGGATCTCCAGTGGTAATAGCTACTAACCTTTTTATAATAAAATAACTTATACTATATGAAGTTAAAATAATTAAAAGTCCTATAACTGAATTAATTAAAGTTTTTTTAGCTTTAGAAACTTGTTCTTGATTCCCTCCCGCTGTCATCCAGCGATAGCCAGCCATGGTTATAAGAACAACCATTAAAATAGCTAAAATAGTCAAAACTATATTTAAAACCTTTAATATTTGTATCCTTATATCTTCCGGCTCTCCGCTTTCTCCAAACACGCTAGAACCTATTTCATCTAAGCCTGTCTGACTCTCTCTTAAAGAAGCATCAGCTGCTACAAAATTAGGGCTCACAAAAACTACTGTGGGTAAAATTAAAAAAAAGGTTATAATAATTAAAGAAAGTAAATGTTTTTTAACTCTTTTCATCATCTTTATGTTATAATTAAATTAAACAAGTCTTAATGATTAAATTATAGCAAAAATTAAGACTTCTTATCAATAGCTCTTCCATGAACAATCAAAGTAAAGTTTTATATAACACAGCCATACAAATTATTAGCAAGGTTATAGCCACTGCCTTAGGACTTATAGCTATGGCTATGATGACTAGATATTTAGGAACTACTGGGTTTGGAGAATATACTACCATAGTTACCTATATATCTTTTTTTGCTATTGTAGCAGACTTAGGTCTAACTCTTATTACTGTACAAATGATTAGCGTGCCCGGGGTTTCGGAAAAAAGAGTTTTAGATAACCTTTTAGCTCTAAGACTTATATCAGCTATATTTTTTCTAAGCTTAGGACCTTTAAGTGTTCTGTTTTTACCTTATGAAAACTCCATAAAAGTAGGCGTGCTAATACTTTCGCTCTCTTTTATTTTTATTGCTCTTAACCAAATTCTTATCGGGCTTTTTCAAAAACGCTTAAGAATGGACAAAGCAGCCGCTGCAGAAATATTTGGCAGACTAATCTTAGTTTTAGGAGTTTATGTGGCTATAAAAAACAGTTTTGGCCTTAGTGGCTTATTATGGGCGTCTGTAATTGCTAGTTTTTTAAACTTTGCCCTACAATACTTGTTAGCTCAAAAGTTTATCAAAATAGGTTTAAAATTTGATTTTAAGCTTTGGCAAATAATTATTAAAAAAAGTTGGCCATTAGCTCTAATTATTGTTTTTAATTTAATATATTTAAAAACTGACACCTTAATCTTGTCTATTGTTAAAACTCAAGAAGATGTAGGCATATATGGAGCTGCTTATAAAATCATAGAAGTAATTGTAACCATTCCTTTTATGTTCTCTGGTTTAATTTTACCATTTTTAACTGTTAGCTGGATTAAAAAAGATTTAAAGAAATTTAAAGTTGTCTTGCAAAAGTCTTATGATTTTATGTTATTTTTAGCTCTGCCCATGATTATAGCTATACAAATTATAGCCCCTCAATTAATCTTTTTAATTGCCGGAGAAGAGTTTATGCCGGCAACTCAAGTGCTAAAAATACTCATTTTAGCAGCTGGTTTAATTTTTATTGGCACAATCTTTTCTCATGCTATAATTGCTGTAGAGAAACAAAAAAAACTTATACCCTTATACCTTTTTGTCAGTCTAACTGCTTTAGCTGGCTATCTAATATTTATTCCTAAATATTCATACTTTGGTGCTGCCTGGACAACTATATATAGTGAAGCTATTATTGCTTTGGCCTCTATTTTTTATGTGTATAAATTTACAAACTTTCTGCCTAAAAATTATTCTGCTTTGAAAGCTGTTTTCGCCTCCACTATAATGGCTGTTTTTCTTTTTTTCTTTCCCCAAAACTTTAGCTTTAGCTGGCCAGGGTTAATAATTGAAGTAATTTTAGCAACGCTAATCTATTTTTTATCCCTATACTTATTAAAAGGTTTTTCTAAAAAAGACTTAAATATTATTAAATAAAATAAAATGAAAATAAACATAATTGAAAAAACTAAAGATTATATAGTAATAGAAAAGCCGGCCGGCTTAATGGTTCATCCTGCTTTAGGACATAAAGAGCTGTGCTTAACTGATTATTTGCTTAAAAAATTTCCTCAAATAAAAGACGTGGGTGAGGATAAAAACCGTCCTGGCATAGTTCATCGTCTAGACAAAAATGTTTCTGGCATAATGGTGGTGGCTCTAAATCAAACAGCTTGGCAAGATTTAAAATCTCAATTTCAAAAACGAACTATAAAAAAAGAATACTTAGCTATAGTTCATGGAGAAATGGCTGAAGAATTTGGAGAAATTAATTTTCCTATTAAAAGATCAGCTAAAGGTTTTAAAATGGCAGCTGTGCCAGTAAGTTTTCAAAATGAGAAGGAAAAAAGCCGACAAGCTTTAACTTTTTATGAAGTTGAAAAAAAATTAAAAAATTTCACCTTTTTAAAAGTAAAAATAAAGACTGGTCGAACTCATCAAATTAGAGTACATCTTTTAGCTCTGGGTTATCCGCTAGCTGGAGACTCTCTTTATTTTAATAAAAAATCTCAAACAAGAAATAAAAAATTAGAGCTTAATCAGTTAATGCTATTTGCCAAAAAACTTGAATTTAAAAACTTAAACAAAGAGAAACAATCTTTTGAATTAGAAACGCCTAAATTCTTTACAGATTTTATAGAAAGATTTTAAAACAATTTCAGCAAAACTGCCTTAAATTATTTTTATGAATATCAAGGCTTTTTTTGTTGGCATTTTTCTGGCCATCTTTATGCTAATAATTTTAACTCCAGTAGCTTTATCTGCTTCTAATCAGACTAGGGGTTGGAAAGGTTTGGTTATTTCTGAAATTTTTCCTAATCCTGCAGGCACAGACAAAGACAAAGAATGGATTAAAATATATAATAGCGCCAACACTGAAATTAATTTAAAAGATTGGATAATAAGCGATAATTACGGACACATTTGCCCCTACATCTTTACTAAAGATCTGTGGCTAGAAGATGATGATTATTTTATTCTAGAAAGAAAAGAAAGTAATATTATTTTAAATAATTTTCTAGAAACTATTAGTTTATTCTCCAGTGAAGGTGAGCTAGCTGATCAAGTTAGCTACATTCAAGCCCCAGAAGACTCTATTTATACCTACAATCAAGGCTGGCTTTGGCAAAAAATAAGTCTAACAGAAAACAGCAATCAAACAAAAGAAGATACTTCAAAAGATGAGCCAGAATTAGAAAATAATTGGGATAAACTGTCAGAAGCAGAAAGTGAAGAGGTGTTTACTCTCTCTGGCATTGTCTTAACTTTACCTGGACAAGTTAGTTCTCAGTATTTTTTTCTCAGCCAAGACAGAAAGCAGTCAAGGGTAGTGCAAATATATAGTTATAATAAAGTTTTTCCTGAAATTGAAGTTGGAGAAACCCTTAAAGTTTCTGGTCGTTTTAGCAGTAGCTCTCAGTTATATCGTCTTAAAACTAGTTCTCTGGAAGATTTTTATATAGACACCAAACAAAGCCTTGAAAAAATTATCCCACTAGAAATTAATAATAATCTAAATGAAAAAAATCTAGGAAAAATTTTTTCTATTAAAGGTAAAATAATAAAAGTTAAAAAAAATTCTTTAACTGTTCAAACTCTAAATCATAAAGGAGATGGGCTTGTAGAATTAGAGTTAGACACAGAACTGCTTACAGAAAATTTTTTAGTTAATCAAATCTTAGAGGCTAAGGGTGTTTTAAAAAATAATAGCCAAGGATATATATTCAAACTTATCCCTGACTATGGTCTAAATATCTATAATAACATCTCCACAAGTTCTAGCGCCTTAGTTAATAAAAAAAGCGTCAACAGTAAAACTTTAAAGCCTAGTTTAAAAATAATTTTACCTGCTTTAATCTTCAGTCTCCTTATCGCCTGGCTTTTAACTAAAAGAAAAACTTCAGTTTTTGACCTTTAATTTTAGTTTTGCTATAATAATTTTGCTTTATATAATTAATAAAATTTATAAACTTTTTTTATTTAAAAAAATAAAAATAGTTTTAATCATAAAAATATGAAACAGAAACAACTTTTCATTATTATAGGAGTTTTAGCAGTTCTTTTTTTAGCCTCTTTAAGTTGGGCTATCGTCTCATCTTCCACACCAGAAGCTAAGGCGCTTGCACCAGAGGAAGCTAAAAAAGTAGCTGAAGAATATATTAATAAAAACCTTATGCCTGAGGGTAGCACAGTTGTAATAGACGGTGTAGTTAGGGAAAATGATTTATATAAAATGGATGTAAATGTTGGCCAAGGGCAGGTAGTAAAATCATACCTTACTCTTGATGGTAGTGTTTTCTTTCCTCAAGGCTTAGTTATAGAAAAAGAAGTAGCTGAAAACAACACCCCTTCAACTCCTCAAATACCTGAAAACATAGTTAAAGCTGATAAACCTGAAGTGGAGCTATTTGTTATGAGCCATTGTCCTTTTGGCACTCAAATGGAAAAAGGCATGCTACCAGTAGTAGAAACTTTAGGTGATAAAATTGATTTTGAATTAAAATTTGTTGACTATGCCATGCATGGTGAAAAAGAAATACAAGAGCAACTAAGACAATACTGTATTCAAGAAAACACTCCTGATAAACTAAACGACTACTTAGCTTGTTTCTTAGGAGAAGGTAATTCTCAGGCTTGTTTAGAAGAGACCTCTATTAATCAAAGTCAACTAAACAGCTGTGTAGAAGCTACTGATAATGAGTATAATATAACTTCTAACTTTGAAAATAAGAAAAATTACCGTGGTAGCTATCCAGAGTTTGCCATACATAAAGCAGATAATGAGAAATATGGCGTTAGTGGCTCACCTACTTTAGTAATAAATGGATCTCAAGTTTCTACAGCTAGAGACTCAGCCACCTTATTAGCTACTGTTTGTGAAAGTTTTAATGAAAAGCCAGCTGAGTGTGAAACTGAACTTTCCAGCGCCTCTCCATCTTCTGGTTTTGGCTATAATCAAGCAGCTGGAGGTGGTGCTGCAGCAGTTTGCGAATAATCACGATACTTCATATATTATAGCTAAAACTATGGATGATAATTACTTAGCTACAAAAAAACAGCTTTATCGCTGTTTTTTTGTTAGTTATAATAAATAAAAATTTCAAAATTGCTTTAATAATCAAACTTACTACACTTTACCTCTAAACCTAGCTGCCTTCAAAATTCTGTCTATAGCTATTACATAAGCAGCTTCCCTTAAAGTAATTTTTCTGTCTTGAGATTCCTTATAAACCTTAGCCCAACCTAGTTTCATTTTTTTCTCTAATAATTTAACTAAATATTCTGGATCTAAAATATTACCAGTACGATTTTGAGCCCATTCAAAGTAACTCACCACCACACCGCCAGCATTAGCTAGTATATCTGGAATAACAACAATATTTTTATCAGCTAAAATTTTATCACCTTCATTGCTAACTGGACCATTAGCTAACTCTAAAATATATTTAGCTTTTACCTGCAAAGCATTGCTTTCTGTAATTTGATTTTCTAAAGCAGCTAAGGCTAAAAAGTCCACTGACAGATTTAAAAGTTCTTGATTGCTAATTTTATCTGCCTCTTTATAATCTATTACAGACCCCTTATTAGCTTTTAGCTCTAGTAGCTTATCGATATCTAAACCAGCTTCATTGTAAATAGCTCCTTGGCTATCACTTACTGCTACTACTTTGTAACCATCACTGTTTAACATTTTAGCTAAATAAGAACCAGCATTACCAAAGCCTTGAATAGCAAAAACCGGTTTCTCGTTTTCTCCTTCCATGTCTCGTATAGCTTCTTTAGCTACAATATAAGCACCTCTGGCAGTGGCGTCTTGTCTTAATTCTATTCCTCCTAATTCTAAAGGCTTACCAGTAATCATACCTGGCTCATGTTTTTCTGTTTGTTTTTCAAACTCATCTAACATCCAAGCCATAATTTGACTATTAGTATAGACATCTGGAGCAGGAATATCTTTATCTTGTCCTAAATACTTATAGAAATTAACTATATATTGGCGACTAAGTTCTTCTTTTTCTGCTTCACTTAATTGTTTAGGGTCAACTTTAACACCACCCTTAGCTCCTCCATAAGGAATGTCAGCTAAAGAATTTTTAATACTCATCCAAAAAGCCAGAGAAGAAACTTCATCTTCACTAACTTCTGGATGAAAACGAATCCCTCCTTTGCCTGGGCCTAAATCTCTGTTAAAAATAATTCTCCAAGCAGGATATTCTTTGCCAGAAACATTTAATGTGGCTGTTTTAATTTGTGCAGGTTTGCTTAAATAGTCCAATTCACTATCACTAAAGCCCATCACCTCTTGAGCTTTTTTAAGCCTACTGAGATTATCCTGAAAAATACTAGACATATACTTTATTATTATTTAATTTTAATTAAAATCTATTTTTCACTTTAAAGAAATAAAGAAAAAAGCTTTAAAAATTTAAAGCTTTTCTTCTATTTCTTGTTTTAAAGAGTCCTTATCTCTTAAACCAATAAAGTTAGCTATCACTTCACCATTTTTGAATAATTTCATGTTAGGAATGCTTTGAATTTGATATTTAATAGCCAACTCTTGATTCTCAGGCTCTTCAGTGTTTAATTTAGCGATTTTTACCTTGCCTTCCATATCCTTAGCTACTTCATCTAAAATAGGAGACATCATTTTACAAGGCATGCACCAAGGTGCCCAAAAATCTACTAATACTGGTAAGTCTGAGTTTATAACCTCAGAATCAAAATTGTCTTTGTTTAAGTCTATTGCTTTTGACATATTAATATTATTTTTTTAGTAGCCTCTACTTTAGAGCCTTACTAAAAAATATTTTAATTTTTATATTATTTTGCAATCTCACTAACTAACTTTTTTAAAAGCTCTTTATCTTTTTTAGCAGAGCTATTTAAACAAGTTTGTAAGTTTTGTTGTAGATATAAATCT
This sequence comes from Minisyncoccota bacterium, assembly GCA_021734405.1. Classification (GTDB taxonomy): domain Bacteria; phylum Patescibacteriota; class Patescibacteriia; order Patescibacteriales; family UBA12465; genus JAIPJA01. The sequence continues at coordinate 17,182 of JAIPJA010000008.1, forward strand.
AGAAGTGAAGCAGAGGCTGATTTAACCGCTTTCAACTGTATTAAAGTTTTAGAGCAGTCAAAGTCCTTATCTGCTAAAAGTTTTTTTATGCCTCTTAATTGGCCAATTATATTATTTATTCTATTGTCTAATGTCTTTTCTGCCATAGTTTAAAGCATAAAATATTATACACCCCTAGAGGGTGCTATTATTATATCACAATAAAGAAAGGTGTCAAGCCTTTTCTTGTTTTCTATTTATTAAAATAAAAAACTAATCGTATTTTAATATATTCTAAAATTTAAAAATTTTTCTTTACCCAAACATACAAACTACCCTTGCCTTTTTTGCTAGACACAACTTCTAGACCAGCTCTCCTTATTTCCTTCTTTAATCCTTTCAAAGTAAAAGCGTGATAATACCTGAGACTTTCTTTTCCGCCTTTCCAATAAAAAAGCAAGTCTCTTGTATCTAAACCTTTTAAAAAGTTAAAATATGACTTTATTATCTGCCCTCTAAATTTCTTCCAGGCCCACATATTCCAAACTGTTACAAGCATTTCTCCTTTATCGTTTAACTTGTCTTTCATTGATTTCAAGCTCTTTATTCTTAACTCTTTAGAGGGAATATGGTGAAGCATGGCTATGGAAAAAATAAAATCAAAGTTAGTTTCTTTGATTTTTTCTAGCTCTAAAACGCTAAGTTCTAAAAAGTTAGTATTTTTTCTATCTTTATATCTTTCTTTAGCTATTTTTAAAAGCTCCTGGCTATTATCTATTCCTAAATAAATTGCTTCCTTGTCTATTTCTTCTACTAATCTGCCATTACCGCAACCCACATCTAAAATCCTGTCATAAGCTTTAACTTTTTTAGCTTGGAAAATAACTTCTGGCCATAATTTTTTATCACGACTAACAGAAAAGTTAGAAGCAATTTCATTATAATTATCTTCTACTATTTGTAAAAGCTTATTGGCTTTAGTTTCTTTCATAATAAACTCTATATTTATATATCTATTAAATATGATCTTTCCTGGCTTTTCTTTACATCTTTTTCACTAACACTTCTTCTTTTTAAACAGTTATCACATTTACCACAAACACTTGGGTTTTTTTCACCAAAATATTCTAATATATATTTTTGCCTACAAGCATATTCATAAACATAGCCCTCCATTTTATCTAGCTTTTCATAAGCAGCTTCTAATTTTTCTTTTAAAACCGAAAAATCAATAGATAAATTCTTACCAGGATCAATAACTTCAACTTCAGTCCCCCTAAACGGTGGCTTATACTCCACCAAATCTTTTTCTTGCAAATTTTTAACCAACCTAGTTATGGAATCTTTTTTAACTTCTAAAATTTGAGCAGTTTCTTCAGGGTTAAAATACCAACCCTCTTTTAGTTCTTTAGAAAATCTTTCTTCTAGTTTTTCTAAAATTTCTTTTTGTTTCTTAGCTCTAGAACTTAATGATTCCTTTACCTCCCCCCAAGAACTTTTAATTTTCAAAAAGGCTTGGCTTTGTCTGTCCTGACTTCTTCTAATATATCCTTCTCGCTCTAAAAGCTTTAAACCAGTACCAATAGCCATTTCCGGTACTTGTTCAGACAGTCTTAGAGATAAATCGCCGTAGGTAAACATAACTTTATTACCAGTAAAATTTTCTTCCTGACTAAGATAATCTAAAAGAGCATCATAAATTTCTACAATTACATCTGGAGAAGGATTATCGCCTTTTATGAAAAATTCTCGTAAAAACCTATCTTTAGGAGAATAGAAAAGAATACAAAAACTTTTGACTCCATCTCTACCAGCTCGACCAGCTTCTTGATAATAGGCCTCTATGGTTCCAGGTATATCATGATGAATAACATAGCGAACATCTTTCTTGTCTATTCCTAAGCCAAAAGCATTAGTAGCTACCACCACCTGTATTTTGTTATTTATAAACCCATCTTGCACCCAGTTGCGACTTTCATTGTCCATGCCTGCATGATAAGTAGCGGCCTCAATACCTTCTTCTAAAAGTCTTTCCACCACTTCCTCTGCTTTAGCTCTAGTGCCAACATAAACAATACCAGAACCCTCAGAAAAACTTTTAACTGAATCAACTATTAAGTCTACTTTTTGAAAATCATGAGCTTCCACTGCGGCCAAGTGTAGGTTAGGTCTAGAAAAACCACTAACTACTAAACTATAGTCATCACCTAAATTAAGTTGTTTAGCAATATCATCTCTTACCTCTAAAGTCGCTGTAGCAGTTAAAGCAGCTATTAAAGGATTGCCTAATGACTTGACCACTTCTTTAAGTCTTAAATAACTAGGGCGAAAGTCATGCCCCCACTGACTAATACAATGGGCTTCATCAATAGCGAATAAAGATATTTTTAAGTCTTTTAGGGCGCTTATAAAGCTCTGGTTGTAGAAACGCTCTGGAGCTACATATATTAACTTATATTTACTTTTCTTTATACCCTCTAAACGATTTTGCGTTTCTATTAAAGACAAAGAAGAGTTTATATAAGTAGCTGGAATATTTTTTTTATTTAAAGCATCAACCTGATCTTTCATTAAAGCTATAAGTGGAGAAACGACAATAGCTACTCCTGGTAAAGCCAAAGCTACAAATTGATAAATTAAAGACTTGCCACCGCCAGTGGGCAAAATGGCAATAGTATTTTTTCCAGCTAAAAGACTTTCAATGGCTTGTAATTGTCCAACTCTAAAATCTTTAAAACCGAAGTGCTGATGTAGCAATTCTTGTAAGTTAAGTTTAGTCATGATTATTTTTGTCTATGATTTTTAAAAGCTTGCAGGGTGTTTTTAAATAGCATAGCAATAGTCATTGGTCCTATGCCACCAGGAACTGGAGTTATATATGAGACAATATTTTTTAAATCCTCAAAATTAGCATCTCCAACAACCTTGCCGTCTAATTTAGAAATGCCAACATCAATAACCACCGCTTTTGGTTTTACCAAACTACTATCTAAATATTTGGGCACACCTAAAGCTGTTATAATTACATCTGCTTGTAAAATATTTTTCTTTTTATTTTCCACTTCTTTTTTTTGAACCAAAACAACCTCTCCTTTTCTGTTAGCTATAAGCTTAGCTAAGCTTTTGCCAAAAATAGAAGAATTATGAATTATAGCAACTTTCTTTCCTTCTATGTTAAACTTAATCTCTTGAAGAACTTTTAAAACTGAAGCAAAGACCGGGGATAAAAAAACTTCCTCACTGTCAATTCTTTCTAAACTTTTTTTATGGAATCCGTCCACATCTTTCTTGTAACTAATAGTATTTACTATCTTGTCAGCATCTAAATGTTTAGGTAAAGGTAATTGTACTAAAATACCATCAATAATGTCATCTTGATTTAAAAAATTAATCACCTCTAAAAGCTCGCTTTCTTTAATATTTTCTTCTAGGTGATAAAAATGAGTATCTATACCAACACCTTTAGCTTGTTTGCACTTTAAATTAACATAAAGCTTAGAATCCTCTCTATCTCCAACTAAAACAATAGCCAGGTTTGGTCTCTGGCCCTTAAATGAATATATTTCTTTAGCTATTTTATCTTTAATACTCTCAGCAATCTTTTTGCCATCAATAATTTGTACCATAACTTAATAATTTAAAGGAAATTTTTTGCATAAATCAGCTACTCTTTTCTTAGCTGTTTCTAAAACTGCTAAGTCTTCTGTATTTTTTAAAGTTAAGTCAATAATCTTTACAATTTCTTTTACCTCCCCTTCTTTCATGCCTCTAGTAGTTATAGCTGGAGTACCAATTCTCAGTCCTGAAGGGTTGTAGGGCGGACGAGGATCATTGGGTATAGTGGAGCGAGAAACTGAAATTCCAATTGACTCTAAGCTTTTTTCAGCTTCTTTTCCCCCTATATCAAGACTACTTAAATCTAAAACGAACATATGATTATCAGTGCCAGCAGATACTATATTGTATCCCAAATCTAAAAATTCTTGAGCCATAAAGCTAGCGTTTTTCATTACTTGTTCAGTGTATAAAACGAACTCTTCTGTCATAGCTTCTTTAAAGGCCACTGCTTTAGCTGCGGTCATATTATCATGAGGACCTCCTTGCATACCAGGAAAAACTGAACGATCAATATCTTTAGCAAACTTCTCTTTACATAAAATAATCGCTCCTCTTGGACCTCGAAGGGTTTTATGGGTAGTAGTGGAGACAACATCACAAATAGGTACGGGATTTTCTATTTTTTTAGCAGCTATAAGCCCAGCAATATGAGAAATATCAGCAAATAGAATTGCTCCTATTTCATCAGCAACTTCTCTAAACTTTTGCCAATTTAAGTTTCTAGAATAAGCACTAAAGCCAGCTACAATCATTTTTGGTTTTTCTTCCATTGCCTGTTTTTTTAAGGCTTCCATATCTATATAACCATCAGCGCCTACGCCATAGTGAACAAAATTATATAATTTGCCAGAAAAATTAACACTATGACCATGAGTTAAATGACCACCATGATCAAGCCTGAAAGCTAATACTTTATCACCTGGCTCTAAAAAAGCATTATACACAGCAAAATTAGCTGGAGAACCTGATAAAGACTGGACATTTACATGTTCAGCTTGAAAAAGTTCTTTAGCTCTAGAAATAGCTAGGTCTTCCACTTCATCAATTATCTTATTACCACCATAATATCTTTTACCGCTATAACCTTCACTATATTTGTTAGCTAAAGGTGAAGCTAAAGCTTCTAAAACAGCTGAAGATACATAATTTTCTGAAGCAATTAACTCTAATTCATCCTCTTGTCTTTTAGTTTCTTTAGAAATTATATCTAAAACTTCACTGTCTATTTTTTGTAAATTATTATAATTCATATAGATATATCTTAAGCCAGGAAACAGCTTTTGTCAAAACAAGGATATTAATCCTTTAATTATTTTCTTAATATTCTCAGGTATTTAAAAGTTCCTAGTTCCTAGCATGCTAGGAACTTTTTTAAACGTCAAATAAAGACAACCGTTTTAAATATTTTTAACCATATAAGTATCTTTCAGCTTATAACCCACTTTCCTGTAATAACCTCTAACGCCTACTCCTGAAATAACTGCTATTTGCTTAGCTTTATATTCTTTAGCTATTTTTTCTGCTTGTTTAATTAATTGTTTTCCTAGTCCTGAATGTTGAATCTTTTTTTCAGTGCCTACTGGCACCAATTGACCATAAACATGAAGCTCTCTAATTATAGCTTTAGCAATGGGGCTATTTTTATCTATTCTCAGTCTTAAAAAACCATAAAGAGCCTCCTTATCTTGATCAGTTAAACTAATAAAGTATTCTGTGCCTTCAGAGGCTTTATAGATAATAGTTTCTTCAATTAACTTTTTAGGCAAGGCCTTGTCTCTAGCTTCTCGACACCTAATACAATCACATTTTACGCCTTTTTCCTGCATAATTTGTCTCAAGTTAGTAATCTTGTTACCAGCCTCAATTGACTCTCCAGGGATATCCCTTATTAAGCGAATAATTCTAACATATTTAGGCACAATATTTTTACACTTTATAATTAAATCTTTAAGTTGCTTGTCGCTATATGGCTTATATTTTCCTTGCTTCCACCATCTATACAGCAAACTACCTTTAACTACTACGGTGGGGTAAAATTTTATTTGATCTGGCTGAAAATCAGGCTTAGAAAACATTTTTTCAAACATTTTAAAATCTTTAGCTGGGCTAGAGCCTGGCAAAGCCGGCATAAAATGATAAGTTACTTTAAAACCATAATTTTTTAATATTTTAGTTGCTACTACAATTTCCTTGACTCCATGACCCCTTCTATTTAAATCTAAAATTTTATCAGAAATAGCTTGCACGCCCATCTCTACTCTAGTGCAACCCATTTCTCTCATAAGTATTAATTCTTCTTCATTTATATAGTCAGGTCTAGTCTCAAGTGTTAAACCAATAATTTGGTACTTAGTTTTTTCATTTCTTTTTTGCTCTTTCTTTAAAATAGTTTTTAAATCTTTTAAAGAAGTATTAGCCTTTAAGCTTTGATTTTTTTTCTTAAAATCATTAGCCGCTTTAAAACAATTAGCTATATACCAATACCTATACTTTAAAGGCAAAAAGCTCCAAGTGCCTCCCATAACAATTAATTCTATCTTGTTGGGTTCATGTCCATTTATTTCTAGTGCTCTTAATCTGTCTTGAGTTTGTCTGTAGGGGTGATAATTACAGCGAATAGCTCTCATAACCGCTGGCTCATTAGAAAGATAACTAACCGGCACATCTTTTTCATTAGGACAATAAGCGCAATTTCCAGGACAAGGATAAGATTTAGTTAAAACGGCTACTGGAGCAATACCAGAGAGAGTTCTAATGGCTCGTTTTTTTAAAATCTTTTCTAAAACTGGCTGTTTAAGGATTTCTTGATTTTTAAGTTGCTGTTTATACTCTTCTAAAATTTCTGCATTGGAAAGAATCTCTATCCCATATTTTTTGGATAAAGTTCTTTTTAAAGTATCTAAGTCTTTGATACTTTTTATTTTATTTATATGTTTTTTCAGTAGTTCTTTGGTTGCTTGGCTCATTTTTTCTGGTATAATAAAATTAGTTATATTCTTTATTAACCTTATATCAATTCTATGAAAAAAACAACAATCCTAGTGCTTTTAGTTTTAGGTTTAATGGCCTTTTTACCTATTAGTGCTAAAGCTATAAATATTGAAAGCGCTGACTCCGTTTTCATACCTAAAGATCAAGTAGTGGAAGGTAATTTTTATGTAGCCGCTAAAAACATTACTGTAGAGGGGGTTATAAACGGAGATTTAATAGCTGCTGCTCAAAACATAACTGTTAAAGGTAAAATTGCTGGAGATATTTTATCTGTTTCTCAAAATTTAAACGTAGAAGGAGAAGTGGAGGGCAATATCCGCTCCATTGCCAGTGCTATTAATATTAATAATAAAGTAGGAAAAAACCTTAATATTTTAGGAGAAAATTTACTTATAGGTACTCAGGCTGATATTGGTTGGGACGCCCTAGTTGGCACCACCTTAACTGAGTTGAGAGGCAAAATAAACGGGGAACTAAACGGCTTTACTGATCGCTTGATTATTGGTGGTATAGTTAATAAAAATGTTAATCTAAGACTTCACAATTCTGGTGAAGAAAATTATAAAGATATAGAACTATTACAAGGCGCTGAAATTAAAGGTGATTTTAATTATTCCTCCGCTAATACTATTAATATTGATGAAAAGAAAATTAATGGAAATTTAAACTTTAAAGAAGTCAAACAAGAAAAAAGTCATAAGGACACCTTGTGGAGTTTGATAGTAGCAATCTTTTCAGCTTTAATTGTAGGTTTAGTTTTAACTACCTTGTTTAAAAATTTCCTACAAAACACTATAGACAATGTGGAAAAGACTTGGGGTAAGAATCTTCTCTTTGGTTTAATAATTTTAATTATCGTGCCCATAGCTGTTATATTTTTAGCTATAACTATTATCGGTCTACCTTTAGCGATTATAACCTTAGTGATCTGGTTAATTTTACTTTATTTATCTCAAGTTATTTTTGCTATTTATTTTGGCTCTTTAATTAGAAAACGTCTATTTAAAATTAAAGAAAACAACTTAATTAAATCTCTATTAGTGGGTGTTCCTATAACTTGGCTTATATTTGCTATTCCTGTAATAGGAGGAATATTAAGCTTCTTAACTATATTATTAGTTTTAGGAGTCTTCTGGAACTATCGCTTTAAAATATTTAATAAATAACTTTATGCAATTAAATGAAAAAATATTTAAAGCTTATGATATAAGAGGTATTTTTGGACAAGATTTCAAAGAAGATTTTGCCTACACTTTAGGTTTAGCTTATGCAAAAATGCGCAAACAAGAACTAGAGAGTGGTAGAAAAATAAAGGTGGTGGTTGCTAGAGACATGAGACTGAGCTCTTTGTCTTTACAGAAAGAATTAATAAGGGGATTATTAGAGGCTGGACTAGACGTTTTAGATATCGGCTTAAGCTCTACTCCTACTTTTTATTTTGCTGTAGCTAAATTAGAATATGATGGTGGTATTATCGTTTCTGCTTCTCATAACCCCGCTATTTGGAATGGCTTTAAAATAGTAAGAAACAAGGCTTTGCCTGTAGGAGAAGGCACTGGCATGGAAAAAATCAAAGATTTAATCTTAAATCATCAACTAGAAACCAGTTCTGACAAAGGTTTATTAACTAAAAATAATGAAATTTTAGACCTAGAAGTAAAGCACTCTTTAAGTTTCTCTAAAATAGAAAATATTAAACCTTTGAAAGTAGTAATAGATGCCGCTAATGCTATGGGCGCTCTTTACTGTCAAAAACTATTTGAACAAATTCCTGCTAATTTAATTTCTTTAAACTTTAAATTAGATGGCACTTTTCCTAATCATGAAGCCGACCCCTTAAAAGAAGAAAACCTTCAACAATTAAAAGAAAAGGTTATTTCTGAGTCAGCTGATTTAGGTATTGCCACTGACGGTGACGGTGATAGAGTCTTTTTTGTAGATGAAAAAGGCGAAAGCATAAATCAGGCTATAATACGAGGGGTTTTGGCTAAAATATTTTTAAGAGAAAAACCAGGCGCTAAAATTGCTTATGATGTAAGACCAGGAAAAATTACGCAAGATTTAATTTTAGAAAATGGGGGTATTCCAGTTTTAAGTCGAGTTGGGCATTCTTTAATTAAAGCCCAAGCGATAAAAGAAGATGTGTATTTTGCTGGAGAATCCTCCGGGCATTTCTTTTTAAATATGGACATTGGTTGTTATGAAGTGCCTATGATAGTAATTCTTAAACTTCTAGAAGAACTATCTAACTCAGGACTATCAGCCTCCGATTACTTTAAGCCCTATAAAAAATACTACTTGTCAGGAGAAATTAATCTAGAAGTGGAAAGCAAACAAGCTGTTTTAGATAAAATTACTGAAACATATCAAGATGGAGAAATTAATTTGTTAGATGGGGTTAGTGTTAAATATCAAGATTTTTGGTTTAATGTTAGAGCTTCTAACACTGAAGAGAAAATTAGACTTAATTTAGAAGCCGTTTCCCAAGAAATAATGGAAACAAAAACTAAAGAGGTTTTAGAGTTAATTAAAAATGTGTAACAAAAAAACTGTGCAGTAAATTAAGAAGACTTTTCCCTTTACTAACATTTTTAAATTTTCCTTGTTTTAAGCTGTTTATAACACTTTCAACTGTTAACTCTGAGGAACTAATGACAGTATAATCATCGTCTAAATGTTTTAAAGAGTGCAAATCTCCTGTAGCTATAACTGGTTTATTATATTTTTTTCCTATCTCTAAGGTTTTTTTGTTATAAGGCATTAAGTTGTTATAAAGCCAAGTGTGTTCTAAGGCATCAAAGATATCTAAGTTTTTTAATAAAACTTTCTCTGGCAAACTAAAAAGTGGTAAGAACGGATGGGCTATCATGGTAAAAATTTGCGGATAATTGTGTTTATATTCTCTTAAATCTGTAAAAGTTTCTAGTTTTTCTGCTTGCTGGTTACAATTTAAAATAATAACATGACTAGTGGAAGTTTTTTTGTGGTTATTATATAGAGCTTTCTCTATTCCCGAGATTAATAATATGCCTCTCTTTTGAGCATAGTCAAAATATTTTTTATTAGTATAAAATTGGTTATGAAAAGTTAAAGCTAACACCTTAAAACCGTATTTATAAGCTTTATCTATAAGCTCATAAACACTATACTTTATTCTAAAATCTTCTTGACTGTCCTCAGTTGCATGAATATGTAAACTAGCTTTATATTTGGGCATAATAAATTGTTTATAAACTTAATTTAATTATATGAATGAGAAAAACTTAGTCAACTTTATTTTTGAACTTAACCACTTAAAACGTCAAAAACATATTGGGCTTTTAAGAGTTGGCTTAAGGGATATTGATTGTATTGCTGAACACGCTTTTAGAGCTTCTCAAATAGCCTATTTATGGCAGTACTAGAAGATTGTAATCCTGAAAAAAGCGCTTTAATTACTTTAATACATGACAACGGTGAAGCTAGAGTTGGCGATCAAGACAAGGTTCAAGCCACTTATATTAACGCCAAAGAGGCAGAAAAACAGGCCTTTACCGATCAACTGTCGCTACTTCCAAAAGAATTAGCAATTAAATGGCAGATGTATATAGAGGAATATGACCAAAGGAATACCCCCGAAGGAGTGGTGGCTAAAGACGCTGATTGGTTAGAATTGGCTTTTGAGGCTAAAGAAAAATTAGACATCGGTTACAAAGGAGCTCAAAACTGGCTTGATAATATTGAAAAAGCCCTGGAAACAGAATCTGCTAAAAAAATATTTGCTACTATGAAAAATAGTGATTTTAATGATTGGTACAAAAATCTAAAAACCATGACCTACGAAAAACTTTCTTAAGTATTATAAAAACAGGTTAAACTTTTTTACTTAACCTGTTTTTTTAGTCTTTCTTCTGTTTGGTAAACTTTTTCTATATAAATTCTTTGATTTATTAGTTATTACTAACAAAGTTAAAACTGTTAAATACGCTGAAATAACTGCTCCAGGAAGAGAATAATTTGTTTGCATTATTAAATCACAAGCTAAAAGAGAGGCTATTAAAACTGTCCATAAAATTACATACATTTCTCCTGGGTGTCGCCCTTGATGCAAGTGATACCAACGTTCAAACTCTTTATTGCCCACATAAATAGCTAAAACTCCAATATAAATAATGGCTAAAGCAGACACCAAAGAACTCTGTTTATTACTACTAAATAAATCTACCACAATTATAGCCATAAAAAACAAAGTCCAGAAATTTACAATCTGATACCAAAATTTATAGCTATTTTCCAGCATTTTTTTAATCATATATTAAAGGCTTAAAAATTTTCTTGGACCTTGTTTTAATTCTATCATAAAAGCTCCGGGCTCGCTATAAAACTGGTAACCTTTTTCAAAAAGCCAATTTTTTACTAAAGAAAATAAAACCGGCTCGCTAGCTTTTCCCCAACCAGTTATTATTTTCAACTCTTCCATTTTTAAACTATCTAAATTAAGAAAAAAATTTTCCAATTTCTTTTCTGCCTCTGCCCTGGTTAAGCTATGTAAATCTAAAATTGCAACTTTCTTAGTTTTCTTTTTCATATTTCTAAAAACAAAAAGGAGCTAATTTAAAAAGCCCCTTTTATTTATTTTTTTTATTCTGTAGTTTGTCCGTCAAAATCTTCCTCATTAGCTTCAGCTTCTTCTTTAGTGGCTCTAACGATGCCGTCTTTGTGGTGAGCGGGAGAATAAATAGTATACATCTTTAAATCTTCTGTTTCTGAAGTGTTTATAATGTTATGAGCTGAGCCAGCTGGCACTATCACAGTAGAGCCATCTTCTAAATCATATTCATTACCATCAATAATCCCTTTACCTTGACCCTTTTCAAAACGAAAAAATTGATCATTTTCAGGATGGACTTCCATGCCTATATCTTCTCCTGGCTTTAAACTCATTAAAACTAATTGACTATGTTTAGCAGTATACAAAACTTTACGAAAATTGTTATTTTCCAAAGTTTCTTTTTCAATATTAATATTAAATCCTTTCATATATTTTTTAATTAATAATTAACATTTTTCATTTTAACAAATTTTTACAGTAAAAACAAGGAAGCCTTGACTATAAATAATTATGGGTATATAATCATAATATATATAAAATAATTTCTAGAAAGTGAGGTGATAAATATGCCACAATTAAACGGAACCGGTCCTCAAGGAAAAGGGCCTAAAACAGGTAGAGGTTTAGGTAAGTGCCAACCCAAGCCAAAAAAAACTAATAAAAATAAAAAGAAATAAATGAGACCTAGACAAAAAAATAGGGTGGGAAGACCTTGCCTAAAAAGACAAATAGAGTTTGACCCAAAAATAACTTATTTTAAGCCTCGAGGGGTTAACGTTTCAAGCTTAGAAATCATTGAGCTTAGCTCTGAAGAATTAGAAGCTGTAAGACTAAAGAATCTTAAAGAGTACAACCAATCAATGTGCGCCAAAAAAATGCACACCTCTCCAGCCACCATACAAAGAATTCTTGAAAAAGCTAATAAAAAAATAGCTGAGGCTTTAATAGAAGGAAAGGCTATTAAAATTATTAAAAACTATGACTCAAAAAAACTATAGAATTAAAAATTTTCCCATATCGTTTTTTGCTGTTTCCATGGGATTAACTGGTCTTGTTATATCTTTACAAAAAGCCTCTGTTTTAATTAATATTAATAAATTAATTATAATAAATTTTCTTTATATTGATTTATTAATATTTACTATTTTAAGCCTTATTTATTTAAATAAGTTTGTTAAATTTAAAAATGAGGTTAAAAAGGAATTTAACAATCCTATAAAAATTAACTTTTTCCCTAGCTTTTCTATTAGTTTAATACTTTTTTCTATATCTTTTTTAGATATAAATTTAGAAATATCAAAATATTTTTGGCTAACAGGCACTATTTTACATTTATTTTTTACGCTAAGTATAATCAGTGCCTGGATTCAAAAACAAACCTTTAAAATTCAACACATGAACCCTTCCTGGTTTATTCCTGCTGTAGGAAATATTTTAATACCAATAGCAGGAATTTATCATTTTTCACCTGAAATATCTTGGTTCTTTTTTAGTGTTGGCTTAATCCTTTGGCTTATACTTATGGTAATCTTTTTTAATAGAATATTTTTTCATGATCCCCTACCAGAAAAGTTGCTTCCTACCCTTTTTATCTTAATAGCTCCTCCAGCTATTGGATTTATTTCTTACTATAAAATTGTTAACGAAATAAATGACTTTGCTAAAATACTCTATTTTTTTGCTTTATTTATTAGTATATTAATTTTTTTTCAAGCTAAAATATTTAAAAATATAAAATATTATCTTTCTTGGTGGGCCTATTCATTCCCTATAGCTTCTATTAGTATTGCTAGCTTTATAATGTATCAAGTTAATAAAATAACTTTATATAAATATTTACACTTTTTCTTTTTGTTATTTTTAATTATCTTAGTATTATTTCTTAGTTATAAAACTATCAAACAAGCTTTAAAAAGAAAAATTTGTGTTGAAGAGTAGTTTTTTATAAAAAATTTATTTGAGTGGGTTTATCCTTCTTGTAAATTTCTCTTAAAATCTTTACCACCTCAACTATCACAATTATAAAGGCTGGCAAAATAATCATTAAAAAATTACCTATATAAGTTTTAGCTAACATTATTAAATAGCCAAGCCAAGGAATAATTAAAACAACCTTGCCAATTACTAATCTAGGCAAAACCAGCTCTCTATCTGCTAATTGATTAGCATCTCCTTTAGTAGTATAAACATTACCACCGATGTCTATTATTCTATGTGTTATAACATCTATATTATCAACTTTTTCTCCATAATAAGAAATAATATCACCTATCTTATAACCTGCCTGTTTTTGAACCATAATTATACTACCTTTTTCTATTTCCGGTGTCATGGAACTAGAAACATTTGTAAAACAACGCACTTTGCCAAAAAAATTAATAGAAGCAAAAATAACAATAAACAAAAGGGCTAAGTAGCTATAAATAAATATTTTATAAATTTTTTTTAACATATTTTTACCACTCTGTGGTAGATATTATATTGTTTAATTTTCTTTCAGCAAAAATACCGCCTGATTCAGAAGGGTTGTCTCTATAACTTCTGACATAAAAATCAAAATTGCAAGATTTGTTTTGTAATTCTACTCCACCCTCATTAAGACCAACTAAAAATATGAAACTTTCTGGAGAACCATAAATCATGTCTGAGCTAATAGAGAATTCTATCAACGGTCCTCTATATTGATTTCTCAATTCTCTATTTAAAACTTCTAAATATAAGCTACTGCACAAATAATCATCACCACCCCTCTTTATAGTTCTTATATTATATTTAAACTCTCTTTCTGTCGAACTTTCAATCTTAAGAGCCTCTACGTCAAATCCGTAAGGCAAGGCTCCAGTAATATAAAAAAGATTATTGATATCATAGTTATTAAAAGAAGCCTTAGTCTTAAAATCTAAAGAAACTGCGGAAAAAAAATTCTCTTTAACTATCCTCTCAGCAAAAATATCAGCGTCGGTATACTGACTGTTAATTAAAAAGATATACAAAAAAATAGAAATCAAGCATATTTTTTTAACTACTTTTCTTAGCATTTTTTATTTTTACAAGCTCATCTAATACATATATAAAAGCTGGGATAATGAGCAAAATAATTAAACCATTTAAAGTCTTAGCAAAAGACAAAAGATAACCTAAACGAGGAACAACTAAAATAGCCTTGCCCATAATTTGCTCTTTTACAATATGATCTTCGTCTCCGGTTTTATTAGCATCTCCTTTAGTAAAATATTTTTTTTCTCCACTTTTATCTATTTCTTGGATTCTGTGAGTCACAACTCTTCCTGAGTTATTGGAAAAAGTAACAACATCATTTATTAAATAGTCTTTTTGCTGTTTTATTAAAATCACATCTCCAGTCATAATAGCCGGCTCCATAGATCCTGACTGAACTAAAAATGTTTTATAACCTTTAATTATATTAAAATTAGAATTAATAACATATATAGCTAAAAGTGTTAAAACGGCTAAAACAGCCCACTTTAAAAGTGATAAAATAAATCTTAAAATATTCATAACAACAAAAAGCAGGAGAGTTTTATAGCTCTCCTGCTACTTACATATTATATATTACTTGGATATTCTCCTTCAATAAGCTGTATTAACCTAAAATTAACATCGAACTGAACACTATCACTTTGAACTTCATTTCCATAAGAGCTTTGATCTGCATTCCAATACACAGTCACTTCTCTTTCTTCATTTGGTTGAAGTACAATTGATTCTAAATTATACCAATCTTGACCAATTTTAGTTTGATCAACAGTGGCCAAGGTTGATTCAACCATGTCAGTGCCATCCAAACTAACCTTTAAAGTTATTGCGTCTCCTAAATTTCCTTCTTTATCAGGAGCTTCACAATTTGGGTCAGCTACTTTTTCTTGGTCATTGCAACCATTTTCTTCATTAATAACATTTTGTAGTCTTACAAACAATCTTCCAGGTAATGATCCGGTGTTTTTAATAGTCCAGGTTTTAGTTCCACCAATATTACCAGTGGCCCCCATATTTTCAATAATAAAAGGTTCTAGTTTGTTGCCGTTAGCAGCAACATCTAAATCCAAAGTTCCTGAGATGAATCGGTTAGCGTTAGTTGTTCTGGTGGCGGTAAAGTAAGCATAGGTCCCAGCAATTGCCCCAATAACAACAATTGCTATAAGGATACTGCTATAAAAAACTTTCTTATTCATATCTTTATGTTGTTCCTCCTTGTTAATTTCTAAAATTCCTCCTTATTTCTCCTCCTTTTATTATCTCCTCCTTTTTTGATATAAATTATTCAATTGTACACTGTTGCATAGTTAAAATAAATATTAAATAATTAAAAGAGTTCCGCAATTTCCGTTTTGAATTGCAACTTTTATTCGCTAGAATAAAAGCATATGAAAAAAGAAGAAAACAAACACAAAGTAAAGAGTAAAGGTCGAAAATATAAACATATAGATCAGTTTGAAAGAGATAGAATTGAA
>JAIPJA010000009.1 GCA_021734405.1 Minisyncoccota bacterium
GAAGCTACTGAACTTGTATTTGACATAAAATTGAATGATAATATTTTAAAATTATAGTAGCATACTAACTTTAATATTAAAATATCATCAGTTAATTTCCCATATACCCACTGGTTCAGTATATCCAGGACTAATCATTAATAAAAAATTGTCCGATGCTATATTTGTAGAACCAAACAATGCAAAAATTTTTTTTAATAAATACAAAAACTCAACCATTGTACGTCCTGGGCCAATACTTGATGGCTTAACTACTAGGACTAAAGAGAAGGTGAAAGGGCATAATCTGAAGAAAAGCATTGCGGAGTGGGAAAAATCTATCGTTACAGAGCTTAAGGCTAAAAAGGTCGATGTGCTATTATCATATTTGCCCGTAGGATCAAAATCTGCAAGTATTTTTTACGCAAAGTGCGCAATTAAGGCTAAAACTGCTTATGCTAACGCTATGCCGGAGTTTATATGTTCATCAGATAAATTTTCAAATTTATTTTTTAAAGCTGGTATCCCATGCGCTGGCGATGATATAAAATCTCAGGTAGGTGCTACCATTATTCATAGAGTGTTAATTGACATTATAAATAAAAGAGGTCTTAAGATAGATAACACTTTTCAATTAAATATGGGCGGTAATTTAGACTTCTTAAATATGTTAGACGAAGACAGACTCGTCTCTAAAAGAGTCAGTAAAACTGAAGCAGTTATTAAAAATGCCTCAAATCAAAAATTTAATACAAAGATAGGGCCAAGTGATTACATAGAGTTTTTAAATGATAATAAGATTTGTTTTATTGAGATTAATGGAAGGCAATTTGGAGGAGTTCCGTTTAAATTAGAATTAAAATTATCAGTTGAGGATAGTCCAAATAGTGCTGGGGTTATGGTTGATGTTGTAAGATTACTTAAAATTTGCCTAGATAAAAAGCTAAAAGGATATCAAGATTTTAGTAGTTTCTACTTTAAGCATCCCAAAAAAAATATTAATGATGGTGATGCCTATAAGGATGTAATGTCTATGTTTGTAAATTAATTTATCTTTTATCTCTATATGAAAAAAAATATCATTTTAATTAAAAAAGATTTTTCTAATTTAAAGTACGAGTTTATTGAAAGAAAGGGCTTAGGGCATCCAGACACATTAGCTGATGCTCTTGCAGAAACGTTGTCGGTCGAGTATTCAAAGTATACTTTAGATAAATTTGGTGCTATATTGCATCACAACTTTGATAAAGTTGGCTTATTAGGGGGATCCTCCTCAGTTTCTTTTGGCAAAGGCTCACTAACTAGTCCAATTAGAGTTTTAATTAATGGAAGAGTGTCTACAAAATTTGGTAGACATGTAATACCTTACGAGAGATTGATAAAAAAATGGACTAAAGAGTTTTTCTTAATGCGATTACCAATTATTAATGTTAATAAAGACTTGCTTTTTCATTTTAATATAAGTAATCAAAGTAGCCCTGGCAAAACCGAAAATGATAAAGTAGATAAAGCTTCTAGAAAATACTGGTTTGAACCAAGAGGACTATTTGACTTACAGGAATTAGCTCGTTTATTCTCAAATGACACATCTCTTGGGGTGGGCTATAGTCCAAGTTCCAAATTAGAAAATCTTATATTAAAAATAGAGAGTATATTAAACTCTCAAGAATACCAACAAAAAAATAAATGGATTGGGTCTGATATTAAGATTATGGGAGTTAAGATTTTAGACGATGTTTCTATTACAATGTGTATACCACAGGTTTCTAAATTTGTTAAAGATATAAATCAATATAAAATAAATATAGATAAAGCCAGAAATGATGTTTTAAAAATTACGAAAAAGTATGGATTTGATCATATAAATTTATATATTAATACAAGAGACAATTATGATAGGTGTGAGCTTTATTTAACAGCTACTGGCTCTTCAATTGAGAGCGGAGATGAGGGGCTAGTAGGTAGAGGAAATAGGGTTGGTGGCGCAATAGCATCTCAAAAACCATATAGCATGGAGGGAGTTTGTGGTAAAAATCCAGTTTATCATATAGGCAAAATTTATTCTGTAGCAGCTAAAGAGATATCTAAAAAAATATATAAAAAATATAAAATTCATAACGAAACTTATTTAGTTAGTCAGAGTGGCAGAAATCTTGTTGACCCTTGGTACACTTTAATTATAACTCCTAATAATTTCGATAAAACAAAAGAGTTGGAGGTTTTTGTTAAAAGTGAGTTGTTAAAAATTCCAAAATTAACAAAAGATATTCTAGAAAAAAAGTTTATTATATATTAGTATGAAATTTAGTTTAGAAAATAACTTTAAAAAACAACATAAAAATCTTGATAACTACAATGATTCATTGCTAGAATTTATAAAAAAAGAGGGGCTTAGTGCTGAGAACTACGATAATGATACAGAAAGAATAATGGATGAGAAATTTAAATTATTATTTGATAAAAGAAATGATTATGAGGAGGGTTTTGTTAAATTGGAGAATCCAAATTACTTTAAAAATTTTTTTAAAGAAAAAAAATATAATATTATTAAGCCACAATCAATCATTAAAAAAAACAGTACAACCCTTTTTACCTCAGCCGGTGTTCAAATTTTGGACGATTATATTTTTGATGAAAAAGAAATCACTAAAGATAAAATGTATGTCGCTCAGCCTGTTATTAGGACTCAATTCATTGATTCAATAAAAGATGGCGTGTCAACATCTTTTATCAATATATCAACAGAGAAGATGAACCCGACAACAGAGGATCATTTTTCATCAATAAAGGATTGGCTAAATATTCTTGATAGTTTAGGAATTAATAGAAATAATTTAGATATTTTTATAAAAAAGGGCGAGCCAAACTGGGGAGGAAAAGTATTTAAAAATAATATTTTCATGTTTTTTTATAAAGGGTTAGAGATAGGTGATGCTATTTATGCTTACGATATACCACAGTCAACCAGAGAAAGTACAAGCTTTAGTGATATAGGTTTTGGACTAGAAAGACTTAGGTGGTCACTGAGTCATAAAAATTATTTTGACTATAATGAGGATAACGGTGCTAGTTTGAAGACACTTGATTATTGTAAAACACTTGCGCTTTTGTCTGGATCTGGGGTAAGGCCATCAAATAAAAGTCATGGATACAGATTTAGGCAGTTCTCAAAAAGACTACAACAAGAGTTTCCTGGGCGAATTGATAGTACAAAAAAAATAATCAACCATTATTATAATTTTTGGACAAAATGGACAAGTTTAGATAATGGACAAGAAGATAGCTTACAATTAATTGAAAAAGAAAATGAAAGAAATTTTAATAGACTTTTGCTAGACGTATTATCAGAGTCATACTCCGATGTCGGTATTGATATTAATATGTCAACCGTACAACTGCTAGAGTCATTAAAGGGAACTAGTGTTAAGGAAGAGCATCTTAATAAAATATTAACAGAGATTTATGAAAAACATTAATTTATATATATCTGGAGGAGGTGGAGCTCAGGATAGCTTATTGCTAGATAAGCATTTTTTAAATAAAATTGATAAAAAGAAAGGAGTTTTGTATATACCAATCGCCATGGAAGTAGATAAAATAGGATTTGAATCTTGTTATGATTGGATTATAGAAACTTTATCAAATATTTCTGAAGGTTTTATTGATGTTACAATGTGGACAGATTTGTATTCTAAAACCTGGGATGATATTAAAGATTTTGGAGCAATTTATATAGGTGGCGGAAATACTTTTAAATTATTAAACTATTTATTAAAAACTGGTTTCGCTCAACTTTTGAAGAAATTTATAACCAATGGTGGAGTAGTCTATGGTGGTAGTGCTGGAGCAATAATAATGGGTAGATCTATTAATACTGTTATAGAGGAAAATGATAAAAATTATACAGAGAGCCGGGGATTAGATTTATTTTTTGGACACTCTATTATTTGCCATTATAATAATGAGATAGATAATAAAATAATTAATTACATCCAAACAGATAATAATAAAGTAATTGCCTTGCCAGAAAAGACTGGACTGCATTTGGTTAATTCAGAGATTTTAGTGATTGGTTATGAGCCGGCTTATTATTTTAATTTAAAAGGGGAGATTAAAATTCTTAGGGTTAATATAAAATATTATTATGATGAAGAAAAAAAAGAAATTTGTAATTTGTGACTACCCTAATCCGCTTAATTATACTTTTCCCAATTTTGACCTTGGGAGTACTGAAAAAAGATTTTGGCAAATTGCAAAAACTGTCTCAGAGTTTGATGATTTTGAGGTTATAATTACAGGGCCTTTGTGGCTACCTGAATATTTGCCGGGCGTGAAACATTTTAAAGAAAGATTAGATATCACAAATTACAAATTATTTTTACAAGAATTTGGGAGGGTTGATTATCTATTTGCTGGAAGTGAGTATTTTGATAAAAACAGTTATAGAAAAGCTTTTTCTCTGTAGCTAATAAAATAATTTCATATGTTACTCATGTTTATGATTTTAGTAAGATAAGCTTTGATAATAAAAAAAGTTTTTTATTTTGTTATTCCGACGAAATGTATCTAAGATATATTAAACAAAAGCCTAACAAATTATTATTATTTCATACTGGGGTTGGTGAAACACCAAGATTTACTTTAAATCCAAAAAAATATTTATTATGGTTAGGAAGGATTGATTTTGATAAATCACCACATTATGCAATTTTAGCTGCCCAAAGATTAAATATTCCGATTTATATATTAGGCAAACCAGTCATGCAGACAGAATATGCGAAAAAATATGATTATCTATTTAAATCCAGTTTAGTTAAAACCCCGGGAGTTGTTACTGGTGAGGAAAAGATGAAATTAATATCCAATGCAATTTGTGGCGTATATACATGTGGGCCAGATTTTTTAGAGGCAGGAGCTGCTACACTAGGAGAGATGATGTGCTCTGGAATTCCAATTGCTGGAATATCTTGGAGAGGCAATGATGCTGTATGTGAAGCTGTAAATGATGAGAGCCTTGGTCGGCTTCATGTTATTGATAAAGCTAGTGAAGGAGCTATAGTGAATGGCTTAGTAAAAGCAATAAAACATAGCATGTCTTTAGATAGAAAAGCCATATATGATATTTCTAACTATAGATATAATATGAGTAGATTATTAAGAGAGTTATTTTTTATAGTAGATAATAAAAAAAATTAAATAGTATATAATATGACAGAAAAAAAACACCTAGGAGGATATGTTCCTGGTGGTGATATTTGGACATGGTTTCCTCAGCTATGGACTTGGTTTGTAAAAGAATTTAAAATCAGGTCCGTTCTAGATGTTGGTTGTGGTGAGGGCCATTCTTTAAAATATTTTTTAGATCTTGGCTGTGAAGTATTAGGAGTTGAGGGAAGTAGTCAGGCAATAAAAAATAGTGTTATTTCTGATAAAATTATTCAGCATGATTTTTGTGATGGTCCGTATATTCCTGAAAAGAAATTTGATTTAATTTGGTGTTGTGAATTTGTTGAGCATGTTGACGAAAAATTTATGTTAAATTTTATTGAAACATTTAAGAGATGCAAGCATTTAATGATTACTCATGCCACCCCCGGGCAGGGAGGTTATCATCATGTCAATGAGCAGTCTGTAGCTTACTGGTTAAAGAAACTTAAGAGGGTCGGATTTGAGCTAGAGCCAGAAATTACATTGATTGCTAGAGAAAAAGCTATAAATTATTTCTTTTTAAGATCCGGATTAGTTTTTGTGAATAAGAATTAGAATGTTAATATGTTTGTAAATGATGATTTATATGGTTACTAAAAAATAAATTCTAATCTCCATTTCTTGATATTGTTAAATCACTAAGCTACTAGTCGTTCATTGTCTTTAAGTTAAATTGTTATGAGCGATAATATAGAAAAAGCAAATTTAGCTAAAACATTGAAAACAATGCCATGAGTTTGATTAATTTAGTAGTAATATATAATTATCTAACAAAGAAAGGATAAAAATGAACTTAAAAGAAAAAAATAAAAAATTATTAGAAGGCTTTGCTAAAGATAAAAGGCCTTTTTTATTATGTTATAATAAATCTATAATAAACAATAGTTATATGAAAATTAATATTATATTTTTTGATACTATTCCTAATCTATCTCAGGACAATAAAAAAAAGATTAGATTAGTAGTTAAGAAACATGCGGAGAAGGCTGCAAAAATTTTAGATATTAAACTATTAAACATAGTAATCTATCCAAAACCAGAGTTAACAATCCCAGGTGTAGGTATTGGTGGCTTTGTTCCTAATGCGGACTAGATAAGAATTTCTATTGACCAAACATTAAACAAAAGTAAATTGGACAACATCATTAATAATATTATTCCATTATCCGTTTATCATGAAATGAACCATATCGCACGCTGGCAAGGTCCTGGTTATGGCGCCAATTTCATAGATACAGTAATTTCAGAGGGGTTAGCAATTATATTTGCCCAGGAGAATTGGAAAGGCTTCAAGGCTCCATGGGGAGAATATAATAAAAATGAAGTTAATCAATTTGTAAAATATATTAAAGCCAACATAAATACCAAAGATAAATATGACCATCAAAAATGGTTTTTTGGCAAAGGCGAGATGAAATGGCTGGGCTATAGGATTGGGTCTTATATAATACAAAAGCTTAGGGATAATAATCCTGAAATATCCTTATCAAAACTAACTAAAATGAAAAGTCTAGATACTTTCAAATTAAGTGGAATAGATTTTAAAATACTTCTATAAAAAATTTTTATAAACAAAATAATTACTACATGTTCCTGATTTTGTAGAATATGCGGAAAAATTAATTAAAAATAAATAATAGTTATGATAATAGATTCACATATACATACTCATTATTCACATGGCGATTCAGAAGTTTACAGGATGGTGGAGAATGCAATTAAAAAAGGAGTGGACGGTATAGGTTTTGCCGAACATTTTCACTATGATTTCTTTAGTGAAATGGGATTGCCTACGGTTGGAGGAAGGGAAGTAGAAGGAACTGTTTTTGAAAATTTTAAAATGTATTATAAAACGGTAGAAAAAGCAAAAGAAGATTATAAGGGGAAAATAAAGATAACTTTGGGGGTTGAGGTTGACTATTTAGAGGCTAAAAAAGAAGATATAAAAGAAGCATTGGATGTAAAACCATTTATAAATGACTATAAAGAAAAAAATCCAGATAGAAAATTTGAATTCGATTTTATTATGGGCTCAGCACATTTTATTGGTGATCCGCTAAAATACTTTTCTGATTACAAAGAAAGAGGGGAGGATTGGCTTATTTCTGAATACTTTTCTTTAATAAAAGATTCAATTAAGTCAGATCTTTTTGACGTAGTTGGGCATCCAGAGCTGATAAAGTACTTTATTGATAAAAAATTTGTAAACTATAGTAGTCATATTGAGGAAATAGTAGGTTTATTAGCAAAACATAAAGTCGCAGTTGATTTGAATACTGACTATCTTCGAAACTCAAAAACAGGCGAGATTGAAGAGGCAAGACTTAATCCTGGGCTTGAAATGTTGTTTTTATGTAAAGAGAAGAATATTCCTTTGATAATTGGTAGTGATGCGCACTCTTCAGAAAATATAGCAAAGAATTTTAGCGAGACTTTTAAAATATTGAAAAAATTAGGAATAAATAAGTTCTTCTATTTTAAAAATAGGAAATTGAATGAATATAGTATTATTTAGGTAGACCATATTTTTATCACTATCGTATCTGTTGCAATGTCGTAACAGAGGCTGGCTGAGCTATATTGTTCTACTGGAATAAAAACCTTGGAAACTTCTGTTCAAGCTAAATAAGGTTATTATTCGTGTTAAAAAAATCTATAAAATTATTTTGCCTAAAAACTGAAAATATAGTAAAATATAATTAATTGAAAAAGAAAGATTTTTTTTAACTTTATGGGTTTTGGGACTATAACTTTACCTCCATCTAAAAGGAGTGGCAGTAACAGCAAAGAACAGGCGCAGAAAAGAAGAGAGGCAAGATTAGCAGAAATTCGTTCTCAGTCTAACTCAGCCATGCAAAGTCGCCAGCAATCAGGTTTTCGTGGTGCTTTAGCTTCTAACTCTACTGGTGCTAGCGCTGCTAGAGCTTTTGATGGGGGCGTAGACGAGGGACTGTTAAATAATTCTCAATCTGAGTCAGCCAAAGCCGCAGAGCTTAAAAAAGATAAACAAAATGATGCAACTGGAGGTGTAGAAAGTTCGGGTAATATAAAAAAAGATCAGCAAGCCAGCAGAAAAAAGTCAAAATTCGCTCAAGCCAAAGCTAGCATTAAAAAGAAGCTAAATGTTGGTAAAATGGCTACGGCTGGCGCCCTAAGATTTAGTTGGCAATATGTTTGGGTTTTTGGTTTAACTCTAATATATATTAATGCTCATGCTTTTTTAAGAATAATTTTGCCTTGGGCGTTTTGTCGTTTAGGTGAAGAGTGGACTATGGAAGAACCTGGAGGAGCACAGGTTTTTGACCAAAAAGCTGAAAAAAAGTTGAATAAATATTTAGTAATATTAGAACCCATAGGACTATTGTTTGCTAATATTGCTATGATAATGATTATATTAACCATTCTGTATTTATATGAATTATTAACCGATATGGTAACTAATCCTTTAAATTATTTAGCCAATCTCGGTGAAACTTATGTTAATGCCATAGTAAAGGGTTTGGGTATGGATTAATACAATATATAGTTATAATTTAAATAATGAAAACAAACTTTAAAAATTATAAACAACTAGTTTCAGTTTTAAGCCTTGCTGTGGCTGGAGTTTTTTTATTAGCTAACCCAGCTTCAGCTGATTTTGGCTCTTGGGCAGCTAATATTTTTGCTAGTCTTTTAGCGGTTATTATAAATGGTATAGCTTGGATTATTAGTTTAATTATCCAAGTTTTTATTGACTTAGCTCAGTACAATGGCTTTACCACGGCTCCAGCTGTAACTAGAGGTTGGGAAGTGGTAAGAGATGTCGGCAACATGTTTTTTATCTTAATCTTTTTACTCATTGCTTTTGCCACTATACTTAGAATTGAAGCCTATAATTACAAAAAACATCTACCCAAACTTATATTAATGGCTATACTTATTAACTTTTCTAAAACGATTTGTGCTCTTTTTATTGATTTTTCTCAAGTAATCATGCTTACTTTTGTAAATGGATTTAAAAGCATTGGTGAAGGTAGTTTGGTACACATGTTGGGGCTTAAAGAAATTTTTAATTTACAAGAACAAGCTGGTGATGTTAATTTTTGGTCTATTGCCGGAGCTTATTTATTAGGACTTTTATATGTGATTATAGCTTTAGTAGTGGTAGCAGCTATGACTGTATTTTTAATAATGAGGATAGTAATGCTTTGGATATATGTTATTTTATCACCCTTTGCTTTTTTACTAGCAGCTTTTCCCGGCGGGCAAAGTTATTCTCAGCAGTGGTGGTCTAAGTTTAGTAAAGAACTTATAGCTGGACCAGTTTTAGCTTTTTTTGTCTGGTTAGCTTTTGTTTCAGCTACCTTTACCTCTAGTGGTTATGAAGTTTTACATGGTTCTGGAGCTGAAATTCCAGCTGATTACAAGGAAAAGGCAGAAACATCCGCAGCTATATCAGAAGCTGGCACTAAAGATGTTTTTCTTCGTTTCATAGTTTCCATCGGCATGCTTATTGGCGGTCTAATGATAACTCAACAAATTGGAGGTAGCGGTGGTCAAATGGCTGGTAAGGCCATAGGAGCTTTACAGAGCGGGCAAAGATCTATAACCAATGCTGGTAAAAGAAGATTGCAAAAGATTGGAAAATCAGCAAAATATCTGAAAGACAAGGCAGTGGCTAAAGGGTCTGAATGGACAGGCTTAGAGCTTAGCTCTTCTCAAAGAGCTGCTAATAAGAAAGCGCGTCGTGAGTCAAGCTTAGCCTCTTCAAGGGTGGCTGCTAATAAAAGTATTGCTGAGAGAGCTGAAAAAGGTGGATTTATGGGTAATTTAGCTTTGGCTAGTTCTGGACATAAGTCAGGTCTTCAAATGTTAAGATTTGGTCAAGCAGTTAGAACCAAAAAAGCCCATAGAGCTAAACAAGAAATCGCTAATACTCAAGAAAGAATTGCCCAAATTGAAGATCAAAGAGCCACTCATACAAGTAGGCAACAAAGAGTTTCTCAGTTAGAGGCTACTGAAAAACAGGCTGGAACTAGAATATCGCAAATTGATACAGATATAGACAGAGAAGTGGTGGCTGGTAATATTAATGGAGATAGATATAATCAGTTAGTACAAGAAAAAGCACAGCAAACCAGTGTTCAGCAAAATGCTGAAACCGAAAGACAAGCTCTTGAACAGGAGATAAGAAACAATAGACCAGACCCTAATTTAGATCGAGAATTAAGTGGCCTACAAGCAAGGCAAGAAGTGGCTGAAACAGAGCTACAACAAGCTCAATCTGGAAGTATAATTAACATGGGCTCACAAAGGCGGTCCGCACAAGCAGAGCAAGACAGAAAAGCTTCAGAGACTATTGCTCATATTGATAATTCTTCAGAGCTAGTTCAAGCTATAAGGGATGGTTTGCGCTCAGGTAATCAAGCTCAGGTAAGAGTGGCTTCTAAAAAATTAGCAAAAAATGGTGATTATAATCAATTAAATAAAGCTTTAAATTTAGGTAGTGGCCAAGAGGGTATGTTAGGTCTGGCTAATATATTGCAAAGTCAAGGTAACTTTAATAAACAAGATTCTCTGTCTTTGGTATCTGAAATTGGAGACTTAGCTAAGAATAATGGTCAATTAGCTCCTTATGGTGTTGCTACTATGGAAAATGGGGTTTGGAGGGAATCTAGTAAAACAGAAAAACAGGCCGCAGTCTATAGTAATTTAGCTGGAAGAAGTATGGAGGATGTAGTTAGAAAGTTAGGTGTTTCTAGTTTAGGCTCTTATCAAGGAGGAGGAGATAGTTCTCCAGATAATTGGCGTTTAGATAGCGCTGCAGTAGTCGCCCTTCGACCTAACGAGGATCAGCTTATAAACGCTTTAGGGAGGTATGGCAATCAGGAAATGATTTCTCATTTAAATACTACGGCTAATATAAAGATTTTGCAAGATAATGGTATGGGAAAATTAGTTGCTGAAATACAAAGGTTATCTGGGCAACTAGGTTCGGGAAGTGATAATAATATTGAAGATTTAATTAGAAATATAGTTATAAATCCTTAATTATGCAATATAATATCGAACAATTAGATCAACTTATTGACCGAATTTCTGTTGAAGATAATAGTCGGGCAGCTTATGATTTGTATAAGAAGCTGAAAGACTTTTTAGAGAAAAACAAAAAGCTCAAAAATGAAGATGATTTGAAATACAGGAAGCTGGAAAGATTAATGCAAAAATGTCAGTTTTTAGCTTTAAATCATTTTGAAGATTGGCAGGAAATATACAACTTAATAGAAAATAATTTTGGCTTAGTCTTTACTTTACCTGAATACAATTTTTGGAATAAACTCAAAAATAACCTTATCTATATCACTGACATAAAAGAAAGAGACAAGGTTAAGAAAGAACTGAGAAAAACTTTATCTCGTTGTAAGGATAAGATTATTATGGGGGGAAAATATAATACAGAAGTTCTAGAAAAGGTATCAGACTGGGTGAAAGATTTTGTAGTTAACTTTGGTCCTGATGATGAAATAGATAAGGTTAAAAAAGCTGAATATCTAAACAACAGCTCTAATTTAAAAAAATTAAAAGATGAAGACAGGAGTAAAGTGGTGGCCTTGTTGAATTTTTATGAAGTTTTAGGTCTGTCTTCAGACTCTCCTTTAGGTATGGAAGAGACAGCTATTTTTTCTATGGATAATAAGCCCTATCTTTTAAGTCGCAGAGGGCTTGAAGACATAGAACATATAATGCACAAAATAGAAAAAGTAAAGATGTCCGAGAAGAGCTCTTTAGATGCAAATAACTTAAATAAGGACTATCAAGTAGGTGAGGATGAGGATGAATTTGAAAGTCCACAAGAAATAGAGGAAAAAATTAAAGCCTTACAAAAAGTAGCCTCTAACTATGATTTAAATACTTTAGAATTTAAAGCTCTACAAGAAGAAATTGCTCATCTAAAGAAAAAATTGTCTTAAAAATATATAGCTTAGTTTAAACAATTTCTGTTTTCATTTCAGGAATTGTTTTTTTATTACCTCTTATTTACTGCCACCTCAATACTTAATCTAATTAGAAAAATTTTAATTATCAGCTCTTTGATAGACTTTAAAAATGTGCTAAAATATAGACAATGAGTATAGGCTTAAATTTAATC
The DNA here is from genome assembly GCA_021734405.1 of Minisyncoccota bacterium. Taxonomy (GTDB): domain Bacteria; phylum Patescibacteriota; class Patescibacteriia; order Patescibacteriales; family UBA12465; genus JAIPJA01. The sequence continues at coordinate 12,317 of JAIPJA010000009.1, forward strand.
TGCCTATTATTTAACTTATGTTTGACTACCTACAGCAATTTAATAATTTACCTAAAGATCTGCGAGATAAAGTTTCTTCTTCTGAGGTGATGTCAGCTATTTTTGCTTTAGAAAAAAAATATAAAGTAGAGCTGGCTGCTTTTGTTATGAAAGTAATGGTTAAAAAATATTCTGCTTCTAAACTAGCTTTTTATTTAATGTCTGATTTTAAAATCAATTCAGATATGGCTAAAAATTTAGAAACAGAGCTTTTAGAAAAAGTATTTTTTAAAGTTAAAGATTATTTAAAAATAGACGAGAAAAGCAATGAAATTAAAAAAGAGGAAAGAAAGGAAGATAAAAAGGAAAGTCAGCAAGAAATAGAAAAAAAGTCTTTAATTGAAAATAATAAAGCACCAGAAGATCAACATGATTTTAATCAAGATAAGCCCAAAGTTTTAGAAAAAATAAGTTTAGCTGATAAAATGAGTCAGCCAGTTACTCCTGCTATTTCTAATAAAGACATGCCAGAGAATAATAAAGATAAAAGTCAGGAGCTTGAAGCAAACGAGGAAGTAAAAGATAAAAATGAAACTAGCTTTCAAAAAGCAGAGCTTAAAACAGTGGATACTAAAGAATCTGACTCCTCTTCTAGCAAGTCAGAGATCGATAAAAATTTAAATAGCTCAGAAAAGAGCTTGTCTGTTGATGAGCAAGCTAAAGACGCTATTTCAAAAAGTGCCATAACCCTTAGTAGTTCCTATTTAAGTAACCGCCTTTTTTTAGTAGTTAAAACCTATATTAAGGGAGTTAGAGATATAATAGCTACCAGAAGCGTTTTAGCTAGAGGCGTAAGTGAAGGTGGTTTAGGCTTAGATAAGGCTAGTATTGATAAATTACTTAAAAATATTAAAGAACTTAAAGCAGAAGAAAATAAAAACTATTCTGCCTCAAAACCTCCAGTGTCTGTTTCTTTAGAAAAAAAGCAACTTGAAGACCGTCTTAAAAATCTTGACGATAACTATAGTTTAAAAAAGTCATTAGAGTCTCAAGGAAAGGTAGTAAGCAAGGAGCATAATTTACAGCCAAACCAAGAAGAAAAAATTGAAGCACCAAAAGAAGAAATAATTAAGGAAACTCTTAAAATCTCTCCTCCTCACCCCAGTATTATTGAGCCTCAAGCAAGTCAGGCTATCAAGGAAAATGTTAAATTAGAGTCAGAGACAAAAAAAACAGAAGAAGCTTCTTTGGCTCCAGAAAATTTACCAGTAGCCAAACCAGTTGAAAATTTAGCTAAAGAGGCTAAGCCAAGCTCTAAACCGGTTGAGTCTAAAACAGCTGAGCCAGAAGTAGAAGAATTTAAAAAAACTTTGGCTGATAGTGATACAATTAAACAACCAGATAAAAAAAACATTTTTGATTTTAGTAAAAAAGATAAAGAAACAGTTAAAAGTTCTGATATTAAAACTCCTGCAGAGTCTAAAACTAAAGAAGATCAGCCCACTCAAGTTAATGAACAAAAATCTTTTGAACCTCAAACAGCTACTAATAAATTTCAGCCTAAGTTAAACCCTAATAAGCCAAGACTAGATGATATTAGAATGGTTAATAAGGTTATGGGTCCAGTTGATGAAATAGCTTCCATAGATATAGTAGATTTTAGAAGACTAGGTAAAACTCCTGAGGACTCAATTTTAAAAATTAAAGAAAAGTTAAATTTATTAGAAAAGAGTTCTTATGAAAAAATGATTGCTGGCATTGAAGCTTGGCGTCAAAATCCTTTAAATCAATTATATAGAGATATTAGTATTGAAAGTATTAATCAGGGTCGTCCAGTGCCAGAGATTATTAAAGATAGAGAAGATCAGGGAAAAGATTTTCTTTCTGTAGAAGAGTTTAAGGCTCTAATTAATTTTAATCGAGAAATAACCTTTTAAAGATATATGCAACAATTTACTGTGCCACAATTTATAGACGTAGAGCCGACTATTATAGGGCCTATTACTATAAGACAGTTTTTAATTATAGTCGCTGGAGGTATTGTGGCTGGTGCTAGCTATAAATTGTTTGATTTTGCTCTATTTGTTACTATTACTATAATTACCGGTATTTTGGTACTACTGTTTGGTTTTTATAAAGTTAATGGTCGCCCTATGCACTATTTTTGTCTTAATTTAATTCAAACCTTTAAAAAGCCAGGACTTAGAGTTTGGAATCATAAGGCCATGGCTAGTGAGGAAATAAAATTAGAAAATATTGCTTTTAAAGAAATTATTCCCAGAAAAGAAGCTTATGAAAAATCACGTTTAGCTGAGTTGTCTTTAGTGGTTGATACTCAAGGTAAGTATAAGCAATTAGAAGATGTTGATGATATACAAATTGAACCCTAAATAATTTATGGATAAAAACAAAGAACAAATGACTGCTCATAGCAGTAAAGTAAAAATTTCTACTCAACAGTATCTAGATATTGCTGAGATAAAAGATGATACTGTTATTATGAAAGACGGAACTATTCGGGCTGTGCTTTTAGTTTCCAGTATTAACTTTGCTTTAAAAAGTGAAGATGAACAAAATGCTATTATTGGTTCTTATGTAAGATTTTTAAATAGTTTAGACTTTATTTTACAAGTAGTAATACAGTCCAGAGAGTTAAATATTAATGGTTATTTAGAATATTTAAAACAAAGAGAAAAAGAACAGACTAACAAGTTATTAAAAATTCAAACAGCTGAATATATTGAGTATATTGACGAGCTAACTTCTATCGGCAAGATTATGAATAAACGTTTTTATTTAATTGTTCCCTATAATCCTTTAAGTGATAAGCAAAAAGGCTTTTTTTCTCTTTTGAAAGAAGCTCTGCGTCCAGCCACCTCTTTAAGGTTACAGGAAAAAAAGTTTCAGAGATACAAAGAATCTTTAAATAGAAGAATTGATATGGTTATGTCAGGGTTAGGCTCTATGAGCATGCAAGCTGTGCAACTTGACACTCAAAGTTTAATTGAACTTTATTATAAAACCTATAACCCTGATACAGCTAAAAATCAAGATTTAGCTAAAATGGAAAAATTAAGAGTAGAATTATAGATATAATAATAGTAGTAAATATTTATGGTTAATTTTCAAAGAAAACTAAAAAAGACTGAGGCAGCTGAAGAAAAAAATCAGGATAATTTTGAAGTTATTGAAAAGGATCCCGAGAAAACTAAGGAAATTATAACTGAAGAAAAAGTTTTTAGAAAAGGCGTGCTCTCAGTTAGAGATTTAATTTCACCAGCCAGCTTAAAGGTTTCACCTACTTTTTTAAGATTAGGTCAACAATATGTGAGGACTATTTTTGTCATAACTTATCCTCGCTATATTGGCGTAGGTTGGTTTGCTCCGATTATTAATCTAAATTTCACTTTTGATATAGCTATGTTTTTCTATCCGGTAAAAAGTGCGGTGATATTAAAACAATTAAAAAAGAGAGTGGGTAATTTGGAAGCACAGATTATTTCTGATGCTGAAAAAGGTGCGGCTAGAGATCCTATTCGAGAAACTGCTTTAAGAGATATTGAAGACTTAAGAGACGCTTTGACTCAAGGCACAGAAAAGTTTTTTCAATTTGGTCTGTATGTTACTTTATATACTGATGATAAAGAAGAGCTAGAGAGACTATCTGATCAAATAGAAGATATTTTTGGCTCTCGTTTAGTCTTTTCCAGAAGAGTGCTTTATCAAGCTGAACAAGGTTTTAATTCCACCTTGCCTTTAGGCAATGATGAGCTATATATCGCTTTTAACATGAATTCTTCTCCGGTAGCCTCTTCTTTTCCTTTTATCTCCAGTGAATTAACTAGTGATAGAGGTATACTCTATGGTATAAATAGGCATAATAATAGCTTAGTTTTATTTGATCGCTTTGACTTGCAAAACGCTAATTCAGTGGTTTTTGCTACCTCAGGTGCTGGTAAAAGTTATGCTGTTAAACTTGAGGTTTTGCGATCTTTAATGATGGGGGCTGAAGTTATAATTATTGACCCAGAATATGAATACAAGCACTTGTCTGATGCTGTGGGTGGAACCTATATCAACATCTCTTTATCTAGTGATAATAAAATTAATCCTTTTGACTTGCCTAGAGCGATTGGCGGAGAAGCTAAAGCTAAAGATATTATTAGAAGTGCAGTTATAACCTTAAAAGGTTTAGTTAGGTTAATGATTGGCAATTTAGATTATAACGAAGATTCCATTGTTGATAGGGCCCTACTTGAAACTTATGCTAAAAAAGATATTACTTCAGATTCAGATCTTTCTAAAATAGAGCCTCCGATTATGAGTGACTTTGAACAAGTTTTAGAAGGTATGGAAGGTGGTTCTGATTTAGCTCAAAGACTGAGAAAATATACTGAAGGTACTTTTTCCGGCCTTTTAAACAGTCCTACTAATGTGCAAATGGATAATCAGTTAGTGTCTTTTTCAGTTAGAGATTTAGAAGACGAGCTCAGACCTATAGCAATATACACGATTGTTAACTATATTTGGAATATAGTGCGCTCTGAAGTTAAGAAAAGAATTTTAGTTATTGATGAAGCTTGGTGGATGATGCAACATGAAGATAGTGCTAAATTCATTTTTGCCTTAGTTAAACGTTGTCGTAAATACTATTTAGGTGTAACTACTATTACTCAAGATGTAAATGATTTTTTAACTTCTCCTTATGGCAAAGCTATTGTTACTAATTCTTCTTTACAATTACTTTTAAAACAGTCTCCAGCTGCTATTGATCTAGTTAAGAAAACTTTTTTACTTACTGAGGGGGAAAAATATTTACTTTTAGAATCTGGTTTAGGGGAAGGTATTTTCTTTGCTGGTAATAAACATGTGGCTATAAAAATAGTAGCTTCATATAGTGAAGACCAGCTTATCACTTCTGACCCTAGACAACTACTAGAAATTGAAGAAGCTAAAAGAGAGTTCGAGGAGAGTCAATTAGAGGATAATAGTTAAGTTTAAATTAATTTAAATATATGAATAAGAAAAAAAGAAATATTATTATTTTAATTGTAGTTATAGTTGTTATAGCAATACTATTGGCAGTTTTTTTAAGTGGAGGAGAAAAGGAAGCACCAGTTTCGCAAGTAGAAACACCAATAGAAAATGAAGCTTCTGAGACCAGTAGCGTAAAAATGGAAATACCTGAAGAAGTAACTGAATTGCCGGCTAATGAACCCGAGCCTGAAGTCTATAGTTTCAACAGTGAAGAGGAAGAAGTTAGGGAAATGACAGCTGAGGACTTAAAACAATTAGCTTTTGCTATAGCTGAAAGATACGGCTCTTATTCTAATGAAGGAAATTTTGGCAACATCAGTGATTTAGAGCTTTACATGACCGATGAAATGAAGACCTGGGCTAAAACCTATGTAGAGACAGAAAGAGCCAAACCCTATACAGGAGAGTATTATGGCATGAGCACTACAGCTTTGGTTGGTGAGGTTGTAAGTTTTGAGGATGATGAAGCGGAAGTTTTAGTTAGTACCAGAAGAAAGGAGATAAAAAATAATGAAGAGAATGTTTTTGATCAAAAGATTACTATTAATTTTTCTAAAATAGGCTCAGAGTGGAAGGTTAGTGGGGCCTATTGGCAATAATATTATGATAAAGTTTCTTAAAAAAGATAATAAGCGTTCAGTTAGGATTTTTGTAGTTTTATCTCTTTTTGCTTTTTTTCTGTTATTCTTTTTATTAATAATTTTGAGTTTACAATTTTTTCAGCCTCAAGTTGATATATTAAATTCTAAGTTTAGTGATGATAATAAGGTTGAAGATAAATTTATTGATAAATCAAAAGATCCTTTTATTGTCTATCCTATTTTAGAGTCAGAGTTAAACAAATCTAAACAGCCAGAAGTTTCAGATAATAATCCAATTTATGGCAATAGTCAAGCTGAGCTCAATATAGTTTATTATTCTGACTATGATTGTAAATATTGCCTCCAACAGGTAGAAACTTTAAAGGCTGTAGTTGATAAATACGATAATCAGATAAATTTAGTTTGGAAAGATTACCCTGAATTAGATTATGAGTCTTTGTCTTTTAAGGCAGCTGTAGCCGGGCGTTGCGCTTCTTTACAAGGACAGTTTTGGCCTTTTCAGAAACAGTTTCACAAACAGTTTAGTATTTTTAAAACTGAAGATGGTAGTAGTAGCCAAGCTTTTGATGATTTCGTTTTAGGTATAGCCAAAAGCTTAGATCTAAAAGAAAGAGATTTTAAAAGTTGCTTTAGTAATTTAGAAACTAAAACTCTAATTTTAGAGGATGTGGCTGAGGCGCAAAAGTTAGAAATTGTAGGCGTGCCCTTTACTTTTATAGGTGACAGGGAAATACTAGGGGAATATAATCGTGAAGATATAGAGTTTTTAATTAAAAACAAATTAGAGTAATTTAAATTTACATATTTAATTTTTTAATATATGGCTAAGGAGCCAAAAACAATTTTTGCCTGCGCTAAGTGCGGAGCGCAATTTTCTAAATGGAGTGGTCGTTGTGGGGAGTGTGGAGCTTGGGGCTCTCTAGAAGAGGAAGATGTTTTTAAAGGAGATAAAGAGGAAAGAAAAACTATTTTAGCTAAACCAGCTGAGATTATAGATCTAAAAAGTTTGGAAGCAAGTAAGCAAAAAAGATACTCACTTCATTGGCCTGAGATAGATAAAGTTTTGGGAGGTGGACTAGTTCCAGGTTCTTTGCTTTTGTTTTCAGGTGAGCCTGGAGTAGGTAAGTCAACGCTAGTCTCTCAAATAGCCTCTAATTTAAGTCAAAATCAACAAGTTTTTTATGTTAGTGGGGAAGAATCTGCCAGCCAAGTAAAGGAAAGATTAGAGCGTTTAAACTGTGGTTTAGACAAGCTTAAATTTGTTAATGAAACTAATACTGACAAAATTATCTCACTGTTATCTTCAGCTAAACCAGAAGTAGTTATTATTGATTCCATACAAACGGTTTATACGACTTTAGCAGAAAGCGAAGCTGGTAGTTTAAATCAAATTAGAGCTTCAGCCGCTTTATTTTTAGAAATAGCTAAACGTCTGTCTATTACTATTATCCTTATAGGTCATATTACCAAAGACGGTCAAATAGCCGGGCCTAAAACTTTAGAGCATATGGTAGACACTGTTTTATATTTAGAAAGAGATATAAGTAATAATTATGTAATACTGAAAAGTAGCAAGAATCGTTTTGGCTCCGTGAACGAAATTGGACTGCTAGAGATGACTAGACAAGGTTTTAAGGAAGTCAAAGATGGAGCCTCAGCTTTTATAGAAGAAAGTAACTTACATATACCCGGATCTATTATCACGGCCACAGCTGAGGGTAGTAGAGTTTTTCTTTTAGACGTTCAAGCTTTAGTTAGTAAAACAGTTTTTGGCTATCCACAAAGAAAGGCTTCAGGTTTTGATTTAAATAGATTGCAGGTGCTCTCAGCGGTTATTAACAAAAGAACTAAGATAAATTTAAGTTCTTCAGATATAATTTTAAATATTGCTGGAGGTTTTAAAGTTAGTGACACTTCTCTAGATCTAGCTGTATCTTTAGCTATAATTTCTTCTTTTTTAGATATTAAAATAGGTAGAGATATTATAGCTATAGGGGAGTTAGGTTTAGGAGGAGAAATTAGGGCGGTAAATCAACTTGAAGCTAGGCTAAAAACTGCTTCAGAGCTAGGTTTTAAAACAGCTCTGGTACCTCAGAGTCAATTAAAACAAATTAAAGACAAGTTACTAAAAATAAAAGTTTTAGGATTAAATGAGTTAAAAGATGCGGTTGAGATAATAAAAAAGGGCGCTTAAATTACAAGCGCCCACTTTCAAGGAGTTATGTTAGAGCATTTGCCGGCGATGGCAAGTGCTAGTTTTTTTTCTTTTTTTGCCGTTTCCGTTCTTTTTCTTTTTGGCATTGTCAATCAATTTTCTCTCCTCACGACTGATGTCGTTTATTTGCGAGAGTCTGACTGTAAAAATGTTGCCACTATGGCATCCTTCCACATCTACAAAAGTGCCACCTTTTTCTACTCTGCTTGTCTCCGGGTAAACAAACACATCAATATTTTCAGTGTGTTTATAACCAGGGAGCAGCTTAACGTCTGCTTTACCTAAAATAAAACTCTTACGCATTATTCCTCCTATTTTAAAGTTAGTAATAAAAAGTACGATAATAATTATTATAGTTATCTTTTGTCTAGTTGTCAATAGGAAGGAGTAGTGCTAAGGGGAAATATAATAGAATTAAAGCGTTTTAATTATTTATATCATAACTTGCTTTTATCATTACGTATGATATAATTTAACTGCAATTAGCTTTTAAAGTATATTATAGTTAATAATATGTATAAAAAACCAAGAAAAGGAGAATTTTTAGAAATTTTATTAAGAATGCCTCAAACTATATTTTCTGTAAGAGAAGCCTCTTTGGTTTGGGGTGAAGAGAAAGAGCTTAGGACAGCTATTAGATTAAATAAATATGTTAAACAGGGAAAATTAATTAGATTGCGTCGAGGCATTTATGCTAAAGATAAAAATTATAATCCTTATGAATTAGCAATCAAAATTTATACACCTTCTTATATAAGCTTTGAAACCGTATTAACTAGATCTGGTATAACTTTTCAAAAGTATGATAGTATTTTTGTAGCTTCTTATATTAGCAGAGAAATAAAGGTGGAAGAGGAAAAAATAAAATATGTCCGTCTTAAAGGATATGTATTAACTAATACTATTGGGATTAAACATGAAAATGGAGTTGACATTGCTAGCAAAGAAAGGGCTTTTTTAGATAGAATTTATGTTAGTAAAAATTATTATTTTGATAATCTAGGGGCTTTAGATTGGGATAAAGTTTTTCAAATTTTACCAATTTATAATAATAAACGAATGGAGAAAATAGTTAAGAGCTATTTTCAAGATTATAAGAAAGAATTATAAATATTTTAGTTTTTAAAAAGTAAAAGATTAAATATGACCATTAATTACGCTAAACATAAAAATATTTTATTACAAATTTTAAAAGATATTTATTTAGAACCTTCGATTGCTCCTCATTTAGGGTTTAAGGGAGGTACAGCTGCGCATTTATTTTATGGTTTAAATAGAGATTCTTTTGATTTAGACTTTGATTTATTAAATGAGGATAAGCAACAAATAGTATTTGAAAAAATTAAAGAAATAATTGATAAATATGGTAAAATTGTTGATTCTAATATAAAAAAATTTAATTTATTAAATATTATTTCTTATAACAATAAATCTCAGAATATTAAAGTTGAAGTTAATCGGAGAAAGTACGGGTCGCAGTATGAGTTAAAAACCTTGCTGGGGATTTCTATGTTAGTTATGGTAAAAGAAGATATGTTTGCCCACAAATTAATGGCAATGTTAGAAAGAGTGGGGAAAACTAGTAGAGATGTTTATGATGTTTGGTATTTTTTAAAAAATAATTGGTCTATTAATAAAGAGATTGTAGAAAAAAGATCAGGACTTTCTTTTAACGCAGTTTTAAAAAACTGTATAGTAGAAATAGAAAAATTACCAGACCGTAATTTATTATTTGGTTTAGGTGAGTCATTAACTGATTCTCAAAAAGATTGGGCTCGAGCAAAATTAAAAACAGAAATCATTTTTCTTTTAAAATTACGCTTAGAAAATTAAAATAAAATAAATTAAATTTATCGTTTTTTGAAGTTGTTTTTTAAAGCTTTATTATACCCGTTTTTCTTGTATTGACATAAATAAAAAATAATGCTATTATAGTTATAATGTACATTTAAAAAGGAGGAGAAATGAAAAAAGAGATTAAAACCAACAACCTTAAGTCAGGAAATCAGGAAGAGCAAAATGCTCAACCTTTCCCAGTATTTACTTATCTTTATTTAGCCGTGATAATCATCGGCTGGATAAATATAGTCATGCTTGTTGTGTCTATTTTTGCTCTGGGCGGAGCCATGTTTGGCTCCATTCCTATTGAAAACATGGGAACTAGCCCAGCAGAAAAACTTGTGTTCTTCGGTTTCGAGTACAAGCTTTGGCTCTGGTTTTTAGTTCCCAGCATAATTGCTTTTTGGCAAGCAATTAAATGGGAAAAACAAGGCCTCTTTTAATCAATAAGGGGGTCAGAAAAATATTTAAGGCTCTTGAGTAATCGAGGGTCTTTTTTTATTAACCTTTTAGCCTCTATTTGCGAAGCTTTAATAAGTTCTAGGTCAAACAAAGAGGCAAATTTAAGTTCAGGAAAGCCACTTTGCATGGTACCATATATTTCTCCAGAACCTCTTAACTTTAAATCTTCTTTAGCCAACTCAGAGCCTTTAGAATATTTTTTTGTAGCCTCTAATCTTTCCAAAGCTTTGCTTTTTACTTCAGCGCTAGCTTTTAGAAAACAATATGATTGTTTTTTGCCTCTACCAATTCTACCTCTAAATTGATGCAATTGAGCTAGGCCAAACCTTTCTGAACCTTCTATTATCATAATGGTGGCATTAGGCACATCAACTCCTACTTCAACTACTGAGGTGCTAACCAATATCTTCGTTTCATTATCTAAAAATTTTTTCATAGCCTTGTCCTTGTCTTGACTTCTCATTTTCCCATGAAGCTTGTCTATTGCAAATTGAGGGAAGATTTTTTTTAAACTTTTTATCTCTTCTTCTACGGAGCGAGCGCCCAATTTGTCAGTTGGACTAATAAGGGGACAAATAACAAAAGCTTGATCACCAGCTTCTAGTTTTTTAGTTATAAACTGATACATTTTTTCTTTATCTCTATCTTCTACAATTTTAGTAATAACTTCTTGTCTGCCTGGAGGTAAATTCTTAATGGTAGATAAACCAATATGACCGTAAATGGAAAGAGCTAGGGTTCTAGGTATAGGGGTGGCAGTCATAGAAAGAAAATGTGGGGTTGTTTCTTGGTACTTTTTAATAATTTCATAACGTTGATTTACACCAAAGCGATGTTGTTCGTCTACAATTAAAAGACTAGGATTTTCTACTGGAGATTTGTCTTGCAAAAGAGCTTGAGTGCCAATAATTATATCAGCCAGTTCATTTTTACTCTGATAATTTTTCTCCTTGTAGGATCTAGTGTGGAGCTGTATTTTAATAGACCAATTTTTAAATAATTTTTGTAAGGTATGAAAATGTTGTTTAGCTAATATTTCAGTTGGTGCCATGAAAATAGCTTGATAAGGAGATTTAGTAGATTTTTGATTATTTAAAGCTAAATTTAAAAGAGCTATAGCCGCTACTACTGTTTTACCTGAGCCTACATCTCCTTGTAGCAGGCGTATCATGGGCTTGTCTGCTTTAATATCTTGAATAATTTCCCAGGTCGCTTGTTTTTGTTCAGCAGTTAAAGTAAAGGGTAGTTGTTTTACGAACTCTTTAGTTGCTTTTTCTTTGAAGGCTATAGGGTTAGCTTTGAGCAAAGATAGTTTTTCAAAAACTTTTTCTGATTTTAATTGTCTAAGAAATAGCTCTTCAAAAGCTAGTCTTTTTTTAGCTTCTTTAAGTTCTTGAAAGTTTTTAGGAAAGTGAATTTTTTCAATAGCTTTAGACTTATCTAATATGTTTAATCTTTTTTTAGTATCTTCAGGCAACCAATCATCTAAAACATTAGCTAAACTTATTATCTTTTTTATTAAAAAACGCAGTTGTTTATGAGTCAGACCGGCGGTTAAGTGATAATAGGGAACAATGCCAGCTGTATGTATTTGACCTTTTTTTTGATTTATTTTTTCATATACTGGAGAGGAAATAGTTAATTGCCCATTTTTTTCTTCTATTTTTCCAGCTAAAGATAATATATCACCAGCTTGTAGGCTGTTTTTAAGAAACTTTCTATTAAACCAGACTGCCTTTATAGTCCCACTTTCATCCGAGATTAAAGCTTCTGTTATATATAGTTTTCTTTTAAAGCTACGACGGGAGGAAATAAGATCTATTTTTCCTACTATACCAGCCTTTTGTCCTATTTGTAGGTTAGCAATTGGTTGTGCTTGTCCTATATCTTCATAGTACCAAGGAAAGTAAAGCAGGAGATCTTTGGCAGTCTCTATTTTGAGTCGCTTTAGTTTTTTTTCTAAAGCTGGGCCTATGCCCGAAACTTGAGTTATTTTATCTTCTAGTTTTAGCATAGTTATATTGTAATAAAAAAAACTCCAATAGGGAAGGAGTTTTAATATAGACGCGCCCTCACCAGGAATCGAACCTGGATCTTAAGATCCGCAATCTTACGTTCTATCCGTTGAACTATGAGGACTTTTTAATAACATACAGGGAAAAAAAGAAAAAGTAAAGCTAAGTAGTTATAGCTTCAATTTTTTAGAAATAGTCTCAGAAATAGGTTCGTGTCGTCTCTCTAAGTCCTCGTCTAAATAATCTAAAAGAAAACGCCTGACTGTTACCGGATCCTGTTCTTCTAAGGGCACAGACAGTCGAGGCTTCAAGTTATTATTTAAAACAAAATAGAGTTTTTTAATGCCTTGTTGAGGTTTGTATATAACGGCAAAGTTTTTTATTTCATCATAATCATAGAATCTTCTACCCATTAAAATACCTTCTTCTTCAAGAGCAAAGGTTTCCAGGCTCGGTTCTTTGTCATAGGTGAAAAATAATAAGGCACCAGCAATGACTATGATGATGATAAAGGTGTAATTAGAAGTTAAGATGGCATAGACAATTAAGGCGATTCCCACTAAAGACGCTACTAAGTACCATTTCCAGCTCCTTTGATAGTGATCGTGTTCAGGAATTTGCCAAGAAATTGTAGATGGATTATAATTAGTCATATTCGTTATTTTAAGGCTTTTAAAATTGACAATTAACTTTATTTTTTATATATTCTAATTGTAGCATAATAAGGAAGAATAATAAATATTTAAGCGGATGCTAATTCGCTTTTATTTTTAGGAGAGGTGCCGGAGCGGTCGAACGGGGCACCCTGCTAAGGTGTTGTGCCCGAAAGGGTACCGAGGGTTCGAATCCCTCCCTCTCCGCAACATCGTGCTAGCATGAGGAAGTAAAAATAATTGTAATTATGAATTTTGAACAAATTGAAAAACCTAACGCTGAGAAAAATGTAAAGAATATTTTGGTTAGAGCCAAGTGGCTTTAATTTTATAACCACTTTCTATTATTTTTATGAAATTTAGTGATTATCAAAAAGAGTCACAGAGAACCGCTCTTTATCCTGATAAAGGTAATAATTATGTTTACCCCACTTTAGGCTTAACTGGAGAAGCAGGGGAAGTAGCGGATAAAATAAAAAAGATTTTAAGAGACAAAGAAGGCAAACTAAGCGAAGATGATAAAAAAGAAATTGCTAAAGAACTAGGAGATGTGTTATGGTATATTTCTCAATTAGCTTCAGAGTTAAACTTAGATTTAGATGAGATTGCTAAGGGTAATTTAGAAAAACTTTTATCACGTTTAGAAAGAGGAGTTTTAGGGGGAAGTGGGGATAATAGATAAGGTTTTGTTGCTTAGTATATTGTAATAATAGTTAAATATATTTTAGGAGAGGTGCCAGAGCGGTCGAATGGAACGGTCTTGAAAACCGTCGTGCCCGAGAGGGTACCGTGGGTTCGAATCCCACCCTCTCCGCCAAGACAATTTAGTATCGGATAGACCCAAGAGCCTCGTATTTACGGGGTTCTTTTAAATTAGCAAAAATATGCTTTGTTTATATTACTCTTTCGTGATAAAATATTTTTGTTAACTTTATAAATATTTTAAGACATATAATATGAGAGGCAAAACCATAAGCATTTTTATCCCTGATAGCAACCCTCGAGGCGTAAAAATCTGTGATATTAAAGATTCTATAGTAAAAGCCATCTTTATTCCTAGAAATAAACTAGAGGATGTTTATAAAAGGTCCGATATACTAGATCCTGGCATCTATTTTTTATTTGGTAATGAAGATGAAGTTGGTAAGCCAAAAGTATATATTGGTGAAGCTGAAAATCTTTTAAATCGTATAAAGCAACATAATGTTAGTAAGGATTTTTGGAATACGGCAATTTGTTTTGTTTCTGAAAAGAGAAATATTAATAAGGCTCACATTAAATACCTAGAAAATTATTGCGCTTCTGAAGCTCAAAGGATAAATAAGTGTAAGCTAGAAAATGGCGTTACACCAACTCAATCATCCTTAACTGAACAAGATGTGGATTTTGTATTAAGTTTTTTTGATGACTTGAAAGTTCTAATCGCTACCCTAGGATTTCCTATATTTGAAGAAAGTCAAAAAAGAATAGAAAATCGCTTCTTTTGTAAGAGAGAAGGGATTGAAGCTGAAGGCGAATATTCTGAAGACGGCATGACTATATTTAAGGGGTCTCAAGCAAATATAGAGAATGTTCCTAGCATGAGCAACTCAATGTTGAATCTAAAAAACTCATTAATAGAGAAAGAAATAATTAAACTAGATAAAAATATTTATATTTTTCAAGAGGATTATAGTTTTAAATCTCCAAGCTCTGCCGCCGCCGTTATTTTAGGTTTAAATGTTAATGGTTGGAATGCATGGAAGAACGAAAAAGGAGAAACTTTAGATGAGGTTTTTAGAAAAGAATAATATTGTTTAATAATTGGGAAAAACTTGTTATTGGAATTGTATAAGAAGCTCTGTATTTACAGGGCTTTTGTCATATCTTGTCATTTTTTGGCATTTTTATTTAAAATATGTTAAAGTAAATATAAATAAAAACTAAAGAAAAAATAAATCATATATGAATGATGTTGAAAAAATTCTAACCATAGAAGAAGTGGCTCAAATGCTTAGAGTTAGCAGTAGAACGATAATTAGATATATAGAATCGGGAAAATTAAAAGCTTCTAAAATAGGCGTCTGGCGAATAAAAGAATCAGATGTCCATCTTTTTTTAGAGGAAACTAGTAATAAGAAATAAATTTATATGGCAAATAAAGAAATTAATAGAAATATCTCTAAAGAACAAGAAAGAGCTGAGCTTCATCGAGCTATTTGGCAAATAGCTAATGATTTGCGTGGTAGTGTTGATGGTTGGGATTTTAAACAATATGTCTTAGGCATGCTTTTTTATCGTTTTATTAGTGAAAATTTAACCAATTATATTAATGCTGATGAGAGACGTACTGATAATAAAGATTTTGATTATGCGTCCTTATCTGACAAAGAAGCGGAATTTGGAAGAGTAGATACCGTTAAAGAAAAAGGTTTTTATATTTTGCCCAGCGAATTGTTTATTAATGTATCTAAAAATGCCAGAAATAATCCAAATATCAACGAAACCCTTTCAAATATATTTCAAAATATAGAAAACTCTGCCAAAGGCTCAGATAGTGAAGACGACCTAAAAGGTTTGTTTGATGATATTGATGTTAATTCAAAAAAATTAGGCAATACAGTAGAACAAAGAAATCAAAAATTAACCAAGTTACTAGAATCTATTGGCAATCTTCGTCTTGGCAAATACTCTGATAACACCATTGATGCCTTTGGTGACGCCTACGAGTTTTTAATGACCATGTACGCCTCTAATGCTGGTAAATCAGGAGGTGAATTTTATACTCCTCAAGAAGTTAGTGAACTTTTAGCAGAAATAACAACCGTAGGGAAAAAAGAAGTTAATAAAGTGTATGACCCTGCTTGTGGTTCTGGGTCGTTACTTTTAAAATTCTCTAAAGTTTTAGGGAAAGAAAATGTTCGTACAGGTTTTTTTGGGCAAGAGATAAACCTTACCACCTACAATCTTTGTCGCATTAACATGTTTTTACATGATGTAAATTATAATCATTTTGATATTGCTCTTGGTAACACTTTAACTGACCCTAGCCCCAGCCATTGGGATGCTGAACCTTTTGACGCCATAGTTTCAAATCCTCCTTACTCTATTAAATGGGAGGGTGACGCTAATCCCTTATTAATAAACGACCCTCGTTTTTCTCCAGCTGGAGTATTAGCTCCTAAAAGTAAAGCTGACTTAGCCTTTACTATGCATATGCTTGCTTGGCTTTCTACTAGTGGTACAGCGGCAATTGTTGAATTTCCCGGAGTTTTATATAGAGGGGGTGCAGAACAAAAAATACGAAAATACCTTGTAGATAATAATTATCTTGATACTGTTATTCAGTTACCTCCTGATTTGTTTTTTGGTACTTCTATAGCAACTTGTATTATTGTTTTAAAGAAAAGCAAGAAAGACAATAAAACATTATTTATTGATGCTTCCAAAGAGTTTGTAAGAGGTGGCAATAAAAATAAATTAAGTGAAGAAAATCGCCAAAGAATACTAAAAGCTTTTATAGATAGAAAAGATGAAGATTATTTTGTAAAAGCAGTAGACAATAAAGAAATAGCGGAAAATGATTATAATATTGCTGTATCAAGTTATGTAGTAGCTGAAGATACAAGAGAAATAATCAATATAAAAGATCTTAATAAAGAGATTGAAAAAATAGTAGCAAGACAGAACGAGTTGAGAACATCAATTGATAAAATTGTTAAAGATATTGAAGTAAAATAATATGGATACAGATTTACTTAATGATAAAATAGAAATTTTTAAAAAAAATCGAAGAGAGGATCCTGTCGTTTTTAGTGATAAAGATATTATAATTTTAAAACTCTACAATGTTCATAGGGTAGATAGTGTTTTTCAGGATGGTGAAAGAAATACTACGGACAAGGTTGTGCAAAGAAGTGATTATTTTGAGGAAGTAATTTTAAGTAAAAAATCATTAGATATGCTTGATAAGTATTTTTCTTTTGAAAATTTTACAATAAAAAAAGAACTAAGAGAGTTCGCTGAATTACAAGATATTCAGAAAAAATATATTAGTTTTATTAGCGATATTCCTTCGAGATATAACATTAGAGAAGTAATTGTAATTAATACTCAAAAATTTGATAACTATTTAGATCATTTAGACAAGATTAAAAAAATAAAAACTAAAACGTCTAAGATAGTTAGAGATAAATTTAATGTTACAGATACAAACGAAGTTACCACTTCTGCGATATTTGCCAATGTGGGTTACGTTGTCAAAGGATTTGAGGGTAAATATATATCTTTAAGTAGGGGTGATAGAACATTTATAAAAAATTTCATGGATGAACAGATAAGAGCTGGAGCTTATCAACTCACTATTAAAGAAACCTTACCACTTTACAAAGAGAGTATTAGAGAAATTATTAAAATAGGTAAAGATTTATTAAAACAGACAGGTAATAAGACAACCCTTAAAACATTTTCTAGAAATGTTTTAGGTGAAGAAAGAAGAAGTCTTGAATCTTGTTGGCAGTTATATTTTGATAGATATTTAAGAGTTCTTTTAATGAACTATAAAGAGTTTTATTCTCAAGTTGTATTCAAAGAGATGCAAGGTTATGAAAAAGAAAGTAGACCAGATTTCCTTGCTGTTGATATTTATAATAATATTGACATTATTGAGATAAAAACCCATCGAACTATTTTATTTAGAAAAGAACAAAATAGAGACTCTTATTATCCTTCACACGATTTAAATAAGTCTATTTTTCAACTCAACAAGTACATGGATCTTAAATCTAATAATATTGATACTACTAAAATAAAAAATGAATATACTAAATCATTAATTGAAAACGATAAAATATATAGACCGAGAGGTATTCTTATTGTTTCTTCCAAAGACCATATCATCTCAGAACAAGCTGATGATGATCTTACTGCTAGATTAGAAAAGGAAATTAAAAAATTAAAAACTACCTATAATAACATAGATATTGTTCTTTTTGATGAGCTGATTCAAAATCTTGAAAATTATGTAAAATATCTTGATATTTCACTTGATAAAAAAGAAGATTATTAGAAACTATTATGACCACAAGACAAAATAAAATTGAAAAATTAAT
>JAIPJA010000010.1 GCA_021734405.1 Minisyncoccota bacterium
GTGCGTCGATGTTGTGTTTTCATATATTTAATATTATTAGCGCACCACTAAAACCAGCCCTGCCGGACTGGTTTTAGTATACAGCTTCGCTTTCAAACGTACACACCCCAGCTGTGCTGGTGGTTTATAGAGTAATAAAGCCACCCCGAAACAATTAGGGTGGCTTTTTAAAAAATGAAACCGAGTTTAAATAATATCTAATAAAAATTTTCTACACTAACAAGCCTTGTCTTAGCGTCCTTATATTTATTATTAAAAGCTTTACTAATAGTTCTTTTTTTATATTTAATCTCTACGCCAATAAGCTTATGTGTAGAATTATTTTCTAAAATAAGATCCATCTCTGCTCCCTGCTTATTTCTCCAATAATATATTTTATAACCTAAATCGCTATAACTAATCGTTTTAATGACTTCAGAAATTATAAAATTTTCAAATAAAGCCCCTTTATCAACTCTTAAATATAACTCTGAAAAATTCTCCAACAGGGCATTTCTTACACCTAAATCGTAAAAATAAATCTTGGCTGTCTTTATTATTTCATTCCTTTTATTTCTTGAGAAAGGATATAATCTAAATATTATAAAACTTTGCTCAAATATCTCTATATATCTTTTAATCTTACGCTGATCTGCCCCCAAACTTGAAGCTAATTCTGAATAATTTATTAAATTTCCTATTTGCGAAGCTAAAAGTCTTAATAAATTTAAAGCTAATCTTTTATCATCTATTAAATTTAATTCTAAAACATCTTTAAAAATTAAACTATCAACAAAATTTAATAAATATTTTTTATCTCTTGGGTAATTTATATTATAAGGATACTGCCCATATATTAAAACGTCCTCCAGGATAGAATTTAAATCAAATTTATATTTTTTATCTTTTAACTCTTTTTCTGCAACAAGGTTTTCTAAAATATTAAAATTTAATTCTTTTTCTATGTTTTTTTGTACTAAATATTCTGAAAAAGTGAGAGGATATATTCTGTAATCTATTTTCCTGCCGGCCAAACTTTCACTTGTTTTGTTTTTTATATGAAAAGAAGAAGACCCGGTTATAATTAACTTAACATCTTCAATTGGATCATAAATAATTTTAGTAGCTCTGCCTGGGTCGGACAATAAATGAATTTCATCAATAATGAGATAATTTGCATTTTTATCCATTAAATTTTTATACGCAAAAATATCATAAGTTTCCAATATTTTTCTAATAGGCTCGTTATCAACTAATATATAATTGGCCTGGGGAAATATTTTTTTAGAAATAGTAGTTTTCCCTACTTGCCTTGAACCAAGCAAAACCAGCACTTGTTTGTAGTGCTTAAAATGTTGTTTTAAAATTAGATCTAAATGTCTTTGCATAAAAAGATATAACTTTTTTAACATTAACTGTATAAAAAGATATATATAATTATACAATAAATATTTTAAAAGTCAAGAAGAAACAACATTTTATGTTTTTAGCTTGTTTATTTCCCTTAACGCTACTTATATCTCTTCCCTACACCACAAATTATTAGTAAAAATTATATCAACACATTTAACCAAACAACTAATTCAACTTTAAAACTAAGCCTCCAGACGATCCCTATTTTTTAACTTTTTCTCGTTGTTTTTTAAAAAATTCTTATCAGAAACTATAGGTCTGCCAATTTTTCTTTCTATCTGTTTACGAGTGGCACCGACAATTGAGCCACCAACTCTAGCATCATCTTTTAATTTTACCATGCCAGAAGAATCATTAGTACGATGAATTTCTGAAGTTGTCTTTTCGCTAAGCATAGTTAAAATTAACTCAAAATCATCCATATGATCACGTAAATTTTCAAACTTCAATCCTTTTACTTCCTTGTGTTCACTGGGCTTCAAACCAAAAGTCGCTTGTGATATCTCTGCTGTCAAAATTTCATAATCTTTATCTTTTTTCGCCCCGCATTTTTGCCATTCTTCAGTCAATTCTTCTCTAATTGCAATACCGCGCATCCGTTTTTCAATCCAATCTTCAGAATAGCCTTTTAATTTATAAAGCAACCTTGTCCTTTTGGTAGCTAGCTCAGGATTATCAATTTCTTGAATTCTTTCATAGCCAACCTTAGCCAGCCATCTTTTAAGTGGTTCAGCCTTGGGTGATGGAATTGATTGGATAATACGCAATATTCCTTCAGTATTGGAACAATTTAAATTCTGCATTCCCCCTTCAGTTTTAATTGGAAGGGGGTGTACAATCTGTACCCACCCTTTAGATAATTCCGGATCACGTTTTCTCATTTTATTAATATACTGCTTGATATCATTAGAATCAACAAGAGCATTAATAATATCGGCTATTACAAACCACCACTCTTCCTGATAAATGGTTTTTCTAATTTTTTTGCCTTGAAATAAAGCTATGTTGTTTGTCGCTTTTGCTTTTTCCATAATTTTAATGATTAGTAAGTTAGACTAATCATTATAGCAAAAAGGTAATAAAGAAAACCTAAAATTTTTATAAAATACTCTCATCACTATTACTAATAAATCTGGTTTTATTATTTTTTTTTACAAAAATCTCTGCTTATTTTTTAAAAACTTTAAAAGAATTTGGAATTTTTTCTATTCACCTTATCTCTTCTTTTGTTCTCCCTAAGACTGCTTATACTTATTGACATTGTTATACTAAGCTTGATAATATTTGCTTACCATCAGATATCCGCCGACCGTAAATATAACGGTCCTAGTCGTAACCATAACGATGCTAATGCTTATATCTGGTGGTTTTTTTATTTCCCACAACACTTCTTATACTTCTTACCGCTACCACAAGGACAAGGGTCATTTCTGCCTACCTTTTCGCCTTCTTCGTTTTTAACTTTAGCACTAGCCACTTTAAATCCACCCACGCTGTTATTTTCCATAGTTTTTGCCGGAGCTTGAAAGTTTTTAGCTCTATCAGCTAAACTAGGAGCACTAAAAAACTGTTGACTTTGAGTTTGTATAGCTACTGCCGTTTTATAGATTGAATAAACAACTTGTTTTTGAATTAAGTTTTCTAACTCTTGAAATAATCTAAAAGCTTCTTTTTTATACTCCACTAAAGGATCTCTTTGTCCGTAACCTCTTAGACCTATCCCCTGCCTTAAATAGTTTATAGTCTCCAAGTGCTCTACCCAAAGATTGTCTATAGAGCGAATAAGTATACCTTTTTCTACTTCAGCAAAATTAATATTAATTTCCTGAAAACTATTTTTTAAAGATAAATAAGAGGCTTTAGCTAAGTCTTGAATTTTTTCAATAATAGCTCGCCTTAGATCTTCCTTCTTTTTAGTGCTATCGTTTTTAAGTTTCTCTAAATCACTTAACAAAGTCTCAGACACAGAGAAAATGGTTTTAGTAGTTTCATAGACTTCCTGTAAATTCCAATCTTTTAAATTTTCTGAAATAGTGTGAAAAGACACAGTGTCTTCCACTTCTCTAAAAACTAAAGTTAAAATTCTTTCTGTTAGAACTTCCTGTTTGTGCTCAGAGCTTTCATAACTTTCTAAAATTTCTCTACGTCTTTTATAGATAGTTTCTCTATGTTTGTTTATAACATCATCGTATTCAACTAAATGCTTTCGCATGTCAAAATTATTGCCTTCAACTTTTTTCTGGGCTGATTCTAAAGATTTAGAAACCAAACTATTTTGAATAGGAGTGGCCTCAGGCAAACGTAAACGGCTCATAAGCATTTTCATTCTATCCCCACCAAAAATTCTAAGTAAATCATCCTCAGCTGAAACATAAAACTGACTAGAGCCAGGATCACCTTGCCTACCTGATCTACCTCTTAACTGATTGTCAATTCTTCTAGCTTCATGCCTTTCTGTGCCAATGACATGTAAGCCTCCTAAAGCCTTAATTTCTTCTTGAGCCTGTTTATCACTATCTGGACCGCCTAAGACAATATCCACGCCTCTACCAGCCATATTAGTAGCAATAGTAATAGCTCCCTTTTGACCAGCCTCAGCAATAATTTGCGCTTCTTTAGCATGATTTTTAGCATTTAAAACTTGGGGGCTAAGACCTTCTTGTTCCATTAAACTTACTAAAAATTCATTTTTTTCAATAGAAATAGTACCTATTAATATAGGTTGGCCTTTGGCATTTTTTTCTTTAACGTCTTTTATAACTGCCTTAAACTTTCCTAGCTCTGTTCTAAAAATTAAATCACTATAGTCTTTTCTAACTACAGGGCGATGGGTAGGAATAGCCACGGTTTCTAAATTATAAATTTTGAAAAATTCCTCAGCTTCAGTTAAAGCTGTTCCTGTCATACCGGAAAGTTTTTCATACATACGAAAATAATTCTGGAAAGTAACGGTAGCTAAAGTCTGTGATTCTCGTTTTACCTCTAAACCTTCTTTAGCTTCTATGGCCTGATGTAGGCCCTCGCTATAGCGTCTACCAGGCATAAGCCTACCAGTAAACTCATCTACAATAATAATTTCACCGTCTTTTATAACATAATCTCTGTCTTTTTTAAAAAGTACCCTAGCCTTTAAAGCCTGTTCTATATGATGTACTTCTTTTATACCACCGGAAACATAAATATTATCCACGCCCAACCATTTTTCCATTTTAGACATGCCCTCCTCACTTAAAGTAGCACTTTTCATCTTTTCATCCAGATTATAGTCTTTATTTTCCTCTAATTTCTGCACTAACTGAGCAAACTTAAAATATTTATCAGTGGACTCTTCAGCTGGAACGCTGATAATAAGGGGAGTTCTAGCTTCATCAATTAAAATAGAGTCAATTTCATCAACAATACAATAACTAAAACTTCTTTGCACCACATCTTTTAAACTGCCAACCATGTTATCTCGCAAATAGTCAAAACCAAACTCATTATTAGTACCATAGGTAATATCAGTTTTATACGCTTCTTGGCGAGAAATAGGACGAAAATGTTCTAGTCTTTTATCAAAAGCATCGCTGTCACTGTAATCTCTGTCATAAAGAAAAGCTCCATCGTGAACAATCACTGATACTGACAAGCCTAAAGCGTCATAGACTGGACCCATCCAACCAGCACCTACTCTAGACAAATAATCATTAACTGTAATTAAATGAGCTCCTTTTCCTGAGAGCGCGTTTAAAAATAAAGGTAAAGTAGCTACTAAGGTTTTTCCCTCGCCAGTTTTCATTTCAGCAATTTGACCACGGTGCAAAATAATACCACCAATAAGCTGAACTTTATAGTGTCTTAAGCCTAAAACCCTACTTGAAGCTTCTCGAACTAAAGCAAAAGCCTCTGGCAAAATATCATCCAGAGTTTTTCCTTGTTGTAATTTTTTCTTTAAACTTTCAGTTTTCTCCTTTAAACCTTCACTTGAAAGAGCCCTCATATCTTCTTCTTTAGCATCTATTTCTTTTATTATCGGCTCTAAGGTCTTTATAATCTTCTCATTAGGATCTCCTAATAATTTTTTAAATAATTTCATAAGCAACATTTACGCTATAGTAGCGCCATTAAATTTAAATTACAGTTTTCTATAATCAATATCTTTAGTCTAGGTATTTATATGATTATTGTCTAGCTTTTCTTTGTTTAGAAGCCTTTTTCTCTTTATACTTTTTGATCACTAAATCTAAATGATCCTTAACTTTATCAATAGCTTTAAATAATTCTTCAGCATTCTTCTCTACCCTTAAAAGAGTACCCGGAACTTCTAAATTAACTTCAGCCCTATATATCTTACCGCTATGCCCCTTACCTGATTCTAGCTCTATTTCAAAATCACAGTTTATAACAGCTACACTAGTTAAGTATTTATCTAGCATATCCATTTTTTTTTGTATATAATCTCTTAAGTCATCAGTTAATTCTAATTTTGTAGCTTGAATATTTACTTGCATATAGTTTAGGTTAATTAAATATTAATTAGTTTAAAGTTTTATGCTAATCAAAGCTTTTTTAGTACAACTTTTATTTTTGTGTCTAAGAAAAAAATCTAGCAATATCCTTAAAAGTTACAAACAAAACTAAAAGCATAAGCAACATAAAGCCTAAATTATGTATAGCAGTTTCCACTTCTCTTTTAACTGGAGAACCTTTAATTCTCTCAATTAGTAAAAATAATAACCTGCCTCCATCTAAAGCTGGGAAAGGTAAAATGTTTATAACCGCTAAGTTTAAAGATAATAAGGCAGAAAACTGTAATAAATAGACAAAGCCCATACGAGCAAAGCGTCCAGTTAAATCAGCGATACTAATAGGGCCAGCTAATTGAGCACTAATAGGCTCAGCGATAAATAAGCTTTTTATCAGCCCCCAAAAACCTAAAATTATCGCCCATAAATAAATAACTGCACTCCTTATACCTTCCCAAATAGCTTGAAAAAACGGTAATTTTACCAAACCAGTCGCTGCCATGGCTATACCTAAATAACCTTTACCTTCTTTTTCTTCTGGAGTAACGTTTAAGTTTAAAACTTCATTCTGTCTTTTAACAACAACATCCAAGCTCTCACCAGGATTTTCTGCAATAATGGACTGCAAATCTGTTTGCGTCTTTATAGCTTTGCCTTCAATGTTTTCGACAACATCTCCAGCCTGCAGACCTCCAGCCTTGGCAGCACTGTTAGGTATAACCTCTACAATTTGTACTTGAGCTTGAGTAACTTGAGCGTTTTTGGGCACATTATCAACCCCTGAAGGAAAGCCAATCATATAACCAACAGCGATAAGCACAGCTGCCAAAACAATATTCATAAATACTCCGGCAAAAAGAATAATGGCTCTTCTCCAGGCCGGTTTAGCGCTAAAACTATCTTTATCCTGGGCTTCATTACCATTTAAACCTTTAATTTTTACAAAACCTCCTAAAGGTATGAAATTTAAAGAATAAATTGTATCTTTAGCATCCTTTACCTCTTTGTTACCTATTACTCTTTTCCAATTATTATCTTTATCTTTGTAAAAACCTATGGCCCTAGGGGGAAAGCCTAGACCAAACTCTTCAGATTTAACCTTATTTTTTCTAGCAGCTAAAAAATGACCTAATTCATGCACAAACACTAAAACTGCTAAAACTGCTATAAAAATTAAAACTGTGTATGCTATTTCCATAGAATATAATTTAAATTTATTAAACTAAACCGTCATTATGTCTTGCTCTTTTTTATCTCTTAACTCTTTTAATAAAGTATTTAGCTGAGAAATTTTTTCATCTAATTCTTTAATAAACACAAACTTATCATCCTCAGTTATTTCTTTATCTTCTTCTGCTTTCTCAATTTTATCTTTTATTTCCTCCCTTATCTGTCTTAAAGCAATACGCGCCTTTTCATGTTTTTCATTCAACTTCTTAACATATTCTTGTCGGCTTTCCTCGGTTAATTGTGGTAAAATTAGAAGCAGTTTATCACCTTCATTTCTGGCGCTTAGACCTAAATTAGCCTCAGTAATAGCTTTTTCAATATTTTTCAAAACAGCCTTATCCCAAGGAGTAACGCTAATAGTTTTTGCATCCATAACTGAAACATTAGCCACTGCTTGTAGTTTATTATTAATACCATAAGCTTCTACAGATACACTGTCTAAAAGAGCGGGGTTAGCTCGACCAGTTCTAATAGTAGAGATTTCTTTTTTAAAAAAATCAATAGCTTTATCAAATTCTGTTTGTTGACTTAAAATAAATTCATTCATATATTTTTATTTAAAAAATTATTAATTTAATTATTATTTACTTTCTGGTTGCTGTCTAACTGCTAAATAAATGGCTCTAGGATCTGTGCCATCAACCACTATGTCTGAGGTAATTCTGGCTGTAGGTAAGTCTATTACTGTCCAGCTAAGACCCCCATCTAAAGATCTCATAAAAACTGATTTAGTGCCATAATATATTTCTTTAGGGTTTTTCTTGTTAAAATCCATAGCCAAAATATCAGACTTATCAGCGGTAGTCAAAAGATCAATTTTTTCCCAGCTTAAACCACCGTCATTAGAACGAATTAAAAACTTATTAGTAGCCCAAATAATTACCTGACCATCTTGAGAAAATTTTAAATCCACGAAATTGCTACCAATATCTACACCTTCAAAATTTTTCTTTAAATTAGGCAAATCTGAGGTTTCTAAACGATTAGGAAAACGACTCAACTCTTCAAAACTAGGAATACTGTCAGAGCTAAATCTATAGACATTATTACCTGAAGTAACTACAAAAAGATCCCGGCTATCAGTGGGGTTAATAATAATATCTTGAATAGAGTTATTAAAAATTTTAATCCTTTTCCAACTTTTACCACCATCAACGCTTTTAAACATATCCTTATTATTATTGCCTACATATAAATTATTAGTATCATAATGATCAATAGCAATAGCTGTTACTTTTTTGCCAGGATTTGGGTCTAAATATATTTGCTCCCAGCTACGACTACAGTCAATAGTCCTTAAAACCTTATCAGAAACAGCCACATACACAGTACATTTATCTTTAGGGTCAACTACTACATCTAAAATGGTAGAATTACCTAATTTTTCTGCTTTAGTCCAGCCTCTAGCAATATTATAGGTGTAATAGAGACCAAAATCATAACTAGCTAAATAAATAGCATCAGTATCACTAGGATCAACAGCTAATTCCCTGACGTTTATAAACCCAATACTTTTGTTGCCACTTACATCAGGCACGGCGGTCATATGTACCCAGTTTTGACCCTGATTAGGGCTGACATAAATTCCTCCATTGTTAGTCATGTCAACACTTCCCTTTTTCTTTACATTAAAATTAAGACTACAGCCACTTAAAAATACTGCTGACAGAAGTAAAATTATTAAAAGCTTGTTTCTCATGTTTTTAGGTTAGTTATATAAAATTAAAGTTTAATCAAAAACTCCTCCATTACAGCTTTAGCGCTAACATTAGCTTCAAGATATTCTCTGGCCTTATCAGAAAAATCTAAGGCTGAAATTATTTTATCTTTATCTATATCTGCAGGAAATTTATCCCTTAAAGCTTCAAAAGCAATTAAATCTGCTTGGCCCTGACTTGTAAGTAATAAATCTCTTAAGACTAAATCCCAAACTGCAAATAATTCCAGAGCTTTTTCTTTAGCGACTTGTCCAAAAAATTTTTTATCCCAATACTCATCTAGACTAGAAAATTTATCTGAACTAGTTTGATTAAAAAATCCTAGAAACAAAGAAGCTTTATCAATTAAACTAGTATAGTAACTATCATCTTGTAACAGCTTTAAAGCTAAAGCTGGTAGACCTAAAGATAGTCTGGCTACTTGTTTAGCTTTTATCCTGTCTGCCCCATAACTTTCTACTAAATAATCATAAATAGCTTGACTAGAGGCTGGATAAAAATTAATTGTTTGAGATCGAGAGATAATAGTAGGCAAGATTTGGGAAATTTTACTAGTTAAAAGGATTATCGTTACCTTTTTCTTGGGTTCTTCTAAAGTTTTTAGCAGTGCATTGGAAGCTTCTCGACTCAGGGTATGAGCATCTCTGATTATACCAACCTTATAATTATTTAAAAATGAACTTAAATTAAGCGCTTTATTAAATTCTCTTACCTGAGTAATGCTGATATTTTGCTTACCCTCTAAAAGAGACAGTATTTGCAGATCTCCACTACTGCCTATTTCTAAATTATCCCCTTTTTGCTCTACTCCTTTAAAAATAAGCTGTGAAGCAAAAAATTTAGCAATTTTAAATTTACCTACACTTTTAGGCCCTTGGAAGATATAGGCTGGAGCTATATCATCTCTTTCTATACTAGCCTTTAAAAAATTAATGGCTGTTTCATTGCCTACTTGTGGCCAAACAATATTCTTTTTCATGTTCATAATTACCTTACTTCACATTTAAATTATAACACAAGAAATATAAAAAACAACTAAAAAGAGAGCTTGAAAATAATTAAATTCCAACAAAAAGACCCTTAATCAATCAAGGGTCTTTAAGGTTATATAAATAATTTGTATTTATTTATAAAAAATTCAATATAAAAATACGAAGTAAATATATTTATTTAACTAAACAATCGCTTTCAACTAA
The DNA here is from genome assembly GCA_021734405.1 of Minisyncoccota bacterium. Classification (GTDB taxonomy): domain Bacteria; phylum Patescibacteriota; class Patescibacteriia; order Patescibacteriales; family UBA12465; genus JAIPJA01. The sequence continues at coordinate 10,042 of JAIPJA010000010.1, forward strand.
AAATCCTTTAACAAAAGTCATAGTACAATCTTTACCATTTTTATCAGTTAAAGAAAAACTCTGGCTAACTTTTTTCAAATTAGCTGCGCATACACTATCTACATAATCTTTAGTAGTAGCATTATTACCAATTATAGGTGTAGCCACCGATAAAAGACCATTAATTCTAGAATTACCATTTACATCTAATTTGAAAGTTGACGTATCAGTAGTGCCAATACTTATATTACCAGTAAGCAAATCCCCAAACAAAACATCGCCAATATTTAAGTCATAACTAGCGTCAACAGCCATGGCGTCTAAATTCCAACCAATAATAATATTATTATTACCACTAACCAAACTTTCGGCTACTAAAGATCCTATTAAAACATTATTATCAGCGCCAGTGCCTAAACTATAACCTGTCATAAATCCTATTAAAACATTATCATTTATGTCAGTATTTGCTTGACCATAACCGGCTTGTCCACCTAAAGCTACATTGCGAGAACCTAAAACATTAAACAAGCTGGCTGTTCCTACAGCAGTATTAGCATGTCCTTCCTCAATCTTATTTAATGATCCCCCTCCCACAGCCGCGTTATGCAAGCCAGTAGTATTATTTTCCAAGGCACTGGCTCCTATGGCTGTATTACCACTAGCAGCGGTAGTGCTATACAAGCTTCTATAACCTAAACTAGTATTAGAATTTCCAGAAACTATATTAGCGCCTGACTCAAAGCCAACATAAGTACCCATATGACTATTACTAGTAATATTACTGCCACCATTGCCTACATATAAAGTATTTTCTGATAATTCTGGAGAAAATAAAATTTGCTTACCATTTAAACCTATTTTTCCCTTTACATCTAATTTAAATAAGGGATCTTTCTTCCCTATGCCTATATTACCAGGAACTACACTAACCATATTATCTCCATCAATTATCCAACCCTGATAGTCATTAGTAGGATTTAATGAACTAGTTTTTAAAGACAGACTTGAAGCCTCTACTTTTAAGCCCACAACTAAAAAAGCTAAAGAAAAAGCTATTAAAGCTAGACTTAAAATTAAATTTTTTTTCATAATTTTTTAAATTAGTTTATTGATTTATTATTATATTAAATAATTGTATAGGTTTTAGAAATAAAAAGAGGAGCTTGTTTGCTCCTCCTAATTAGATTTTACTTAAACCTCCTTTTCTTGTCAATATAAAAAGTTTGACTAATAAAAAAAGAGAAATGAGAAATGATCATTGAAATAGCTTTCCTTATCCGCAGGCACGTAAGATGCCTGTTTTATGTTGTTGGTTAACAAATAGAAAAAGGTTGTCTCATTTCCATAGGTATGAAGATTTTTTGCTTCGGCCGGACTTAGCAACCATAAATTAGCCGGTAGTTTTTTCCCATGTTGAGCTTCTAGCATTTTAAGCCCCAACAAATTTCCAAAAACACCCCCCTTGGCTTCAATAATGTCTTGCAATTTTTCATAATTTAAAAACTGCAAAATTGAATAAATTACGGCTCTGCGAGGCTCTGCAAAAAACTCAATCATTTCATAAAAAGCGGACCAATTAATCTTTAAAGTTGGATGAGCTACCTGAATAGCTCTAATATCAATTTCATTCGCTTCTTTCAAAGGTTTTATTTCAAATTCCATCCATTTGCTGACACCTGGTTCTTCTATAGATTGCACCATTTTAACAGCTGTTCGATTATCACCATCAGAATTAATTTTAGCAATCAAATCCTTAGTTAAACCAGCCTTAGCCAATTTAAATAAAACGTCCAGCAATGCATTTTGATCTATGTCCGTGCTCAAAACTTTTCCTTGTTTCATAATTATTAATTTTTTGGTTAAAGAACAATTTACTTAATTAATATTTAATTATGTATTTTATTCTTACAAGTGTCAAGGCTAATTTAAAATAAAACAATTATAATTGATTTTCTTGTTTTTTATTGCTATATTTTAAGTATATAAGAAAAATGAAATGAAACAAAAATTTAAAAAAATTTCTCTGTTTATAGGAGATATTATTGTTTTACACCTTGCCCTAGCTTTAACGCTTGGTTTTCGCTATGGCTTTGAAAATTTATACTTAAACTGGCAAATACACTATCACTATTTCATAATTGTCTTTTTTATCTGGTTATTAGTTTTCTATATCTATAATCTATATAACTTATTAACCGCTACTGATAAGCTTAAATTTAATAACTTAACTATTAACGCTGTTGTTTTAAGCACTTTACTCTCAGTAGCTTTCTTTTATTTAAATGTAGAAAGCAGTATTTCTCCTAAAACCAATTTATTCATTTTTGCGCTTTTAGCTACCCTATTATTTATTCTATGGAGAAAACTATTTAACTTTACTTTAAAATCATACTTACCTAGAAATAATTTACTTATCATTGCCGATAAAGATAAAATTTGTGATCTCTTAGATTTCTTACAAAAAAAACCTCACTTAGGCTTTAATACAGTTTTAGTTCTAAAAGACTTAATAGATAAAGGGGAATTAAAAAACCTTATAACTCAAAAAAGAGTACATACGGTAGTTTTAGACTCAAGTTTGGAAAAAGTTAATAGTTGGCGACAACAATTATTTACTTGCCTACCCTATAATCTAGTCTTTATAGACCTATCTTCTTTTTATGAAAAAATAACTGGCAGAGTTTCTCTAGATACTATTACTCACACCTGGTTTTTAGAAAATTTTAATGAGGGTAATAAAAAGTACTTTAATCACATAAAAAGAATCTTTGATTTAATTTTAGCTTTAATACTGTTTATCATTTCTCTGCCCTTTTGGACCTTTATCGCTATAGCTATTATATTAAACTCTGGTTTACCTATATTTTTTAAGCAAAATCGTTTAGGTAAAAATGGTAAAGAATTTAAGATGATAAAGTTTAGAACCATGATAAATGGAGAAAAAATTACTAAAGTAGGTAGTTTTTTAAGAAAAAGTCGTTTAGATGAACTACCTCAACTTTTAAATATTATTAAAAATGACATGAGTTTTATTGGCCCTAGGCCAGAACAACCTCAAATTGCTAATGAACTAAAAGATAAAATACCTTTTTATCAAGAAAGATTACTAGTAAAGCCAGGGCTCTCTGGTTGGGATCAAATCTCAGATAATTATCATAGTGCTTCCTACTTAGATAGTTTTGAAAAACTACAATACGACTTATTTTACATTAAAAACCGCTCCCTATACTTAGACCTCTCTATTGCTTTAAAGACTATGGCCACAGTGTTAAGGAGGAGGGGGAGATAAAAAGTTATTATGTTAAAACTACTTAAACAGTTACAAGCAATCCTACCTCCTAAAGATAAATTTAAAGTAATAGGTTTAATTGTTTTTATGATTATAGCTGGCTTATTGGAAGTAATAAGTATTGGGCTATTATCTGGCTTTGTAGCTGGCGTGGCCGATCCTGACTTAATTTTAAATAATCAATATGTAGTTAATGTATTATCTTTTTTAAACATAACTACTGATAGACAAATTTTAGTCTATGGAACCATTACTTTAATTTTAGTATTTTTATTAAAAAATCTTTATTTAATTGGCTATAAATACATTCAAGCTCGTTTTATCTATAATCGTTACCGCTCCATATCTTCCCGTTTATTTAAACTTTACATGAGTGCTCCCTACTCTTTTTATTTAAACAGAAACACAGCTGGTTTAGTTAGAAATGTAAGCACAGAGTCCCGATTTATAGCTGTTCACGTAATGCTACCAATTCTACAAATTACCACAGAGTTAGTAATGGCTATAGCTATCATTATTCTGCTTTTAAGCGTACAATCTTTGGTAACAATTTTTACTTTGATATCTTTAGGCGCTATAAGTTTTGCTTTTTTAAGACTTACTAAAAAAACCATGAAAAAACATGGTCAAAAAGCCTTGCAAGAAAGAGAGAGGATTATAAAAACAGTTAACGAAGGTATTGGCGGTTTTAAGGAAGTAACTTTAAGCAATAGACAGCCCTGGTTTGTTAAAAAATTCAACCATAGCATGTTAAATCTTTCTAAAGCAGAAATATTTCAACAAACTACCAAACAAAGTGTTAGCCCTATTATAGAAACAATTGCTATTGCTGGTATTCTTCTCATAGCCTTTATCCTTCTAAAGCAAGGCTATTCTTTAGCTGCCTTATCATCAATACTAGCTTTATTTGCTCTGTCAATTAGAAGACTTTTACCTGCTATTAATAATATGGTTGTACAATACAATACTCTTAGATATCATTCTTATTCAGTTAAACCTATTTATGAAGATTTAATGAATTTAGAAAAATATCAAAAAGATAATAAAACAGAAAACACTAAAAATACAACCGAGGATAAAGACACCTTCTTTAAAGATAAAATAGAAATATCTAGTTTAAACTTTAAATACCAGAAAGATCAAGACTTAATTTTACAAAACATCTCTTTAAGTATTAAGCAAGGGCAAGCCATTGCTTTGGTTGGTAGCACTGGTTCAGGTAAAACTACTTTAGTTGATTTAATCTTAGGACTACTTAAGCCTAGTAGTGGTAAAATAGAGGTGGATGGCAAAGATATTTATACCCACCTAAGTAAGTGGCAAAAAAATATTGGCTACATTCCTCAGTTTATTTATTTAGCTGATGATAGTATTAAAAATAATATAGCTCTAGGCTTAGAGGAAAATGAAATTGATAACCAAAAGATAAAAAAAGCTATTAAAGTTGCTCAACTAACAGAATTTATTAATAAATTGCCAGAGAAAGAAAACACTAAAATAGGAGAAAGAGGTATTCGTTTAAGTGGTGGCCAAAGACAAAGAATTGGCATTGCCAGAGCCCTCTATGACAACCCTGAGATATTGGTTATGGATGAGGCCACCTCTTCATTAGACAACATTACAGAAAAGTTTATTATTGATGCTATTGAAAAACTTAAAGAAAATCGTACTATTATTATCATTGCTCATCGTCTAAGTACAGTTAAAAACTGTGATAGGCTCTACATCTTAAAGGAAGGAAAGATAGTTGATCAAGGAAGCTATGAAGAATTAATAACTAAAAACCAAGAGTTTAAGGAGATGAGTGGGGAGTAAAGATTTAAATATGAAAATTAAAAAACTAGTTAAAAGGATATTGCCAAAATTTTTACTAAATTTATTAATAAATATTTATAATACTATTAATAAAAAAATCTTTTACATCCTAATAAACATATCTCCAAAAATTGCTATTAAATTTAGATATAAAATAAACACCAAAAAAAAATTAAATCTTAAACACCCAAAAGATTTAAATGAAAAATTACAATGGCTTAATTTATATTGGCAACATCCCTTAAAAATAAAGTGCACCGATAAATATCAAGTTAGAGATTACATAAAAAATTGTGGTTGCGAAGAAATATTAAATCAACTGTATAATATTTATAATGACGCCTCAGAAATTAATTGGGAAGATTTGCCAAATGAATTTGTCTTAAAAACTACAAATTCTTGTGGCACAAATATAATTTGTGATAATAAAAATAATTTAAATAAAGATTCGACTCTTAAAAAGCTTGATGAATGGTTAAAAATTGATTACGGGAAAAAATATGGTGAGCTACATTACTCAAAAATTAAACCTAGAATTATTTGTGAAAAATACCTTAAAACAAAAAAGATGGAATTGCTAAATGATTATAAAGTATATTGTTTTAATGGTTATGCAAAATTTTTAGTTTTTCACTCAGAGAGAAATATAAATCATAAAAGAGTCGCCCTAGATTTAAATTGGCATAAATTAAAAATTATAAATGATTGGTTTACTGAGGCCCCTACCCCCCCTAAACCCAAGAGTCTACAAAAAATTATTGATTATTCTGAAAAGCTTGCTAACAATCTTCCATTTGTAAGAATAGATTTTTATATATTAAAAGAAAAAATTATATTTGGTGAAATGACTTTTTCTCCTGCCGGAGGCATACAAGATATTTTTACAACTGAAGCAAAAAAAATAATGGGATCTTGGATTGAGCTTCCTAAAAAATATATTAATTAAAAATATAAAATGAAATATAAATTATCACCAATTGTATTATTTACATATAATAGAGCTGGACACACGAAACAAACTGTTGAGGCTTTAAAACAAAATAAATTAGCTGATATTAGTATATTATATATTTTCTCTGACGGAGCTAAAAATGATGAAGATATTGACAAGGTTAATAAGGTAAGAGAATACATTAACACAATAAATGGCTTTAAAAAAGTTATAGTAATTGAAAGACAGAAAAACAAAGGTTTGGCTAACTCAATTATTTCTGGTGTTACTGAAATAATAAAAAAACATGGGAAAGTAATTGTTCTGGAAGATGACTTAATTACATCAAACACTTTTTTGTGTTATATGAACAATTTATTACATGAATACAAAAATGAAGATAAAATTTATTCTATCACAGCATATAACCACTCTAAAAAATTAATGGAAATACCTAAAAATTATAATTATGATATATATTTTTGCCCAAGAGCATGTTCGTGGAGCTGGGGCACGTGGAAAGATAGATGGAAGCACGTTGATTGGAATATACAAAACTATAATGAATTTTTAAAAAATAAAAAACTACAAAGACAATTTAATAAGGGGGGAAATGATATGTCAAATATGCTTATTTCGCAAATGAACAATCGTATTGACTCATGGGCTATTAGATGGTGTTATCACCATTTTATAAACCGTGCATACTGCGTATATCCAATAAAAAGTTACATTAATAATATAGGTCATGACGGTAGTGGGATTCATTGCAGATCTCAAAATAAATTTAAAAATATAAACCTAAACAATAACGCTTCTTTAAAAATTCCAAAAACAATACAACCTAATAACAAAATAAATAAAAGATTTAAAAAAGTGTACAATAAAAATTATAAAAAAGAATTTATAATAAAACTGTTAAAACTTCTAAACTTGTATAATTTTTACAAAAAGTTAAAGAATAAATTAATATGAAATATGACTTAAAATATTTTAAATGGCAAAAAAATATTGGCGAATTCGGAGGAATCGCAAATAAGTTTAAATTTAAACAACATATAAACTTAAATGATAAAGTTATTGACTTTGGATCTGGGGGAGGATATTTATTAAAAAATATTATATCTAAAGAAAAAATTGGAATTGAAATAAATGACATAGCCAGAAAAGAAGCGCTCAAAATAGGCGTAAAATCAGTAAAATATATTTCCGAAATTCCTGATAATTACGCTGATACTATTATTTCTAATCATGCCCTTGAACATGTTGACTGTCCTCTTAGTGTAATAAGCAAATTAAAGAAAAAATTAAAAAATAAAGGGTCTATAATTTTCATCGTTCCCCACCAAGGGCCAAGAGAAAAATTTTCTAAGAATGATATAAATCAACACTTATATACCTGGAATAGATTGACTTTGGGAAATTTATTTAAAAAAGCGGGGTTTAAAGATATAAAAGTTTATAACATTAAACATAAATGGCCTCCACACTATTATAAAATATATAGTTTATTTGGACTAAAAATTTTTAATTTTACCTCTTACGTATATGCTATATATAAAAATAATTATCAAATAAAAATTGTAGCAAAAAAATATGAAAATCATTAATCTAAATACAAATGATATTAGAGGTGGCGCCGCTAGAGCTGCTTATAGAATACATAAAGGCTTGCTTAATAAAAACATAGACTCTGAAATGTTGGTACAACAAAAAGATAGTGATGATATTACAGTAAAAAAAATAAACTCTAATTTTTTAAACATACCAGCTTTATCAACTGTTAGAATGAATAGACTGCCTTTAAAAATTTTAAAAACAAATGAAAAAGAGCTTTGGAGTTTAAATTACCTACCAACCACAGTTAACAAAAAGATAAAAAATATAAACCCTGACATAGTCCACTTACACTGGATTGGAAGTGGTTTTATTTCCATAAAAGATCTAGGTAAAATCAGAAAACCTATAGTATGGACTATTCATGATATGTGGGCATTCACTGGAGGCTTCCATTATTCTCAAAAATATATAGATCATGATAAATCTTTTTTAAGTAAACAAATATGGCAACGGAAAAATAAATATTGGAAAAATTTAAACTTAACCATAGTAAGCCCTAGTAATTGGCTGGCTAATCAAGCTAAAAAAAGTAAGCTATTAAAAAACAAAACTATTACAGTGATCCCTAACGGTCTTAACACGAAGGTGTTTAAGCCTATAAATAAAGAGGTGGCTAAAAATATCTTAAATCTCCCACCAAATAAAAAATATATTTTATTTGGCGCGACAAATGCTACCAGCGACAAAAGAAAAGGTTATGAATATATGAAAAAGGCATTAAATATCTATAAACAAAAATATAAAAAAAATAACGAAATTGAAGCATTAGTGTTTGGCGCATCTCGCCCTAAAAATGAAGAGGATATTGCGATAAAAATAAATTATTTAGGCAAAATATCTGACGACACTACTCTTGCCTTAATTTATTCTGCAAGCGAGCTTGTAATAATACCTTCTCTTCAAGATAATTTACCTAACATAGTCATGGAGGCTCTTTCTTGCGGAACCCCTTGTGTAGCCTTTAATGTGGGCGGTATACCCGACATGATTAATCACAAAGAAAACGGTTATTTAGCTAATCCTTATCTTTCAGAAGAGCTGGCTGAAGGCATAGATTGGATACTGAAAGACGAAGATGAAAGAGAAAAAATCTCCCTTAAAGCAAGAAAGAAAGTTTTAGATAACTATACTTTAGAAAAAGTCGCATCTCAGTATGTTCAACTTTACAAAAACATTTTAAGTACAAACAAATAAACAAAAAATAATTGTCCTAACTTAGCGAAAACTCTTCTAAATATGAAAAATTTAGGAATTTTAAAATTATTTATTTGCCAACTTTTTTTTAATTGTTTCCAGCCTTCAATTCTTTGCTTTAAACTACTATTACTTAGGCCACCTTCTCTCATTTTTACTAAAACCTCTTTAATATAAAAAAAATTTATCTTCCTTATTTTTAATAACCGTAGTAAAAATTCATAATCAGCCGCTAAGGATAAATCCTCTCTAAAAGGCTTATCAAAACTATTATAAACATCTCTTCTTAAAAATACAGTGGGGTGAGGCATTATCCAGCCATATTTTAGCTTCTTTTCTTTAAATTCTCCACTTCTCCAATACCTCACAATCTTATCTTTATTTTTTTTAGATATATACACTAAATCACCATAAACACCCTGAACATCATTTTTCAAATTAAATATATCGCTAATAAGGGAAAAAACTTCTCTAGAACTATAAAAATCATCTGAATTAATTATTCCAATAATATCTCCGGATGCTAATTTCACGCCCTTATTCATAGCATGGTATAAGCCATTGTCTTTTTCTGAAATAACCATTAAATTACTTTTACGCTTATACTTATCAACTATTTTTAAGGTGTTATCGCTTGATTCATTATCAACTATAATATGCTCAAAGTTTTTAAACTCCTGATCACAAACACTCTTTAAAGTATCTTCTATTGTTTGTTCGCTATTATATGTAGGGGTTATAACTGATATTTTCATAAATATTATCTAAAATTTTTTTTATTTTTTGACTTTAATAAAAAATCTACAAAAAAAGAAAAAATTAATTCAATTTTATTTAAATATCTTTTTTTGACAATCATTTTATTTTTCTTATTCTCTTTTTTATTTCTTTTATCAGAAGACTGTGCCCCCCTTCTTATGCAGTAATTAGAAATAACTCTATCGAAAAAAATCCAATTTGTTTTATTTTTTATTCTCAACCATAAATCTGGATCCATAGCTGACTTTAAATTTTCATCAAATAAACCAAATTTATTAAACACATTCTTTTTTATAAACACAGATTGATGAGGAATAAAATTAATAAATTTTAAAATATATTTAGGAATAAAATTAGTATTTTTTTTAAAAAAAATACTTTTATTTGTTTGCAATCCTACTTTGCTAAAATCCTCATTTCTTATTAATATTTTTCCATATATCCAATCAAAACTATTATTAACTAAATAATGGTTAACATCCATAAGCACCAAATCATCGTAAAAACTATCATCAGAATGAAGATGAATTAAATAATCTCCAGAAGCATGTTTTATGCCCAAATTCATAGCATTTGATATGCCCTTGGCTTTATGTTTAAAAACCCTGACCTTATCAGGAAATTTGTTTTTATAGCTTTCTATAATCTTTAAAGTATCATCGTTTGAAAAACCATCTATAAAAATATGTTCAAAATTTTGATAATTTTGATTTTTTACACTCTCAATGTTTCTTTTTAGAAACTTAGCACTATTAAGCGTGCAAGTTATTATAGAAAATTTAAGATCCATTTTAAAAAATTAAGTTTTTTTATGCAATTAAATAAGCTCTCCGCCAACCTCATCTATATTAAAATTATCTCAAAAATTATTTGTAATACTTACTTTATCTTTAAGATCATGGCTAATTTAAAGTTAAAAATAATTGAATATATTAAATTATTAAAAATTTTATAATAATTTATTTTTTTATTTTTCTTCTAATTTTGATACCTATAAAACTAAATAAAACTTTTAATAAGTTCTTTATTTTCGTGGAAAAATTAGTTTTATAAGTATGAAAACCAAAAGTTTTTAATTCTGAGTCTTTAAGTTTTTTCTCAAAGCTAAACTTAGAAGCAACTGAAATAGGAGCAAACACACAGCCCATTCTTTCCAGCTCTTTTCTGAAATGAATACATATAATTCCATCTTCATTATATTTTATTATATCACCTAAAGGATCTACTTTTAAATTATTAAAAGCATTTAACAACTTTTTACTTCTCAAAGAAAAGCCACCATTGCCAACTCTAATATTATTACCAAGGGAGTCAAAATATATATTTTTTTTCCAAGGAGCTCCAATATAGTCGTATTGTAAAAAATTATCATCCCACAATTTAGGTTTTAGAACATACCCATCATACTGAACAATTAAAACAAAATCTGAATTTACATAATCAGAAAGGTTAAATAAAATAAACTTATTATAATCACTAATATTTTTTAAATTATTACATTTTTTAAAATTTATATTATCCAGAAGATTAACCGGCCTTTCATGACTTATTAAAATAACATCAAAATATTCAACACCTTTCATTGATTGTAATAATGCATAAATAGTTTCTTCTATCATTACAGAAGAAACTGCTACTAAAGTTACGTTTTTTAAATATATTTTATCCATTTTCTATAAATTTTAAGAAAATTAATTTATCATCTTATAATAAATTTTTTTAAAATAGCTAAATAATCCAATTTGCTTTAAAATATGTTTTAAAAAAAATCTAAATAAACTCATATTAACTGAATTTTTTTGACTAATCTTATCAGCTTTTTTATTTATTCTTATCTCTTCTGGATGATTTAATGGAAAAGATATCGTTTCTTTCTTAATTAAGGAATAAGTATCATTATAATTTCCTGTATTAGTGCTATCGTCACCAAAACCAATATTTGCGACTAAATTAACTTTTGGGCAAATATTTTGCATTTCATTGTTCAAGCTATAATAAAATAAACTATAAGCCCAAGAGTCTATATAACCTTTTTCAGTTTCTTTAAAAACATATTTCCAATAAATTCTATCTTTCCAATTACTGAAATTACTATAAATAACTTTATTGCTTATAGTTAAATTATCTTGCATTAACTTCCAAGAGCTTCTCCATGTTGCCCAGCCCCAAATATAAGTAAACTTTGTAAAATAATAACTATCTTTTATGATATTTTTCTTATCTTTTAAATGATTATTTCCGGAAATCATCATTACATCTTCTCTTTTTTTATATCTCTCTAAAAGTTTTTCACAAAAAGGAAAAAAGCTTTGATCTGGCAGGCAATCATCTTCTAAAATTATACATTTTTCAACATTTTTAAAAACCCAGTTTAAACCACTAATAACTCTTTTTCTACAACCTAAATTTTCTTCACTATAATTTCTAAAAACCTCACAATCCCAATTTATTTTTTCTACAATAACTCTAGTTTTCTCACATTTAATTTTTTCCTCTTTATTTCTAGGACCATCAGCTACAATAAAAAGTTTTTTTGGCTTAACTTTTCGAATTTCATCAAAAACTTTTTGGGTTGTCTCCGGTCTTTTAAAAATTATAAAAACAATAGGAACATCAAACATAAAACTACTTCCTTATATTATCTAAATTACCCAAAAACCAACTATAAGTCTTTTTAATTCCTTCTCTTAGCCCAGTTTTTGGCTCCCAACCTAATCCTTTTATTTTACTAACATCTAACAGCTTTCTAGATGTACCATCTGGTTTGCTGGTATCCCACTTTATATCCCCCATAAATCCAACCTCTTCTTTTATAATCTCCGCTAATTCCTTTATACTAAAATCTTCTCCCACCCCAATATTTACAATCTCTGACTCATTATAGTTATTCATTAAAAATAAACAAGCTTCAGCTAGATCATCTATATATATAAACTCTCTTTTAGGGGTACCAGTTCCCCATAATTCTACTGAGTCATCCTGATTTTCTTTAGCCTGATGAAATTTTCTTATTAAAGCTGGCAAAACATGAGAATCATTTAAATTAAAATTATCGCCTAGGCCATATAAATTACTAGGCATAGCACAAATAAAATTAGTGCCATACTGTTCATTATATTTTTGAGCCATAACTATACCGGCTATCTTCGCCACTGCATAAGCAATATTACTTTTTTCTAAATAATCTGATAGCAAATACTCTTCTTTTATAGGTTGTTTGGCTAATTTAGGATAAATACAAGAAGATCCCAAAAACAATAACTTCTTCACTCTACTTAAATAACTATTATGAATTACATTAATTTCTATTTTTAAATTTTCATATATAAACTCTGCTGGTTTAGTAGAATTAGCCACTATGCCGCCAACCTTTGCTGCCGCTAAAAAAACATAATCCGGCTTCTCTGTTTGAAAAAATTCTTTCACCTTATTGTCATCTAACAAATCTAGCTCTTCCCTGCTTTTTATTAGTATATTAGTATAGCCCTCTTTTTTCAAAAGTCTTAAAATAGCTGAACCAACTAGACCTCTATGTCCTGCTAAAAAAATTTTTGAATCTTTGTTCATAAGCTTCTTTTATTTTTCATTATTAAAATCACTTTCACACATTTCTCTAACTAATTCTTTAAAACTGGTTTTTGGCTCCCAGCCAAAAGCATTTTTCGCCTTACTGTAATCACCTAATAAAATATCTACCTCTGAGGGGCGAAAATATTTTTTATCTATTTCAATTATTACTTGACCAGTTTTTTTATCAACACCTTTTTCGCTTAATCCTGAGCCTTGCCAGCTAATATTTATATCGAAAAAATTGGCTGCTAATTCTACCAACTCTCTAACTGTATGCGTCTCATTGGTCGCTAAAATATAATCAACAGCTTTCTCCTGTTGCATCATTTGCCACATACCTTCAACATAATCCCTGGCATGGCCCCAATCTCTTTTAGCATCTAAATTACCTAAATATATTTTCTCCTCTTTACCTAATTTTATCCTAGCTAAACCTCTAGTAATTTTTCTAGAAACAAAAGTCTCTCCTCGTCTAGGTGATTCATGGTTAAATAATATACCATTAACTGCAAAAATATTATAAGCTTCACGAAAATTTATAGCTGACCAATAAGCATAAACCTTGGCACAGGCATAGGGAGAACGCGGATGAAATAAAATTTTCTCATTAATAGGCAAATCCTCCGCTTTCACCTGACCAAACATCTCTGAAGATGATGCTTGATAAAACTTACACTTTAAATTATTTAATTTAATAGCTTCAAGTAGTCTAATAGTTGAAAGCCCCGTTATATCAGCTGTATATTCGGGAATATCAAAACTTACTCTTACATGGCTTTGAGCTCCTAGATGATAAATTTCATCAGGATTTATTTCTTTAATTAACCTATTAATATTTCCAGAGTCAGACAAATCTCCATAATGAAGCCTTAATTTCGTGCCAGAGATATGAGGATCTTGATAAAGATGATCTATTCTTTCCGTATTAAATGAACTTGACCTTCTGATAAGACCATGAACAAAATAACCCTTCTCCAGTAAAAGCTCAGCTAAATAAGAACCATCTTGTCCAGTTATGCCAGTAATAAAAGCAGTTTTTTGCATAAAAAGTAATAAAAAAATTAATAAAGCTTTATAAACTAATAATATCAAAATTAAAGAAAAAAATACAATAAAAACCTAAAAAACCATAAGCCCCAACAAAAAAGACACCAAATTAGCTATAAAAGCTAAAAACAGTAACTTATAATACTTATATAAATAAATATAATAAAGAAAAACTGACTCCACTAAAACTATAATCAATTCTAATAATATTATCTCCAAGAAAGAAAACATGGTACCTGAGACCATGATTTTTATAAACAACACCACACCTAAAAGTGGGTGAGTAACTAAATTAATACCTAAAACTGTTAAAAGCGCTTTTTTATCCCTATAGCCAAACAAACAAAACACTATAAACTCTAATATTAAAGTTAAAAATAAAGCCAAAAGGTAATTTAAAATCATCTCCACCTTAATTAAACTTTATAATCAGAATTATCTTCTGATTTTTTTTCTTTTCTGGCTTTAGCTTTAGATATAGATATAAGACCGCCAACTATAATCACCACTAAACAGACTCCAATAATTACATAATGATACCACTCCATGTTCATCATCATGTGCTGTGCTAAGGTGTAATCAACCGATTCTTTTGTACTAGAAGAATTATAAACAATAGGCTCATTTATACTAGGATTATCAGTAATGGGTTTGTCGGGCTCATTAATATTATAACGAATATTAGGGGCTGGTACTAAATCAGCTAAAACACTTCTAACTGATAAAAACCAAGCTAAAAAAGAAAAAACTAACAGAGATAAACTTTTTTTAAATGTCTTCATAATTTTATATTTTAATTAATATTATTAACTATATAAACTAAACTAAAACTTAATATTTAAATCTTTCTTAAAATAAGGCTTTAAAAACTTAAAACTAATTACTATAAAAAACAAGGAAACAAGTATCACTAAAAATACTAAATACTGATTAGCTAATATACTTTTACTAAACAAATACACTGGTACAGTACCTACAGCTAAAGCCAAAACGGTTAAACCAAAAGCAGAAGCTGACTTGCCTGGCATCATATTAGAGACAGCTGTTAAAGTAATAGGCATAGTCATTTGAAAAAAGAAGGCTCCAGTTATAGCTAAAATTGGCTGATCTTGGAAAAAAGCTAACAGTGGAGCACTAATAGCTAAAGCTAAAACAGCGGTTTTTCTCCAACCTAAATTGTCAGCTATAAGACCTCCTAGAGCTTTGCCTAACACAATCGCTGTAGTTAGAGAAATTAACCAAAACATTTCACTCTTCCAAGTAAATACAGCACTTAGACCGTAAAGAGATCTAATGCTAACAGATAAAAGTAAAAACGCTATCACTAAATAAAAATAATTAATTTTTTCTTTGACTTTAGAGCTCTTTTTGTAACTTATCTCAGGCGTCTTGCTAAAAACTATAAAAATAATAGAAATCAATAACAAAGCTAATAACCATAGAAAAGGAATAGAACCTGAATAACCTAAAATAACACCCAGACTTAAGCCCAGAGCTCCTGGAGCTACAAATATACCTGGGTATAGGGCTTTAGTTTTTTTAATATTTAAACTAATACTACCGCCACCCACATGAAAAAAAGCATTGCCTAGTCCAGCTAACATTACTACTAAAACTGGGTTCATATACAAAGCTAAGGATAAAAGCAATAATAGACAACCCACTAAAGCTCCTTCTTTAGGGGTCTTTAAATAATCAATTAAAAAACCAATTGGAGCTTGCAGAGCAAAAGCGGTTAGGTTATAGGCTATAACTAACATTATAGCTGTAGAAGCACTTAAACCAGCCCAAATAACTGAGCCTAAAACCATAGTTACTGAAACTAAATCTATTATACCGTGAATAAGGCTATAGCCAGCTAAGACCTGATACTTATTACTTATCATCTTTATTTAATTAGCACCTTTCTATATATCTTTATTTTAACGCTTTTCCTGGCTTTAAACAATAAAAACTAGGGGTGTAAATATTATATTTACAAACTTTTTTTACAAGAGCCTTCACGCCACTCAAAAAGACCCAACTAAGGGATGCTTAAAAATAGAGAAAAAATGAAATTAGAAAATTTTAGTTATTTGCTATTTTTTAATCGCACAATCTCATCATTTAAAAACATAATAGTTTCTCTTTTTAGTATTTTTCTAAGTTTGTTAAATCTCTCATAAGGAATAAGCTGATTTAAGTCTTGACTTAAAATAGTCTCAGTAATCTGATCAGTTATAAAAGCTGACAATTTTTTAAAAAAATCAATTGAATTCAACCCTGTTCTCTCAATAATTACATCCTTATTGTAATCATAATCATTTATAAAAAAATGGTGAATATCATAGATATCACGACCAGCAATTGAATTATTTCGGTCAAAACGATCAAGTACAGCTACTAATTTATTAGCAAACATCGTTGCAATATCCTGGCAGATAACGACTCTATCAATATCAACCAGTCTAATAGCTTTATAGACATTAGCTTTAGGTGGCGGAAAATTAATATCTATTTTCAAAGTATTACGAGCAGAAATATTTTTAGTTGGATATTTTAAGAAAAATTGTGGCACCTTTACGCTTGCATCCTTTATTTCTAAGCCTAAATTTTCAAAAGTATTCTCAAGTTCATATCTGAGCTTTGTTAAATATTTTTTTTCGCCGACATAATCAAAATCTAAATCAACAGAAAAACGATCTAAAAATCCAGCCATAGAGGCACAAGTACCTCCTTTAAAATATAAGCCCCTCAAGTTAGAATTGTCTACAATAGCAATCAAGACCCTGTAAAGCCAAGCCTTATGAATTGCATCTTGTGAATTTAAAGTAATCATAATTTTTTATTTATTATAAACAGCTCCTTGAATTCTCTTAACTTCACTCCAGTTAATTGCATCGCGATTATCAAAATGATATTTAGGATTAAAATATAAAATATCAGCAACTGCTCTCTCCAGTGTTGCTGTATTATATTTCCCTGTTTTATCTACACCAATATCATTATATAGAAATTCATCTTTAAGCTGACGACAATAATATTTATAATTCCCTATTTTAATGCGTTTAGTTTTTTCCCCAATAAAAGTATAATAATTAACTTGCTGAAAAATAATTCCATGTTTTGCTAAAATTGTCTCACCGCTCAAATAGCAATAACTATTTATCGCTTGTGCGCCCAGCAGTATTGGATCTAGTTCTGCTAACGGCAAAGTAGAATATAGCCCTCGATATAATCTATAAATTAAGCCACTTTCAATATAACGTTTTAAACTTGTTCTAAGGGTATTACGATTATTAATATCCCAAATTCTAACCAAATCATCTATATGAAAAACAGAAACTCCTAACCTAGCAATTGATAAAAATCTATTTTGTTTAATATTAGCTTTTTTTGTTTTTTTATGTTTATTTATACTGTACATATATGTACATTATAACAAAACCACATTATAATGTCAATACAGCTATACTGACTGTCCCATTAATCACTGAATAAGTTCACCGTGTCAAATGATCCAAAAATGTAACCATAACTTACTTCGTTAAACGATTTGAAAATGTAACTTTAGCGAGTGGTTTTAAGTTCATGGTTTTGTTAATTGTTATTTGATTTATTTGGTTTAGTTTTTTAAGTTTTTGG
>JAIPJA010000011.1 GCA_021734405.1 Minisyncoccota bacterium
TCACCACAATGAAGTAAATCAACCTTCTTTGTTTGATAAATTAACATCTTAAATACAATCATCACTAAAACCGACCTGCCGGCATGGCCGGCTAATAAAAAGCCACCAGTCCTCAGACTGGTGGTCGTTTACTTTTTATGTTATATTATTATTAGATTTATTTAAACTTTAAATTATGAAAAAATTTTTATTTCTTTTAGTTATTCCTTTATTAATTACAAGTTTTTTTGTTTTTACCAATAATGTTTTTGCTCAAGAGCTTGATGGCAATGATGATCCAAAAGTGCCCCACCTTAATAATCCCTTAGGGGATAACACAACTCCTCAAAGTGTTATCGGTAATGTAATAAACGCCATTTTAGGGGTGGTAGGGTCACTGACTCTTTTAATGTTTGTTTATGGAGGTATTACTTGGATGACTAGTTCAGGTGCGCCTGAAAAAGTTAAAAAAGGTAAGGATATTTTAGTCTGGTCAGTGATAGGTTTGGCTATAATATTTTTCTCTTATGCTATGGTCAATTTCGTTATCTTTGATATTATAAACGCGCCTTCTAGCAATCCTCCAACTACACCATAGTAGGCTTTATTTACTTTAAATAATATTAGTTTGACAAAAGTTTGTCTTTGCTTTATTATTTGAAAATATATTGGGTCGATACCGAAGCGGTCAAACGGGGCAGACTGTAAATCTGCTGGCTTCGCCTTCGTTGGTTCGAATCCAACTCGGCCCACATTAAACAGCTGTCTTAAAATGCAGTTGTTTTTTTGATTATAGCCTTTTACTGGTTGTAAATAATTAGCGAGAGATAGATTTTACTTTGTATTTTTGCTATAATAAACTATAGAAAATAATACTTGAAGTTATGAGAAAAAGACAATTAATTTTAATACACGGAGGTGATACTTTTAAAAATAGGTCAGATTATCTTAATTTTTTAAGAAACAGACCAATTTATTTAGAAAAACAAGAAATTTGGAGTGGAGACTATTTAGAGGCTAAGCTCTCAGCTTATTTTAATATCTTAAAACCGAAAATGCCTTGTGGTGATAATGCTAAATACGAAGAATGGAAGCTATATTTTGATAGATTTTTAGAGATTGTAGATAAAGATCTAGTTTTAATAGTAATTCTTTAGGAGGCATATTTTTAGCCAAGTATTTAGCTGAGAACAAGGTGAAAAAAAACATTAAGGCTCTTTATTTAATAGCTCCACCTTTTGATGATAGTTTACCGGAGAAGGCTTTAGCCGGAGGCTTTAAGCTTAAAAATAATTTAAGCTTATTAGAAAAACAAGTTGATAACTTAGCCTTATTTTTCTCTTTAGATGACACGGTGGTGCCTTGCTCGGAGGCAGAGAAGTATAGAAAGAAATTACCCCAGGCTGAGATTTTTACTTTAGATAAAATGAAAGGACATTTTCGAGCAGACAAGTTTCCTCAGCTGATAGCTAAAATTAAAAAAGATTTAAAGCTTAAATAATTTATATAAAGTTTATGTTAATTAATCCTAACAAAGTCGGCAGGAGTTTTATAAAAATATTTACTATAGAATTTTTGCTTCTAGCCTTAATACTTATCCTATTATTAATATTTTAAACTATGCCAGAACTTCCTGAAGTAGAAACAATCAGAAGAGATTTAGAGAAGTTTTTAATTGGAAAAAAGGTAGAGAAAATAAGAGTTGAAGACTCTAAGGTAGTTATAGGATCAAAAAAGACATGGGAAAAAGCTCTTTTAGATAAAGAGTTAGAGCAAATACAGCGAAGAGGTAAACTCTTAGCTTTTTTGTTTACTGGCGATGTTTATATTTTAATACATTTAAAAATGACTGGACAGCTTATTTACCAGCAAAAGAGTCATTTAGTAGCTGGCGGACATCCTTTTTCTAGAAAGAGCCAGGAAGAGGCAATTGGTGGTAGCTTGCCTAATAAGTTTAGTCGATTAATTATTGAATTTAATGGTGGTAAATTATTTTTCAATGATATTAGACGCTTTGGTTATGCTAAACTGACAGATGATAAAGGTTGGGAAAAAGCTAAGGAAAAATTTGGCCTAGAACCTTTGACTAAAAATTTTAAGTTAAAAGATTTTAAAGCTTTATTTACCAATAGAAAGGCTCCGATTAAAGCAGTGCTTTTAAATCAGTCCCTCATAGCTGGATTAGGTAATATTTATGTGGATGAGTCTTTGTTTTTTTCCGGTATAGATCCTAGAAGAAAAGCTTTTAAGTTAAAAGACAAGGAAAAAGATAGGCTTTTTCAAGTAATTGTGAAAGTTTTAAAGCAAGCTATTTCTAAGCGGGGAACTACTTTTAGCAACTACAGGGATAGCCAGGGGGAAAAGGGAAATTTTTCCTCTCAGTTAAAAGTTTATGGTCGAGAAGGTGAAAAATGTTTTAAGTGTAATGGTTTGGTAGAGAAAATAAAGGTAGCTGGACGAGGCACTCATTTTTGCCCTAAATGCCAAAAATAGTAGTTGACTGACACCTTTATTTGTTGCTATACTAATTTTAGAATTAATGAATTAATAAGTAACTTGGCTAACTCAGCTAAGGAAGTCAAATTTATGTCTCAAGACAACATGATAAAATTTGAATGTACTGTTTGTAAAAAAGTTAATTATTTTTCTCGTAAGAATAAGAAAACTTTAAAAGAAAGAATGGAACTTTCAAAGCATTGTCCTAATTGCAAAAAGCATACTATACACAAAGAAACTAAATAACATGAAAGATAAGCTTTCTAAACCTTTTCTAATAATACTTTTAGTCCTCTCTTTAGTGGCTTGCTTTTTAATTTTTAGACCCTATCTTACAGAAATACTAGTAGCAGCGGTTTTAGTCTCTATATTTTATTCTCCTTATCAGCGACTTATTAGGCTTTTAAAGGGTAGAAGAAACTTAGCCGCTGTGATTATGTGCTTTCTTTTAGTACTGTTGATTATTATTCCAGTAGTTAATTTAGTTATCTATACTGGTCAAAAATCAGTAGTTGCTTATCAAGATACAGTAGAGTTTCTAAACCAAAACAATTTATCGGATGTAGCTAAAGGTACTGTGTTTGAGGATTTAAACATTTTTGGTTTAGAGTTAGATAGTCTTAAAAACTTTGTTATTGATACTTTGAAAAAGTCTAGCAATCTTTTATTTGAAGGAGCTACCGTGCTTATTAAGGGAACTACTAAGTTTTTGTTCTCTTTGGCTATGATTATTTTGACCATGTTCTTTTTCTTTGTTGATGGTAAGAAGATGTTAGAGAAAATTATGCATTGGTCTCCGCTACCTAATAGGTATGATTTAGAGATTTTTAGAAAGTTTAGAGCAGTTAGTTATACTACCTTTGTCTCTACTTTTGTGACAGCGGCAGCTCAAGGTTTAATTGGAGCTATAGGGTTTATAATTATAGGTTTGCCAGCTTTTTTTGCTGGAATACTTATGGGCTTTTTATCCCTACTTCCTTATATCGGTTCAGCTTTTATTTATGTACCAGTAGGAATTTATCTTTTAATTATTGGTGATATTGGGCAGGGAATATTTCTATTAGCTTGGGGGGCAATTATTATTGGCAATACTGATAATTTAATTAGGGGTTATATGATTAAAGGTAAAGCTCAAGTTAACCCTATATTTATAATCTTTGCTATCTTAGGAGGTATTAGTATCTTTGGTTTCTGGGGAGTTATTATTGGACCTTTACTTATCTCTATTGCTGTTACTATACTTCATATTTATGAGTTAGAGTACAAGAAGTCTCTGGACAGGTCTTAGTATTTTTGCTATATACATAATATACAATTTATATATTAAAACGGGTTAGCCCGTTTTTTTAAGCGGGTGTCGTATAATGGTAGTACAGGGGTCTCCAAAACCTCTAGCGTGGGTTCGATTCCTACCACCCGTGCCATGACATTTTCTGTGAAAGGTGCCCGAAAGCCGAGCGTTTTTGGGTTCGATACCCATAAAGGTGTAAGCACCTTGAAGGGAATAGAACTTTTTCAGATTTAAGTGATTTTATCAAAAGCACCTTTTAACGAAGGTGTTTTTGATTTGTATAGTTTATATATTAAGTTAAGATTTACATTATATTGATAAAAAATTTATAGTCTCTTGACAAATATTTTACATACAGTATACTTGTAGTATGCGAGATAAAAAAAATATAAAATCTATTTCTAAAATACAGTCTGGGTATACGTTTAGAACTGCACTAAAAGCAGATAAAAACGGAAATATTACTGTTTTACAGGCAAAAGATATTAATGATTTATATATTGATGATAATAAATTAATCAAAATAAATCATCAACTTTCAAAAAGTAATGCGATAATTAAAAAAAATGATGTTTTATTTTCTGTAAGAGGCAAATTTAAAGCAAGCGTATATAGCGGAAATTTAAATAATTTAGTTGCTTCATCGTCAGTATATATTTTACGTATAAATGATAAAAACATTATTCCTGAATTTTTGGCAATATATTTAAATTCTAGCACTGGCCAAAGAGAAATTTATAAGTCATTAACTGGCGGTGCTATTAAAACAATATTACGTAAAGATTTGGAAAATATTAGCGTATCAATCCCAGATGTTAATAAGCAAAAGATTATTATTAATTTACATAAAAACAATATTGCTCTTCAGAATAAATTAGATTTTAAAAAAATTATAATTAATAATATAACTGAAAAAGCAATCAGTAAAATATTAATCAAGTAAAAATATGACAAAATTTGTTAATCAAGATCAGCTTAATAAGACCCTGTGGTCGGCCGCAGATTCATCAAGATCTTCACTTTCGGCTGATGTTTACAAAAATTATGTTTTGATAATGCTTTTTTATAAATATTTAAGTGATCTATCAAAGAAACAGTACGAAAAATACAAAGAAAGATTTGGTGATGATGAGGCCCGTATTCAGGAAAAGATGAAAACGGATCGTTTTTATTTGCCTCCAAAAACATCTTTTGATTATATATATAGCATTATCGAGCATGATAATATCGGAGAAGAAATTAATAAGGCTTTAGATAAGATAGAAGATCATAATAAGCAAAAACTTGAAGGCATTTTGACTTCATTGGATTTTAATTCTGAAAATACTCTTGGTAAATTGGAACAGCGAAATAGAATGATTAGGAATTTGGTGCATGATTTTTATAAAATTGATCTACGAGACGTGGATGATGATATTATTGGTAATTCATACATGTACATGATAGAAAAGTTTGGGGCAGATGCTGGCAAAAAGGCTGGAGAATTTTTTACTGTGCGAACTGTAGCCAGACTTCTTGCTAAGCTAGCACAACCAAAAGACGGAGACAGGATATGTGATCCTGCGTGTGGTTCGGGCGGATTACTTATTTTAGCAGGGGAAGAAATTGAAAAACAGGGGTCAAAAAACTATGCGTTATATGGTCAGGAATCAACTGGCTCAACTTATCAATTAGCAAGAATGAACATGTTTTTACACGGTAAGGATTCGGCTAGGCTTGAGTGGGGGGATACATTGAATAATCCGTTGTTGGTTGAAAATGACAAGTTGATGAAATTTGATCTAACAATTGCTAATCCTCCGTTTTCGCTTAAGAAATGGGGAGCGGAAAATGCGATTGGTGACAAATATAATCGTTTTTGGAGGGGGATTCCACCAAAAGATAAGGGAGATTTTGCTTTTATTACGCACATGGTTGAGGTTGCAAAACCAAAGCAAGGTCGTGTGGCAGTAATTGTCCCGCATGGTGTTTTATTCAGAGGTGGTGCCGAAGGTAAAATTAGACAAGCCATGATAGAGGAAAATATTGTTGATGCAGTTATTGGCTTGTCATCTGGACTATTTCAAACTACAGGGATTCCAGTTGCAATTCTTATCTTGGACAGATCTCGAGAAAAGGGTGGAGTTAATGAAAATAAAAAAGATGTTTTATTTATAGAGGCCTCAAAAGAATTTGTGCCAGGCAAAGCACAAAATTCACTTAGTGAGGAAAATATTGAAAAGATTTATAGTACTTATATTAACAGAAAAACGATTGATAAATTTTCTAAATCTGTAGATTTAAATGAAATAAAAGAAAATGACTACAATTTAAACATCACTAGATATGTTGATACTTTTGAGGAAGAAGAGGAGATTGATATTTCAGCTAATTTAAAAGAGCTTGAAAAGCTTAACCCTGAGCTTGAAAAATTGGAGAAAGAGATGAAACAATATTTGAAAGAGTTGAATATAAAATAATAGTGAATTATTAATTATAAATATATGGAGGAAAAAAATAATCAAATCGTTATATATAACACGGAAGATGGTCAGACAAAGATTGAAGTGCAAGTAAAAGATGAAACAGTTTGGCTCACGCAAGATCAAATGGCAGAACTTTTTGATAAGGCAAAATCAACAATTAATGAGCATATTAAAAATATTTATGACGAAAAAGAGCTTATTTTAGATAAAACAATGAGAAAATTCGGAAATCCCGAATTTTCTACAAAACCGACAAATTTTTATAATCTTGATGTTATTATTTCCGTTGGTTATCGTGTTAAGTCTCATCGTGGCACGCAATTCCGTATTTGGGCAACACAGAAATTACGGGATTATATCATTAAAGGATTCACCATGGATGACGAGAGATTGGCAGAGGGCAAGGTAATTAAAACATATTTTGAAGAATGGGAAGAAAGAATAAGAAGAATCAGAACTTCGGAAGCTAATTTTTATCAGAAAGTTAGGGATGTGTTTGCTACGAGCGCAGATTATGATTTGAAAACTGATTATGCAAAAATGTTTTTTGCTACAGTACAGAACAAATTTCATTTTGCCATTACCGGCTTGACCGCAGCGGAAATTGTTGTTAATAGAGCTGACAGCGATAAAGTCAATATGGGTTTGACTAATTTCAAGGGGGAAATCGTTACTCGTAGCCAAGCGCAAATTGCCAAAAATTATTTGGAAGAATTAGAGCTTAAAAGATTAAATTTATTAGTTGAGCAGTTTCTGTCTTTTGCCGAACTACAAAGCGTGGAGCAGAGAGTGATGTATATGAGAGATTGGATCAAGAAATTGGATGATTTTTTGATTTTAAACGATAAGAAGATTTTAACAGATGCCGGAGAAATTTCGCATTTTGAGATGGAGAAAAAAATACGAAAAGAGTTAAAAAGGTTTAATGAAAAAAGATTATTAAAATAAAATAAAATTGGTGTTTTATTTACAACCATTTCGTTGATGTCAACGAAATGGTTTAATTGGAATAGGCGGTTAAGAGATGAATAGGGCAATGTTTAAGAGATTAAAATTAATTAAGATAAAAATATGACAAAAAAACCCTTAAGAACAATTAAAGAAAATACAAAAGGAAGAAATTTAAAAAGCATTGACAAAGAAAAACTAACTAAAAAACAAAACGCTGAATTAATTAAGAAAGCTGATGCTGGTAACTTGCCAGGCTATCATACCGTTAAGCAAAAGGGTAAAAAGAAATTTTTGAGATCAAACCCAAATCCTAAAAAGAAAGATAATTTAGATCCTCTTTGGAATAAAAAAAGATAAACATGAGGCTTAAATAATATGGTTAAAATTAAAAAACCAGTAAAAGGAGAATACTGCAGAGAAAAAACAGCAATAAAAAATGTATTTTTTTATAGCAATAAAAAGGATAATTTAGATGTAAAGTCTAGAGAGGTTTATAATAAAAAGTTGCTAGAAATTCATTTTCCATTTTCAAGAGATGGTAATCAGAAATATAAATATATAGAAACAATTGAATTTGATAATATTTCATCCGGAGATGTTAAAGGTGTTTATAAAAGTGCTAATTTTGGATTGGGATTTACAAAAAACTTATCGCCAATTATTTATGAGCTAGAAAAATATCCTAGTATCAAAAAAATAATCATATCTTCAAGTAAAGATTCAAAAATCAATAGATTTAATATTGTATTTAATTTTAAAGATTTAGAAAAACTATTTTACACACTAGAACCATTTAAGAAAAAACAATCTAACAATTTAAAAAAGATTTCTAATAATGAGCTACATAAAATATTTCCTAAAAAATTTAAGTTTAAAGGAGATGGATACAGTAAAAATGACTTATCTTTATATATAAAAACAAATCAAATAAGTCAAAAAGACATGTCACAATCAGATGTTGATAGTATTATTGATTTAATACCGGAAAAAATAAATGAATATAGTATCTTGTATCTTGCTGACGAAAAAATAAATCATTTAAAATTAGAAAAAATCAAGAACGATTTTAAAAAATTAAATGATCAAAAAACAGATACAAAGCAGCTTGAAAATAAATGTCAAATTTTTTTGGTTCTTTAACATCTTTGGGCAAGGCAATGTCTTCTAATTTTCTAGGTAATATGCTTTAATTATTAGTAATTAATAAATTAATAATAATTAAAATATATGCAAAAAAGTGAAATTAAAAAAATCTTTAAATTAGACGGCTATATCTTTGACAAATTTGAGGAGCAGAACAATAAAATCATCCTACACTGTCATCTTCAGCGCAATTCAATGAAATTGAAGAGTGAAACAAGTAAAACAGTAAATCAATCTAGAAATAGATTAATCGCACACTCTGTATTTGAGTTTAAAAAAGTTTTCATTTCAGTCGAGCAAAGACGCTTTTATTTTCCAAAGCATAAAACAAAGCGTTGGGAGTCTCTGCCGCAGGTAAAAAAGAGACAACAAACATCAATTGCTTTTAAAAAAACTCTTTAATCGCTTTAAAAAATACAAACTACACCGGATTAGCCGAGTCTCGGCAAATTAGTAAAATGTCAGCACTAAGGTTGATAGACGAAGTAGTTCATTCGTTAATTAACTGGACCAAGCCAATAGCAAAAATTGGTATGGACGGCAAGGGCGTTGGTAATCGCAAGCAAGTTTTTAATATTACTAATTTGGTAGACCGGCAAGTAATTGGTGTGCTACCAAACTTAAACCAGGCGCAACTAAGAAAACAACTATTAACTGTTGATTTAAAACTCAGGCAGGCAGTAAAAGAGGTATGTATTGATATGGATTCATTTTTCCCAACTATTATTAAAGAATGTTTTCCTAATGCCAAAATAGTTATTGATCATTTTCATGTAATTAAATGGGCAATCTATTTACTAAAAGAAGAGAAAAAAGTATTTCAAGATATTAATCGTGAAAAATATAAAATTGATCAGTATTTAATGATTCCAGCTCACAAATTAACTCATATTGAATATAACCGATTAAAGAAAGTGTTTGATAAAGTTCCAGAATTGAAAAATGATTGGAAAATTATTCACCAACTAAGAAAAGTATATTGGCAAGACAACAGAGTTAGTGCTGAAACGCAACTACTGTATGTTATAAAATTATGTAAAGAATCAAAATCAAAGTACATGAAAGATTTATCAAAAACTTTGGTTAGATGGTTTGAGGAGATTTTAAATTATTATCTGTCAAAAACCACAAATGCCTATACAGAAGGTATTCATAATCATTTTGAGCGAATTGAAAGAAACCATTTTGGAATTAAAAATATCGAGCGTTTTTGTAAAAGATTATTATTTTGTTTAATGCCCATGGTGGTTTTCACTGAATTACTTGCCCAAAGATGTTAAAGAACCATTTTTTTTCAAGAGAATAGTTGGATTTTTTCTAGTATATTGTCCGTACCAGTTTCGATATTAAAAGGAAAGGCATATGTAGGGGGGAAGATTTATGAAAATATTGGTGGAAGAGAAGCTGATTTTTTATATACAAACAATTTAACAAAAAATGTTTGTATTATCGAAATAAAAACTCCACTGAAAAAACTTTTTGATCAAAAAAGTCCATATCGAAAACCAGACGTCTTTAGTGTAGGTAAAGAATTAAGTGGCGGAGTTGTTCAGGTACTAGATCAGAAAGATAATTTACAGAAAGAGTTTTATAAACTTTCTGAAGGCAAGTTTAAATCGTTTAATCCGAAATGTATTTTATTAATAGGTAAAATAAAAGGGTTATCTGAAGGGGAGTTGAAAAGTTTTGAATGATTTAGAAATAATGTAGCTAATGTTGACATAGTTACATTTGATGAGATGCTTGATAGAACAAATTTAATTTTAGGTGAATTCGTTCCAAAATTTAAAAAATAATATGGCAAATAATAAAAAACAAAAAAATATACCAAAGGGGTGGTCTCAAATTTTAGCAGGGGACATATTTTCATTTGTAAGAACTCATGCATTTTCTCGTGAAAACTTAACTAATGGGATATCTTCCAACGGTAACGTGGGCAATATTCACTACGGGGATATACACTCAACATATAATTCATTAAAAATAAATCTTGAGGATACTCCAATTCCGATTGTTAATGATAAGAACTTTAGCCCAAGCAAAGAGGATCTATTAATAGATGGAGATTTGGTTATGGCAGATGCTTCAGAAGATTATGAGGGTGTTGGTATCACAGTTTTAATAGATGGACTAAAAGATAAAATGGTAGTTGGCGGACTTCATACTTTTGTATTAAGAGATGAGAAAGGTGCAACAAATAAATATTATAGACAATATATTTTTCGAAATCCTGAAGTTAGGAATAAATTACAAAAAGTAGCAAATGGTGTATCCGTCTACGGAATTTCAAAAAGAGAAGTATCAAAAATAATTCTTGCAATTCCTTCACTTGAAGAGCAGTGCGATATAGTGAAAATATTAGAAACTTGGGATGAATATCTTGAAAAATTATCAAAGAAAATTAAGATTAAGAAAGATATTAAAAAAGGATTAATGCAAAAACTTTTGACGGGTAAGGTTCGTTTGAAAGGATTTAATGATGAATGGGAGGAACTAAGACTTAGCAGTATTTGCAAAAAAGAAGATAAGACGGTGAGATTATCTGGGGATGGATTAGATTTTGGAAAATATCCATTTTTTGTTAATAATACGAAAGATTATAATAAGTATTTGGAAGAGTATGATTTTGATGGTGAATATTTAATTGCAAATACAGGTGGAGTTGCATATTTTGATTATTTTAATGGTAAATTTGCTTGCATGAGCGATTGTTTTGTCTTTAGTTCTAGTTGTAATACTCAATTTTTATTTTATTGGTTAAAATTAAGAAAAAGGTTAATTAATCATATTGGCTTTGCTGGCTCAGGTATAAAGCATTTAGATAAAAAATGGTTTTTGAAACAAAAAATAGAATTATCAAAAAATCCAAAAGAACAACAAGCTATCGCTACAATTTTAAGCACAGCAGATCAAGAAATTGAAGTATTAGAGCAAAAGAAAAAAATTATTGAAGATCAAAAAAAATATTTACTCAACAATCTAATAACTGGAAAAATAAGATTACCTGAGTTTAAAAAAGTAAAATAAATTATATGGATATAAACAAAGTACATTTTGACGAAACAAAACAATCACAACTCCCATTTGTTGAGATGCTTATTAATATGGGTTATAGGTATTTACCGACTTCAGAAGTTTTAGCCGAAAGAGGCGGTGATGCCAGCAAATTTATATTAAAAAATACTGCTTTTAAGAAGTTGGCGGAAATAAATGATTATGAGATAAACGGAGAAAGATATAAATTTAGCGAGAAAGATGTTAGAGAAGCTATTGATGAATTGGATAATATTCAATATGAGGGGCTTATAGATACATCAAGGAAAGTTTACTCAATGATCATGCCAACATCAGGAGGGAAAACTATTAGAGTTACGCATAATGGCAAAAGCGTATCAAAGAATTTTCGTTATATTGATTTTGAACATCCTGAAAACAATGATTTTGCGGTAGCGGTAGAGTTTGAGGCTATGGGCAAGAATGGCATTCGTCCTGATATTGTAGTATTTGTAAATGGCATACCTTTTGTTGTAATTGAAAATAAAAAATCTTCAGTATCAATTGAGCAAGCAATTAGCCAACACCTTAGAAATCAGGGAGCAGAATATTGCCCAAAACTTTTTGTCTATCCGCAATTATTAATTAGTGCTAACAAAGAAGAGTTAAGATATGGAACAACTGGCACGCCAAGTAAGTTTTATGTTAATTGGAGAGAGAAGGATGTAAAGCTGGAATTAATTAATAAAAATGTATCAAAAAAAATCAACAAAAAAATTAATGAATCAATTTACAGCCAATTACTTTTTGATCTTAATGGAGCAACTTATGGACATGAGCAAAATTTAAATAGAACTGTAACAGAGCAGGATCGTTCTGTGTTTTTGCTTTTTGGTAAAGACAGATTACTGGATCTTACTAAAAATTATATCCTTTATGATGCTGGGGTGAAGAAAGTAATGAGATATCAGCAATATTTTGCAATTAAGAAAATGCTGGATAGAATCACTGAAACTGAGCAGGGTATTGAAGGAAAGAGACGAAGAGGCGGTTTGGTTTGGCATACTCAGGGATCCGGCAAATCACTTACAATGGTGATGTTTGTTAAAGCTTTAATTGATAATCCACATATTATTAATCCAAGAGTTTTGGTAGTAACTGATAGAAAGGATTTAGATAGGCAAATAAAAACTACTTTTCAAAATAGTGGTTTAAAAAAAGATATAATTCAAGCTAAGAGTGGAGAGCATTTGATTACCTTAATTAAAAAGAAAGAATTAAGAGTAGTCACAACTTTAGTTCATAAATTTCAATCAGCCAGTAAGAAGAAGACTGCAACAGTTGACCCTGATCAAAATATATTTGTTTTGATTGATGAGGCTCATAGATCACATAGCGGTATGGCAAATTTGGAGATGAATAAGATAATTCCAAATGCTTGCTATATAGCTTTTACAGGCACCCCGCTTCTTAAGAATGAAAAATCAAAACATAAATTTGGGGACTTTATTGATAAATATACCATTGACGATGCTTTAACAGATGGTATTATTTTGCCCTTGATTTATGAGGGTAGATATGTTGATTTAAAGCAGGACAGGAAAGAAATTGATCGGTTATCTGATAGGGTAATGGACGGTTTGAATGATAAGCAAAAATATCAATTACAGAAAAATATTGAGAATAGAGTTATCAAAGACAACCCGAAGCGTATTGCGGAGATTGCCTTTGATATTGAAAGGCATTATTTGAAGCAATTTAAAGATACAGGCTTGAAAGCACAGATTGTAGCTCCATCAAAGTTTTCTGCTATGCTTTTTCAGAAGTATTTTGATAACAGTGGAAAAATAACCACATCATTAGTTATATCAGATGAAAATGGAATAATTACAGACGAAGATGAACATAAAAAAGATGTTGATGCTTATCTTAAGAAAATCAAAGAAAGTCATCAAAGTCTATTGTCATACGAAAAAGAAGTTATTGAGAGTTTTAAACATAATGACGATGGAATTGAAATATTGATAGTGGTTGATAAATTATTAACTGGTTTTGATGCTCCAAGGAATACTGTATTGTATTTGGCCAAGGAATTGCGAGATCACAACTTACTTCAGGCTATTGCTAGGGTAAATCGACTTTATGAAAATAAGGTTTTGCCTAAGACTGCTGGTTATATTATAGACTATTCTGAAAATGCCCAAAACATTAAAACAGCCATGGAATTGTTTGGAAATTATGACAAGGACGATGTAAAAGGTACTTTAATTGATGTTAAAGAGAAAATAGAGGAGCTTGAAAAAAATTATAGTATTTTGCACGATTTTTTCAAAACAGTTAAAGGAGATGACGAAATATATATTCAGTATTTAGAAGAAGAACCAAAGAGAAAGGAATTTTATGATTCCTTGAACACTTTTTTGAAAAGCTTTAATGAGTGCATGGTTCTACAAGATTTTGTGCATGAATTTGATAATTTGGAAACATACCGCGAAGAACTGAAGAAATTTATGGAGCTTAGAAAAACAGTAAGCCTGCGTTATGCCGATCGAGTTGATTTTGATAAATTTAAGCAATCATTAATAAAGATTATGGATGAAAATATTAAGGCGGAAGAGGCAGAGCTTTTAACCAAACAAATTACCATCACAGATACAGAGGCATTCGAGAAAGCCGTTGAAGAATTAGGTTCCAATAAATCAAAAGCAGAAGCAATTGCGGCTCAAACGCAAAAAACTATAACCGAGAAACTTGAAACGGATCCTATTTTTTATCAAAAATTTTCTGATAAAATAAATAAAATTTTAGAGAAAATGAGAAAAAATAAATTGGCTGATATAGAAGCTTTGAAACAAATGAAACTAATTAAAGATGAAGTTTTGTATAAAAAGGATGATACTATACCAGCAAAAATTCAAAACAAAAAAGGAGCTGATATTTTTTATAGAAATCTGCAAGATGAGTTTAAAAAACAAAAAATTTCAGATGAACAATATGTTGAAATTATTGCTAGCGTGTTTGATGTATTAAAAAAAGAAGCAATTGTTGATTGGTATAGAAATAACGAGGTTAAAAGAATTATATTTAATAAATTAGATGATTATTTATATGATGAAATTGTGGTGGGGCGGGAAATAAAACTATCAACAGAAGAGATAAAAAAGATTATTGATAAGGTTATTAAACTAGCCACAGAAAATCATCAGTTATTTTAACTATGGATAAACATATTTTTAAATACGGGAGCTATTCCTATGAATATTATTTGATTAAGCAAAAAAGGAAGACAATTAGCATGATTGTTCAGCCTACGCTTAAGATTGTTTTAAAGGTTCCAGAGAGTTATGATGAAGAAAAAATTGAAAAGTTTTTAAAGAAGAAGTGGAAATGGCTTGAAAAGCAAATAACCTATTTTAAAAAGTTTAATGGCAAATCAAATAAAAAAGAATATGTATCAGGGGAGAGCTTTTTATATTTAGGTAGGCAATATAAGTTATTAGTTAGAAAAGGTAAAATTGATGAAGTTAAATTAAAGTTTGGTCAAATTATGTTGACCACTTCTGGGTTAGTGGGAGATAAGAAAAGAAATAAGAAAATTCTTGATGAGTGGTATTTAAAAAGAAGCTCGCTTATTTTTAATAGTCAATATAAAAAGGTTTTTAGTAAATTTAATTATGATTTTGAGCCAAATCTTGTTATTAGAAAAATGAATAAACGCTGGGGTAGTTTTCTTAAAGATAAAAAAATATTTTTAAATCCATTATTAATTCAAGCTCCCAAGGAATGTATTGATTATGTGATTACGCACGAGCTCTGTCATATGAAGTATAAGAATCATGATAAACGATTTTACAAATTATTAAAAAGTAAAATAAAGAATTGGGAGGAGATAAAAGAAAAATTAGAAATGAGATTTATTTAGTTTCATTTTTACTAAGCTAATATTAAGTATTTCTCAATGTCTCTATTTCCTTGTTACACTCAGACGATTATTGTTTTGATGGGGTGAAAGAGTAGTAGTCATATTACTTCAAATAAAAATGAAAACAGGAAAAAATAAAAAGAAAAAAATACAAAGAGAATCAGATAAGTATCAGGACTTTGTTGTAGAAAAATTACAGCAGATATTTCCTAATAATATAGTGAAAAAAGAATGGGATTCAGCTTCTTTAGAGAAAAAGGATAAGAGGCCCAAGACCATTTATGCTCCTAGGACAGACGTAGCGGTGGGACCATTCAATTCTTTCCAAAATATAAAAAATGGTATAGACAATACTGAAGAAATGAAGAATAGCCTTTTGTTTAAGAGACTTAATGAACGCTATAATATAGTTTGGAATGACATGTCTCGATGTGCATTATCTATAGAGGTAGTATTTAGTGGTAGCTCCAAGCATATAATGGGAGATTTTCTTAATGCTACTTCCATTGGAGCTGTTGGCATAATTGTTTGTAACGAGCAAACATACAGCAAAGCGAGGAGAATGTTAAATTATTTAACTAAATTAGAGGAGTCAAAAAGAATAGAAAAAAGGGCTATGAGAAATTTAATGATTTTTAAAGATGTAGATTTTAAACAATTTTTGGAAGAATTATCTGATTCTGATAAAAATAAAGAACTAAATATTGACTCAGAATACAAAATTTCTAAAAGACTTATCTTTTATCCATTTACTGCATGGGAAGGCTCTGATTTTACCGATGATTTAAATAATAAACTAACTTTGTACAACTTTAAACCTTCAAAATTATTTAGGTCGTATAATATAAATTTTTTAGTAACCGATTATACTTATCCCTTAATATTTAAATTTTATGAATTTTATGATGAAGAGTCATCTAAAAAGATTAAAATTTTAGATATAGTGGATATAGCAGTAAAGGAAAAATTTAGGAGAAGAGGTTTTGGAGGTATAATATTAGATATAATAGAAAAGATAGCCAGGTCTAATAATTGTGACTATATATGTGTACAGACAGTAGATAGTGCAAGTAACAGCCCTCTGTCAACGCAGGAATATTTTTTTAGGAGTTTTGGTTTTATTAATAATAAGGGGTATTTATTTGAAAATATAGTTTTAATTAAAAAGCTTTGATCGCAAGCTAATATTATATTTACATGGTACAAGATATTAATTTACAAAAATTTATAGACCAAACGACTATTGTTAAAGTTTACGACAACGAATTACAAGAATACATTTTTGGTGAAGAAACTTTAATGAGTAGATTCTCAATCGATCAAGGCAAACAAGTTTCTTTGGAGAGTTTGGATAAATATTGGGACAAAAAGTCTTCTAACTCTTTACATTTTTGGACAGAAGAAGCACAACAGTATAGTCTTTTGCAAGATTCTTTTAGGCTTTTCTGCTCTAGTTTTGAAACCATGAGATATAATAAGATAGCCTGCATACAAGAAGCTTTTAAAGACAGAAAAAAGATGTTGGAATTTAACAATCTATCAGGTTTAGCTCTATATGGAATGTATTATCACGGTAATAAATGTATTAAGATAATGGAAAAATTAGGTTTGCTAGAAGGCAACAATAATGATTTTTTAAGAAAATTTTCTGGTAGTAGAAATAAATTGATTGAACATAATTATAATCCTAATGGAATTAATTTATTTATATCTCCCTCAATATGGAGTTTGGCTAGTACAGATTCTTTTTTAGACATATATATTAACAAGCAAGATCAAAAAGAGACTTTTGTGGCACTTGAGGCAAGTATAGATTACTATGAGGATTACTATAAGTTAGAGAGTATATTAGCAGGAGTGATAAAAAATTTTTAATTAAATTATTAGATTTATATATGAAAAAAGAAAAATCACAAAACAATAATACAAAAAGTATATTTAAAAAAGAAAAAGAAGTAACTAAAGAAGAGAAGAAACGTCTTGATGCTTTTGCTGAATCCTCTGTTGAAGGTATAAACGAATCATCCATTAAAAAGATTGATGATGTTCAATAACCTTTTATGCTGTCCCATTTGACCAAGACCCACACACCATAGTTATCCTCCTAGAAACGCTTGAGAATCCCTTGTAATATCAGTTCTAAACCCGAATGGGGTGCCATGACATTTTCTGTGAAAGAAACCTGAAGGCTGAGAATTTTTGGGTTTTTTATATATTGTCTTTTTGTTCCTTATATAATACGTAATATAGATTTTGTTTTATATTAGCCAAAAAATAGCATTTTTGTTATGTTTTTAATCTATAGTATAATACGTAATATAGATTTTGTTTTATATTAGCTAAAAAATATCTATTGACATCTATTTTTATTCATAGTATAATAAGTAATATGAATAATAAAGAAATAAAAAATAATTTTATAATAACAACCTTATTGGAAAATGGGCCTTTTTCTATTTCAGAACTTGAAAGTAAAGTTAGGCTTTCTCGAAGTAGTATTTCTAAGAATTTGAAGAAATTGGTTGATGATAAGATACTGAACACAACCGCAAGTTTTGGACCTGCGGTAAAATATAAATTGGCTATAAATAAAGAGGCCTTGGCTTTTTTGTTTTCTAATTCTGAATACTTAACTATCGACGATCTATCCACAGCTTGGGATTTGAATGTTTCTAGCGCTAAGAAATATATTAAGAAATTTGTTGATGAAGGCTTGGTCATCAAACAGGGCCTACCCCCCAAAAAAATCCTTTATAGTTATAATTTCCCAGATTTAAAATATAATTTTTCTAAAGAGCAAGAGGGGGTTATTTCTAAATATTATATTTATCTTAGTCCTGATGGCCAAATTCTAAAAGGATTGAGAGGTTTTATTTATTGGGCGGAAAACAAGTCTAATAGGAAAGATGTTGAACTTTTAGCTCAGGAGTACGTTGATACTAGAAATAAATATTATCAAAATAATAAATCTGTTTTTTTAATTGACGCTAGTGATAAGTTGGAGCAAGTTTTTCCTGGCCATATATATTTAAAAAAAATATTTCATCGAGACTTCGATGCTTTACCTGTTTTTGGAAAAACCTATTTGAGTCAGATGATAAGAATAGCTAAGGCTGGCCAGGAAAATAATGCCATTATGAGTGATATTGTTTCAAATATTCAACTTAGTATTGATACT
The DNA here is from genome assembly GCA_021734405.1 of Minisyncoccota bacterium. GTDB lineage: Bacteria > Patescibacteriota > Patescibacteriia > Patescibacteriales > UBA12465 > JAIPJA01. Next base: position 18,420 of record JAIPJA010000011.1, read on the forward strand.
ATTATTTCTAAGTATAGTATTAATGCTATTGGATTTGTCCCTCCAACTATAGCCAGAAGAAAACAGTTGATGTATTTTTTGGCAAAAAAGATAAAGTTTGATTTGCCTACAATTTTAATTGAGAAAGCAGAAGGTTTTGCTCCGGTTCAGCAAAAAAGTTTAAAGAAAATTGAAGATAGAGTTTTAAATGCTAAAAAAACTATTATGGTTAATAATGGTAGTATTTATGATAATGTTTTATTAATTGATGATGTTACTGGCTCTGGTGCAACCTTAAACGAAACAGCTAAAAAGCTCATTGAGCAGGGAATTGCCAAAAATGTTTATGGCTTCACAGTCACCGGAAGTGCCAAGGCTGGTGTTTTTGATATTATTAGTGAAGCCTAACTATTTTTATCATCTCAGTTCTAATACGGGGTCTACGACCCTGTGCATTGATATTTCTGTGAAAGAGACCCGAATGCCAGGTCTTTTTTAGTTTTAAACCCAAAACCTTAAGATAAACTCTTGCAAAATCCCTAGGAGTTCTTATGATATTGGTTCTATATACGAACGAGGCAACTTTGTTTTACTCTTGACTCAGTTCGTATTATCATATATAATATTATTAACACTAAGGGTTAATAAAAATATTATGAAATCCTCTCGTTTTATAAACTTTATTTTTTATATAAAAGATGGAAGTTCAGTATACCAAAAAAGCTTTAAAAAAAATGTGTCCAGATTCTAAATGTATTCGTTCTTTTGGTAATATAATTGGCAGGAAAATATTGCAACGCATTAAGGAATTTGAAGCAGCGAATTGCTTAGAAGATTTAAGAAATGCCCCTGGTAGACATGAGGAGTTAGTTGAAAATCGGAAAAATAAATTAAGTTGTCGTCTAACCGCAAATTGGCGATTAATATATTGTCCATTTGGTAAATGGGAAAACTATCTTGAGCAGGGAAGCTTGTCTTGGCGGAAAGTGAAGAAAGTGGAAATAATAGAAGTCGAAGATTATCATGGTAATTAATTTACAAATTAAAATTTTAAATATATGGTTAATACAAAACAAAATACTCCAATCTTAATTTTACCAGGAGAAACTATTGTTGAGTTATTAGAAGAAAAAGGAATGACTCAGTTAGAGTTAGCTAAGCGAATGGGAAGGCCCCATAAAACAATAAATGAGATTATTAAAGGGAAAGCTAGCATTACTCCAGAAACTGCCATTCAGCTTGAAGGTGTTTTTTCTGTTCCGGCTAATTTTTGGATGAATTTAGAAAGCAATTATCAGGTTGCTTTGGTGAGATTTAATTTTTTAAAAAAATTAGAGAAAGAATATAAGATTGCTGAAAAATATCCCTATAAAGAAATGATTAAATTAGGCTGGATTAGTCCTTGCAAAGAAAATAAAGAAGTGGTCAAATGTATGCTAAATTTTTTTGGTGTTATTTCTTTAGAAAATGTGGTTGAAAAAAATATTTTTGTTGGCGTTCAATATCGTATTTCTTCAAAAAAGAATCACTCAAAGGAGGCAGTTACCGCTTGGTTGAGAAAAGGAGTTTTGGAGGCTCAAAAAATACAGACTAATAATTTTGATATAAAAAAATTAAAAGACAATCTTTTAAATATAAAAAAATTAATGTTTAATTCTCCGAGTGATTTTATGCCAGAGTTAAAGAAATTGTTAGCTGATTGTGGAGTGGCTTTAGTTATTTTAAAAAACCTAAAAAATGTTACTATTAATGGAGTTACCAGGTGGATTTCTCCTGATAAAGCCTTAATTCAAATGAGTATTCGTGGTAAGTATGCTGATATATTTTGGTTTTCTTTATTCCATGAGATTGGACATTTATTGCTTCACAGGAAAAAGGGTATATATGTTAATTCTGAAAATGAAACTATTAACAAAGAACAAGAGAAAGAAGCTAATAAATTTGCTTCAGATATATTAATTTCAGAAACGGAATATCATAATTTTGTTGAAAAATTTAAAATGTTTAGAGATGTTGATATCTTAAAATCATTTGCCAAGAAGAATGGAGTTATCGATGGCGTAGTTGTTGGCAGATTGCAAAATGATGAAATTATCGGTCAAAATCAATTAAATAATTTAAGGAACAAATATGAATGGGTTGATTAATTTTTTAAATATATGGGTGCTATTAGAAAAGCTTTTGAAATAATTTTAAATAGTGACCAAGAAGAAAGTCGCATAGCTGCTCGCCAGATAAGAAAAATAGTGTACAGCTCAAAAAGCGATCAAGATTCTTTTAATGATATTAAAAATATTGTTGACGGGTCTTTTGGGGAGTATTATAAAATAAAAGAGAATTGGCGTCAGGAAAATTTTGTTATGGCTCTTTCAGTCATATATTTTTTACGTGATGAAAATAATTTACCAGATTTTTTATTTCCCTGGTTTCTTCAACTCTTACAACATTATAATGGTTATATAAGATATTCTGCTGTAAAAATGATTGTTAATGAGCTAGGTCCATTGACCTTTCATATTCGTTTTCCCGGTGAAAAGAGATTTTCAGAAGAGAATTTTAGTCCCAAAAAAGCTGATGAAATATTATTATCTCTTTTTTTAAACCTTAATAATTTACTGAATTCCTTCTGGCTTCCTAAGTATAAAAAGTATAAATATATTGATTCCTTGCCGGCTAGTCCCTATAAATCAGTACAGATGCTTTTATCTGAAATGGAGTATTTTTGCGGCGAGGAGTATTTAAACAAGCTTAAAAAAATCAGCAGTTAATAAAAGATACTATTTTATTAAAGTGGAACAGTTCTAAGTTCTAATTTTAGTGGTATTTTTTGATACAATTTTTTAAAACTTTATAATAATATGTAATATTGACAAACTTTATAAAGTTCTTACGTGATGCTTTTTTGTAAATGTAAACATATTTTACATATTATTGACAAATATATTTATATTTTGTTAATATATAGATAAGTTAATAACTTATAATATGATTAAAGCTAAGTTTATACAAAAATTAAGACATAAAAATAACTTAAGTCAACTTGAGGTAGCTCAAAAAATTGGTGTTTCTCGTCCTACTTATATACAGATAGAAAAAGGCTTAAGGGAGTTAACTCTTTCAAAGGCTGATAAATTAGCTAGGCTTTTTGATATAGATTTAGATGATTTACTGAAAGGCAGAGAAGAGCCCAGAAAAATAATTTTAGATAAGCAAGGCAAGAAAGTTAAAAGAGAAAAAGATTTAGAAATAAGGGTACTTGAAAAAAATATTGATAAATTTAAACAGGTTTTTTTATATATTATTAGTCAAGTAGGAGCTAAAGCTAATGTTGGTCAAACTGTTCTTTATAAATTACTGTATTTTATTGATTTTGATTTTTATGAAAAATATGAAAAAAATTTAATGGGTTTAAGGTATATTAAAAATCACTATGGACCCACTCCTGTGGAGTTTAAGTTTGTTGTAGATGTTATGGAAAAGGAAGGTAAGTTAGAAAAGATAAAGTCAAAACATTTTCAGTATGAACAAAAAAAATATTTACCCCTTAAGACGCCAGACATAAGTCTTTTATCAGCTGAGGAGATAAAGCATATAGATGAGGTTTTGACTCGATTAGCATCAAAATCAGCTAAAGAATTAAGTGATTACTCTCACACAGATATGCCTTGGGCCATTTGTGAAACAGGGGAAGAAATAAGTTATGAGTCTGTTTTTTATCGAGACATAGATTACTCGGTAAGAAACTATGAGGATGAATTATAAAGAAAGTTATGAATTTAAAAAAGATTTTAAAAGATTAGCTAAAAAATATAAGTCTTTAGCTGAAGATTTTCAAATATTTAAAAAAGTTTTAAAAAGGTGATAAAGCTAGAGAAGATAAAAAAAGAATTAATAATTATTTAAAAAATATAAAATCTTAGTATGAAAATAAACATTAGTAAAAAACAATACAACACTTTAATAATGATGAGTCAGTTGTCTGGCTGGGTTTTAGGAATATTAGGAGATAGCCTGCCTGATGAGCAAATTGATTATAAGAAGTTGTCTAATGAACAGAATGATTTAGAAAAATATATTTTAAGTTTTGCTAAAGAATTCAATCAAGAAAATAGATTGGAGAGCTATGAAGATGAGCTATTTCTTAAAGAAGAGGAGGCTGAAAAATATCATGAAATAATTTTTGATTATGAAGAGTATGTTTTTTGGTCTGAATTAGAAAATAGGTTAGCTAAGCGTGATTTTTATCGCACCATCACCAAGGAGGAAAAGAAAGAATTAGAAAAGAATTTTTGGCTTCCTAAACGTTTTTTTGAAATTGAACAAGAATATAGAGACGAGTTTGAAGAAAATGATATTGAAAGACTAGAAATAAAAGAGGTTTAGAATACACATTCCACCTTCAGACCTTAGCTCTTAAGGGCTAGCAATAAGATGTATATATAATTTTGTTTAACCGGTAACCGTAGTGGAAGCCGGTTTTTATTATAAAATATTTATTTTAATATGTTATAATAAAATTGAGTATTAAAGCAGAATAATTAAAAATGGCTTTTACCTCAATACTTACTAATCTTAATAACATAGTTTTATGCAAAATAATGAGAATAAATTATTAGACGTGGCTTATTTTTCCATGGAAGTAGCCTTAGAATCAGCTATGAATACATATAGCGGGGGCTTGGGAGTTTTAGCTGGGGATACCTTAAAAACTTTAGCAGATTTTAATAGCTCAGCTGTGGGGATTACACTTTTAAATGAGCAGGGGTATGTAAATCAGGAAATTGACCCAACAGGTAAGCAAGTAAGTGAAATTGAAAAATGGAACAAGGAAGATTTTTTAACTAAAACTTCAATTGTAATTAATGTTCCTTTTAAAGATCGTCAAATTAAATGTGCGGTTTGGCAATACAATATTTGTGGACAATTTGGAAAAAAAGTTCCAGTGTATTTTTTAGATTCTAATTTAGCTCAAAATAATAAATATGATCGCAGTTTAACCAGTTTTCTCTATGGTGGAGATAATTATTATCGGCTTGGTCAGGAGCAAATTCTTGGTTTAGGAGGTTTAATGTTGCTGGCGAAATTAGGTTTTAGTTTAGAGAAAGTTAAAACTTATCATCTCAATGAAGGACACGCTTCTTTTGCCGGCTTGTCTTTATTTAAACAAGCAAAGGAAGAGTTTAAAAACAATAAAAAAGCTAAAGATTATGTGGCTTCTAAACTAGTCTTTACCACTCATACTCCTGTAGCCGCTGGTCATGATCGTTTTTCTCTTTCTGATGTTAAAAAAAATCTTAGTACTGATTTATTTAATTTAATTCCCCAGGAGTCTTTAGTGGAAAATAATCTTTGTATGACTAGTTTGTCTCTTTATTTTTCAGGTGTAGTTACAGGAGTAGCCATGACTCATGAAAAAGTTACTGAGGCTATGTTTCCCAAACACGATGTAATAAATGTTACTAACGGGGCTTACCATCTACAGTGGACTCATCCACAGTTTAAAAAAGTTTATGATAAATATATTCCAGAGTGGCGTCAAGACCCAGCTTTTTTTAGAAAAGCTAAAGGTATCCCAGATGAGGTAATCTGGTCTGCGCATATGGAGGCTAAAAAAGAATTAATTAAATATGTTAACAAAATTGCTGTTAACAAATTTTCTGAAGATGTTTTAACTCTAGGTTATGCTCGTCGCTTTACCTCCTATAAGCGACCGACTATGATTCTCTCAGATTTGGATAAGTTGGAAAAAAGTATTTCTAAGGTAGGTAAATTACAGATTATATTTGCTGGCGAAGCTCACCCCCTTGATAGGGAAGGTTCAAAATTAATTGGAGAGGTATTTCAAAGAGTGCAAAAATCTAAGGGTAAAGTAAATATCGTATTTTTAGAGGACTACAATATGGACATGGCTATAAAATTAGTGGCTGGTGTTGATGTTTGGCTAAATACGCCCTTACAAAAACACGAAGCCTCTGGCACCAGTGGCATGAAAGCCTCTTTTAATGCTATTTCTCATTTAAGTGTTTTAGATGGTTGGTGGCCAGAGGGCTGGATTGAGGGAGTAACAGGCTGGTCTATTGGCTCGAATTCAAATAAGGCTATTTTAAGTGATAAAAAGACTTGGAAAAAAGAAGTTGATGACTTATATCATAAAATAGCTAATATAATTATGCCGATGTATTATGAAGATAGGTCTAAATTTATTGAAATTATGAAAAATGCTGTTTCTTTAAACGGCTCCTATTTCAACACCTACAGAATGATGCAAGAGTATATGGCTAAGGTATATTTTCCTTTGCAAAAAAATATTTTTACTCAAAAAAACTTAAAGAAAAACATTAAACCTAAAAAATGAAAAAAATAAATAGACAAACACAAATAGTAGCCACTATTGGTCCGGCTTCAGAAAATGCTTTAGTTTTAAAAAACATGTTAGCTTCAGGAGTGAATATTTTTCGTTTTAATTTAAAGCATAGTACTATAGATAAACATAGTAAAAATATTGAAAAAGCTAAAAAAGTAGCCAAAGAGCAGGGCTTAAAGGTGCAAATACTTATTGATTTGCCTAGTCCAACTTTCTTTGAAAGTTTTGCTTTAATAGCTAAAACCAGACCTGACTATATTGCTCTTTCTTATGTAAAAAATTCTTTAGAGATAAAAAAATTTAAAACAGCTTTAGAGAGCATTGCTTTAAAGACTAATATAATTGTTAAAATAGAGACCAATCAAGCTCTTAGTAGTTTTGCTTCTGTATTAACTGAGGCCAATTCTTTAATGGTAGCGCGTGGAGATTTAGGTCGCTCTATACCCATTGAACAAGTGCCTTTTGTTCAAAAAGAAATTATACAAGCTGGCAACAAAGAGAAAAAAAAGGTGATTGTAGCTACTGAGATGCTATTATCTATGATTTTAAAAAAAGTTCCTACTCGAGCAGAAGCCTCGGATGTAGCTAATGCGGTCTTAGATGGTTGTAATGCTGTTATGCTCTCGGAGGAAACTGCTATTGGTAAAAATCCAGTGCAAGCAGTAGCTATAATGAGCAGAATTATTTGTGAAGCAGAGAGTTGGAAAGAGTTGGGACATTTAAGTATTTTTTCTGACAAAAAAAAGGAATTTAGGTTTGGGTAATAAAAGTATTAAATTTGAAAATATAATCTTAAAAGTGGAATTTTTAGACTACTTTTAATTTGTAAACTGTTAAAGTTAGCTTGGCGTGTCAAATGATCCAAAAATGTAACCATAACTTACTTCGTTAAACGATTTGAAAATGTAACTTTAGCGAGTGGTTTTAAGTTCATGGTTTTGTTAATTGTTATTTGATTTATTTGGTTTAGTTTTTTAAGTTTTTGG
>JAIPJA010000012.1 GCA_021734405.1 Minisyncoccota bacterium
AGATAACTGATCGTACATCGTACGATAGAACCCTAGATTGTCCTATCGTTTCTTAACTGGTGCTTAAACACTAAAGAATGTAAATGAACCTTAATATTATGTCTAATTTTAAAGGGTATTGATTTAATTTATAGATATAAATTAACCAAACATTAACCAGCCAGGTTTAAAAATTAAAAGCAAACCGATAATGAGCATTAAAACTCCTCCCACTAAAGCAGTAATTCTAGAATATTTGCCTTTTATTTTCGTCATTTTTAAAGTTTTCATAGCAATAATAAAAATAATTAAGTCATCAATCATAAAAATAATTACGTAAAGCAACAAATAACCATAGTATTCCCAGGAGGGTAAATTTGATAAAGCTAGTACTTGAGTGTATACGGCTGGCAAGCCTGCACTACAAAGAAGCTCTACTAAATTAACTGCTGCCGCTAAAACAACCACCCCTAAAAGTGATAACCAAAATTTATCTTGATTAATAATGTTTTTAAGTCTTGAAAAGGTTAATTTCTTCTTTTTAGTACCAGTTACCTTGCAAGTGCCTTCGGGGTTTTTAAAGTAATCTCGAATATGATAAGCTCCACCAAAAATAGCTACTACCGCTACTAAAAGTCTAACCCACAAAAGAAACCCCACAAATAGAAACAAGTTAAGCCAAGCTGTTAAGAATAAGAAATAAACTAAGGCTGAAGTAAAAATAAAAGCTACTCCCAGTATCCACATTTTTCTTCGGTCCTTCATGTTTAAAAGCAAAGAAATTAAAAACAAAAGCACCCACATAGCACAAGGATTAAAACCGTCTAAAGCTGCTAAGAGAACTGTTAAGACTGGCAAAGAAAGACTTTTAATGTCTACTGTCCCTAAAATAGGTATATTTATTTTATTGGAGCTTTCTTCTTCTTTTTCACAATTTTGAGCTTCTTTTATACTTTTACCCTCTATAATAGCACCAACCTGATCACTGCAACCAGTTTCTAAAGCCTCTCTTATAGTATTTTCTATTTTTGCACCAGTGGTCTCAGCTGAAAGAAAGCCAATATAGTATTTATCTCCTATAACAGTAACTGGAACACCTGAAGTTTTCATGCCCATTTCTTTGCCAACTTTAGAAAGTAATTGAGCATTTTCTTGATTATTCCAAACCTCATAACTTATTATTTCTACTCTATCTTTAAATTCTGGCTTTTCTAAAAGCTCATCCAAAAACACCTCTTCTTTAGCACAGTGAGGACAACCGTTGCCATAGAAAAAATAAATTTTTGCCTCTGATTGCGCCTCAGTCTTTGTTCCTATAAAAAAAGCAAAAAAAATCAAAAGTGAAATTAATATTTTCTTATACATATATTTAAAAGCTTAAAATTCTTATCTTTTTATATTCTAACACAAAAACAACAAAAGCTTTAACAGTTTTTTAGCTCTTTAAACTGTGATATAATGTTAACAGATTATAATTAAATAATAAAGATTGTTTACTTATCTTTTTTTAAGTTATGAAAAAAATAAAATCTGAAATTCGTAAAGACTATTTATTTAACGACTATGTTATTATCACCCCGTCTCGCTCTAAAAGACCCCGAGATGTAAAACCTGAAACCGGCGTTTCTTCTAATTCTAATAACTGCCCTTTTTGTCCTAAAAACTTAAATCAAAAAAATATTATTGATATAGTTAAAAAAGGCAAAAAAGATTGGCAGGCTATAAGCATAGAAAATATCTTTCCAGCAGTAACTTTAAACAATTCCCGAGCCTATGGCCAGCAAGAAGTTATCATAGAAACCCCTAAACATGATACTCAATTAGGAGAATTGAATTTAAAAGAAATTAAAGCTCTTTTAAATTTATATCAAAAAAGAACCAAAAAAATTGCTGAAAACAAAAAAATAAATTATATTTTAATTTTTAAAAATCAAGGAGCTAAAGCTGGAGCTTCTTTAAAGCACTCTCACTCTCAAGTCTTTGCCACTAAAATTATTCCTCATGAACTTTCAGAAGAGGCCTCTTTAACTCAAGACTATTTAATAAAAAACCGAGCTTGTCCTTATTGCGATATTATAAAAAAAGAGCTTAAAACTCCTAGGAAAATTTTTGAAGACAAACATTTTGCTGTTATTGCTCCTTTTGCTAGCAAATATCACTATGAAGCCTGGGTTCTTCCTAAAAGACACCTTGACAACATCTCTCTTCTAACTAATAATGAATTGGACTCTTTGGCAAAGTGTTTAAAGTTAATCTTATCTAAGCTAAAAAAAGATAATTTAGACTATAATTTCTTTTTACATAATGTAGTGCCTGATAAAAATCAACACTTTTATATTAAAATTCAGCCTAGAGATAGTGTTTGGGCTGGTGTAGAGCTTGGTTCTGGTCTAGTAATAAACTCTGTTAGTCCAGAACAAGCAGCTAAATATTATAAAAAAAATGCAAAAAAACTATAAAAACAGTGCTTGGAAAAGTAAAAAAATAGCCAACACTCCAAAAATAACTCAAAAACCAATTAAATATCACCCCCGCTCCAGCAGAAAACAAAAGCAAAAAAAATCTTTACTGAAAAGATTTTTCACTAGTGCTACCCTATGGAAAACAATCGGGGTTTTAATTTTGCTTGGTATTGTGGGCTTTTTTGCTGTAATAGCTTGGTTTTCTAGGGGTCTACCTGATCCAAACCAACTAATATCTAGAGACGTACCTCAAAGCACTATCATATATGACCGAACTGGAGAAAACATTCTTTATGAAATACACGGAGAAGAGAAAAGAACCCTGGTTACTTTAGAAGAAATTCCAGATTATGTAGAAAAAACCACAATAGCCATAGAAGACAAAAACTTCTACCAGCATTCTGGTTTTAGTTTGTTCGCAATTTTTAGAACCGCTGTAACCAACATTCTATACCATCGTAAAGCTGGTGGTTCAACTTTAACTCAACAATTAATAAAAAATGCTGTCTTAAGCTCTGAAAAAAGCTATAGTAGAAAAATAAAAGAGTTAATTTTAGCCTATAAACTAGAACAAAAGTTTTCTAAAGATGAAATTCTGCAAATGTATTTAAATGAAATTCCTTACGGCTCTAACGCTTACGGTGTCCAAGCTGCTAGTGAAAAATATTTTGGCAAAGCTGTACAAGAAATAACCGTGGCTGAAGCGGCTGTTTTAGCTGCTCTTCCTCAAGCTCCTAGTTTTTATTCACCTTACGGAACCAATAAAGATTCTCTGTTGGCTAGAAAAAATTATATTTTAGATTTAATGGAAAAACAGGGCTATATAAACAATCAAGAAAAAGAAACAGCTAAAAACCAAGAGATTGTGTTTAATAAACCCACCACTGATATTACCGCCCCTCATTTTGTTATGTATGTAAAACAAATACTCTCTGAAAAATATGGAGAAAAAAACGTAGAAAAAGGCGGTTTAAAAATATACACCACTCTTGATTTATACAAACAAAAGATTGCTGAAGAGGTAATTTCAGAATTTGCTGAAAAAAATCAAGAAAAATATGATGCTGAAAACGCTTCTTTAGTAGCTATAGACCCTAAAACAGGTCAGGTGTTAGCGATGGTTGGATCTAAAGATTATTTTAGTGAAGAAATTGATGGTCAGTTTAATGTAGCTATAAGCCCCAGACAACCAGGGTCATCTTTAAAACCTTTAGTTTATGCTTCTTTGTTTGAAAAAGGCTATAACCCCAACACTATATTGTTTGATGTTTTAACTAATTTTTCTAACAATTCTGAACCTTACGAACCCAGAAATTATAACAACAAAGAGCTTGGACCGGTTTCAATTAGAAAGGCTTTAGCTGGATCATTAAACATTCCCGCAGTAAAAGCTGTTTATCTTTCTGGTATGGACAATGTTTTAAATTTAGCTGAAAATGCCGGCTACACCACCTTAAAAGACAGAGACAGGTTTGGTCTTTCTTTGGTTTTGGGCGGAGCCGAGGTTAAATTAATAGAGCATGTAAATGCTTATTCTGCCTTTGCCAGAGAGGGTGAAGTTAGTCCTATTTCTGTAATATTAAAAATAGAAGACAAGGATGGTAATGTTTTAGAAGAATACAAAGAAAATAAAAAAACCATACTTCCCACTAATATAGCTCGACTGATAAACAGCGTTCTCTCAGATAATGAAGCTAGGGCCTATGCTTTTGGCGTTGACAACCACTTAAGGCTCTCTAATCGTCCTGTGGCGGCAAAAACAGGCACCACAAACAACTATAGAGATGCTTGGACGGTTGGTTACACGCCTTCGTTAGTCGCGGGTGTTTGGGTGGGAAACAATGACAACACCGAAATGAGGGCAGGCGCGGCTGGCGGAACGGTAGCGGCCCCTATTTGGAACACTTTCATGACAAGAGTTTTAGGTGATACCCCTGTAGAAGAGTTTAAAAACCCAGAAATTAAAATAACTGATAAAGAAATAATAGACGGCACTATAACTTTTTCTGAAAAAATTAAAATAGACTCTGCTTCAGGATTGCTAGCCACCGAAAATACCCCTGAAGAATTAGTAGAAGAGAAAGAGTTTTTTAATTATCACAACATTCTTTTTTACGTAGACAAGGAAAGTCCTTTAGGCGATTCCCCTGAAAAACCAGAAAACGATCCTCAATTTGTTGCTTGGGAAACAGCTATAAATAATTGGGTAGAAAAGGAAAATCAAAGAAGGAAAGATTCTGGAGAAGAATTAATTCTTCTCCCACCAACAGAATCAGATAACTTACACTTGCCTGAAAACAAGCCTGTCTTTTCTATAAATCTAAAAAACAATTCCACTATACAAAACTCCATGCTTGCAATTGAAATTGAAGCCAGTGCTCCCCGAGGCATAGATTCTGTTTCCTACTACATAAACAACAATCTATTAGCCACAAAAACCTCCTACCCCTTTAATTTACGAGAAGATATAGGTTTTTTAAAAAACGGCTTACACAAACTTAGTGTAAAAGTTTGTGATAATGTTTTAAATTGTAGCGAAAAAGAGCTTGCTTTTAATTATCTTGGACCTGAAAAAACAAACAATGAAGCTTCAGCTGTAAACATCGCTTTTCCTTTTAGTGGTTTAGCTTTAAATGAAATAGACTTTCCATTACAAATTAAATCAGAAATATCCAACCCTTTAGGAATTTCTAGTTTAGAATTAAAAATACAAAATCAAGAAACAAAAAATATTGAAGATATAAAAACATATTTACCAATAAACTCAAGCTCTGAAACCTTAAACTGGCAATCACCACCGTTAAACGGTTCTTATCTTATTTGGTTAAAGGCCAACACCTGGGAAGGAACCAGTGTTGAGTCCAACAAGGTTGAACTTACAATAAATTAAATAAAAAAATCACTAAAACAACTAGTGATTTTTTTATTATAAGTTTTATTGTTTTATGGGCATAACTATGTAAACATAGTTTTTATCTTTTTTTGAGGAAAAAAGACAAGGAGAATTGTTATCAGCTATTCTAATTACAATCTCATCGTCCTTTATATTATTTAAACCTTCAATTAAATATTTAAAATTTAATTTTATATCACTATTTTCCCCAGAAATATTAGCTTCTAAATTACTATGACTTTCACCAACTTGTCCAGAGGCTGAGTTAACAGAAAGCTCTTTTTTCTCTTTATTTAAAAATAAATCTATGTCGTTTATTCCTCCACTAGAAAAAATGGAACAGGCTTTTATAGCTCTTAAAAACTCTTGTTTATTTATTACAGCCTCACTAACAAATTTGTCTGGGATTATTTGTTCATAATCAGGATATTGACCACTTATAGTTCTAGAAACAATTTCAGCCGAATCAAAAGAAAAAAGTATTTGGTTTTCAGAAATAAATATTTTTATTTTGTCTTTTTCTGAAGAAAAATCATCATTTAAATTAGACAGTATTCGTAAAAGTTCTTGTAGGGTTTTAGCTGGAACTATAATTTTAAATTCTTTGAAGTCTTCATTTTTTATATTATTTTCAATTTTTATTTTTTTCTCTGAAAGTCTATAACTATCAGTTGAAACCATTTTTAAAAACTCATCTTGAAGAGAAAAAAGTACGCCCGAAATTTCAACTCTGGAATCAGAATTAGAAACCGAGAAAATGACCTGTGATAAAGATTTTTTTAAATCATCAACTCCAACACTTATATAATCAGATCTGTTTATTTCTGGTATTAAAGGAAAGTCATCACTATCTTCAGTTTTTATTTTTGTTTTATAATTTTTACATTCAACTTTTAATTCTTTATCTTTTTTTTCTAACAAAACCTTATCTGAAGGTAATAAAGAAACATAGTCATTTATAATTTTTGAATTAACCGCTATTTCACCGCTTTTCTCTATTTTCCCTCTAAGCTTATAAGTTATTCCAATTTCTAAGTTAGTAGCTATTAAGTTAATCTCTCCTTCTTCTGCTTTAATTAGTATATTATTTAAAATAGGTAAGCTTATATTTTTACTAGTTATATTACTAACTGCAAAAATTCCCTTTTTTAAGTTTTCTTGTAAACTGATAAATTTCATACTTTTATATTATATTAATAATATTTATATATATATAAATAATAGTAATAATAAGGAGGTGAATAAGTTATTAAATATTAATTTTTATCTTTTATATTAGCTATTTTTTTGACCTTTTTGCCTCGGGATAAGCAGTGCCTTCAAGGTTAAGGAGTTGTGATCGGTTTGTTGTTAACTTTTAACTTGTTGTTTTTATTCACAAATTCCACACCAACAAAAACAGTTAATAAACAGGTTTTTCACAGGTCAATTTAAATAGAAAAAGAACTAAAAAGATGTTTTATAGAATTTATTTCTTGTTTGGTTTTTTCATTTTCTTTTAACTCTTTATCTATTTTATTATAAGCATGCATGGCGGTGGTGTGGTCTCTTCCGCCTAACTCCTGGCCTATACTAGGATAAGAAGTGTTTAATTCTTTCCTCATTAAATATACAGCCACTTGTCTGGGTCTCACTAATTCCTGTTTTCTTCCTTTACCTAAAAGATCTTTTTGCGTAATATCATAATATTTTACTACAGCTTCAATAATATTTTTAGGTGTTAGGGAGCGACTTTGAATATCAACAACCAAGTCTCCTAAAACTCTTTTTACGCTTTCTTTGTCAGGTTCAATATTCATAAGTTCATGGTGTGCTATTACTCTATTTAAGGCTCCTTCTAATTCTCTAACATTATTCTTTATAGTTAAGGCTATATATTCTATAACCTCTTTATCTAATTCAACACTTTTTTCTTTAGCTTTTTTTTCTAAAATAGCAATTTTAGTTTCAATATCGGGCTTGCCCACATCAGCCACCATTCCAGACTCAAATCTTGATATTAACCTTTTTTCAATAGCTGGAATACTTTTTGGGGGTCTATCAGAAGTTAAAACTATTTGTTTGTTTCCTTGTTGTAGCTCATTAAAAGTGTGAAAAAACTCTTCTTGAGTTCCGTCTTTTCCTCCCATAAACTGAACATCATCAACCAATAAAAGATCAACGTTTCTGTATAGGTTTTTAAACTCTTTAGCTCTACCGCTTTGTATAGATTGAATATAGTTGTTGGTAAATTTTTCACTAGTAGTATAAAGTATTTTATCGGTTTTTTCTGAGGCAGCATTACCAATAGCCTGTAAGAGGTGAGTTTTTCCTAAGCCTACTCCACCGTAAATAAAAAAGGGGTTATAAGCTTCCCCCAATCTTTTAACCACGGCCTGACAAGCGGCATAGGCCAGTTCATTGCTTTTTCCTACAATAAAATTTTCAAAAACATATCTAGAGTTTAAACCAAAGCGATTAATATTGTTACTACTTAAACTAGTCTGTCTTTTTAGAATTTCAACTTTAGTGGTCTCTCCTGTTGGTTTTTTATCTTCAGGAGTATCAGTAGATTTTGTTTCTTGTTCTGAGTCAGCTTTTTTAAGTTCCACTTTATATATAATAGTTTCAATTTTTCTATCAAGAATATTTTCCAGAGCTTTACAAATCTTTTTATTATACTTAGTTTCCAACCACCTTTTTACAAAACTATTAGGAACACAAACAACAGCTTGATTGTTTTCAACTGAAGATAAAAAAGTACCTTTAAACCAAGTAATAAAATTAGCCCTAGAAAGACTAATTTCAATTTCTCCTAAAACTGATTGCCAAATTTTTTGATTGTCCATAAGAATTGATTTAAAGATAGTTTCATTATATTAAACTTTTGCTTTTTTCTCAAGAAAGACCTTGTTTATAATATGTTAATAAAAAGTTGATAAAAAAGCAAAATTATAATATAGTTTAAATAATATAATTTTAATTTAAAAGCATGAATGAACAAAAATTTATTAATACAGTTAGTCCAGAGCTTGATAAAAATGATTCAGAAAAAAATACTGACAATAAAGAGGGGGAGGAGAAAAATGAAAATGTAGAAAAACCGGAAAAAAAAGCAGAAGAGTATGCAGAAGAATTAAAAAAAGAAACACTTGAAAGAATAAAACAGGGAGAGGAGATTTATAAAGCCTTAAAAGAAATTGGAGAAGAAGCTGTTGATAAACGCCTTGAGAGTTTTAATCATTATGATGAAATGAAAAACAAAGATATAAACTTTGAATAATTTGCTTATGTGTTAGATTTAAGTGATAAAGAGATAGAAGACAGATATTCTGCTCAATATAAAAACTTAACAGAGGGGACTCTTTTGGTTCAATTAGACCATAACGCAGATAGAGAAGGATTTTTTAATGCCCATCTTAATAGACAAGCAGAAGAGATCTCTGAAAAATTGCTTAGACAAATTGAGATAACTGCGAAAGTTCTTGAAATTTCTCGCAGACTAGAGAACAAAAAACTACAAGAACACAACTCTTAAAAACTTAAAATAATAGTATTCTATAAAAAACTAGGTTTTTTATTTTGCTATTAAAACTACCCAAAAGGATTAACGCCAAGCATTGACCTTTGTATTTTTTAGTGCTATCTTGTATTTATATAACCAAAAAATAGGTTTTGTTTTTGTGTTTAAAAATAAGAATTAATAAATATGCCAAAGAGGACTTATCAGCCAAACAAGAGAAGGCGAAGTAAAAAGCACGGATTTTTAAAGAGAATGTTAACAGCTAACGGTAGAAAACTCTTAAAAAGAAGACGAGAAAAAGGAAGAAAGGTTTTATCTAAATAAGAAAAAACCTCTTTTTTTGTATGCTTAAAAAAGATTTTATTATAAATAAACAGAAAGACTTTGAAAGAATATTCAAGCAAGGGAAATTTTTTAAGTTTGAATTTTTTGTTTTAAAAACTTTAAAAACAGACAACAATCACCCTCGGATAGGAATTTCAGTGGGTACAAAAGTTGATAAAAGAGCTGTGTACAGAAACAAAAGAAAAAGACAGATAAAGGCTATTTTTAAAAACCATCAAAACTCAAGCAAAAGCCTAGATTTATGGGTTTTAGTTAGAAAAGGTTTTAATGAAGATTCTTTACAGGAACTTGAAGCTTTTTTTAAAAAAAACTTATAATAAAAATATCATGTTTTTGAAAGTTTTAATGGAAAAACTTATAATAAATCTTATAAAAATATATCAAAAAACCCTGTCTTTTGATCATGGAATCTTTAAATCTTTATACCCTTATGGTTATTGTAGGTTTCACCCAACTTGCTCACAATACGCTATTGATGCTATAGAGAAAAAAGGCTTGATTAAAGGGCTGTTTTTGGGGTTTAAAAGGATCCTGCGTTGTCATCCCTGGAATAAGGGCGGGCATGATCCGGTTAAATAATTTTAATAATAAAGAAAAATGATTTACCTATTTCACATTATTTTTTATCAACCAATTTTAAATTTAGTGGTTTGGCTCTATGATATTATCCCAGGAAATAGCTTGGCCTTAGCTATTATTGCCTTAACTGTAATAATAAAGCTGATTCTTTGGCCTTTATCTAAGAAGTCTATAAAAGCGCAGAAGTCTTTGCAGGACTTACAACCAAAAATAAACGATTTAAAAGCAAAATATAAGGATAATAAGGAGCAGATGGGAAAAGCTCTCATCTCTTTATATAAAGAAAATAATGTTAGCCCTTTTTCTTCTTGTTTGCCTCTTATTATTCAACTGCCTTTTTTATGGGCGGTTTTTAAGGTTTTTAGAGACGGAATAGCAAACAACTTAGATCAAGTATATAGTTTTATAAGGGTACCAGAAACCATTAATTCTTTCTGGTTAGGCGCAGACCTGTCAACACCCAACACTTACCTAGCTATTTTAGCGGGGTTGGCTCAATTTTTTCAAGCTAGAATGTTAATGGCTAAAAAGCCTAAAATAAAAAATAAAGGCGCTAAAGATGAGAACATGGCGGCTATTATGAGCCAGCAAATGACCTATTTTATGCCAGTTATAACTGTTTTTATTGGCTTAACTCTTCCAGGGGGCTTGACTCTGTATTGGTTTATTTTAACTCTTTTAACTATATTGCAACAAGTTTTACTTTTTAGAAATAATCCAAAAGACAAGGATACTGAGGTTGAGGTGGTTAATTAAAAGGCTCTGTTTTTTCCAACAATAAAACGAACCCGTTTTTCACTTAAAGATATCTCTGTTGGCGTTTGACAGGTTATACAGTGGTCAGCAATTAGTGAGATGTTTGCTTGTTTTTTAAGCTCTATATTGTCAGCAGGAAAAAAGCTGTAATCTTGGTTGCTGTTTTCAATAAAAAGAAAGAGTTTTTCTTGATTTTTTTCCCTAATATTAGGTATTTTTTTAGAAAGCTCTTTAGTTGGGATGTTTATAATATAACAAGATTTATTTTTTAAAAGAGTTATTTGATAGTTTTTGTTTATTAAAATTTCCGTATTATTTCCTAATATTTTTATATTAGATAAAAAGTAATTATTTAAGCATTTTCCCAGACGAACATCTTTTATTCTTCTGGCTAGAAGAACATCACAGGCTTGTTGAGCATTGATTAAACCAAAAGACTCTGCCAAAGAAGAGCTAGAGGTGGGTATAAAAGAAATAACTATATCTTTACTGAAATAGTTTAAATCATTGTCCATTACAACATTTAAAACTTTGCTTATAGTATAGTCGTTTCCTACAGCTACAATGGTTTTTGCTCCTTGTTTTATTTCTTCCTTTATAGCCTTGTCAGAGTTTTTTAAATTGTTTAGTCTGATGATTTTTCCGCTTAACCCCAAATCTGTTAATCTAGTTTCAATTTTACTTAAGACCTTGTTATATCGGCTTTTGCTTAAAAAATCGTCATATATATATAGATGCATAATAACTATTTTTTAGCTTGAGGGGCTTTTTCACTGCCTCTTTCTTGTCCTTTGTCACTGCTTGCAGGTGACATTATGAAATTACCGTTAATAATAGCTCCTTTTTCTATAGAAACCTGTTCACAACTAATATCACCGGTGATTTTAGCGGTTTTGCCAATAAATAAATCTTTTTCAATTTTTACGTTTCCAGTTATAGAGCCATTAACGAAAGCATCTTTAGCTAAAACATTAGCAGATATTTTTGCTTTTTCGCCAACTAAAAGACTGGCATCGGTTTTTAAAGAACCCTCTAAAGATCCTTCAACAATAATATTGCCCTTACCGTGAAAGTTTCCCTTTACCTTTATAGACCCTCCTATGATTGTTTCTGCGTCTTTAATTTTCTCAAGATTTTTTTCTTTGTTTCCAAACATAGATTGTTTATTAAAAATTTGAATTAAGCTTTATTTAATTGTAGGACACTGGTATAAATTTGTCAAAAAAATATTTGCTTCCATAGTTTAATTGGATAAAACAAGAACCTCCTAAGTTCTAGATTCAGGTTCAATTCCTGATGGAGGCACAGTTTAGTACACAGTTTCTTTGACTAAAGTTAGTGATTTTAGAAAAAATTTAACAATTTTTTATTAGAAATTTAATATTGACCAAATTTTTTATAGTTGTATAATGTATAATAATGCTCCTTAAAGAACATTTTGTTGTTTAGGGCCCATAGCTCAGCTGGTTAGAGCGCTTGCATGGCATGCAAGAGGTCGCAGGTTCGAATCCTGTTGGGTCCACTTATAGTTCCTTAAGGAACATAGTCCAAATAAAAGGGACATATAAAGAAATTATAAAGAAAAGATAAAATCTAAAGTACAAGAAACTGTTGACTAATCTTTTTTTAACTTTAATTATTTATTAATTTTTAAAAATATGCATGATCTTATTATTATAGGTGGTGGACCAGCTGGGGCTGCGGCCGCCATTTACGCAGCTAGAAGAGAAATGAAAACCATGATTATAAGCAAGGATGTTGGAGGACAATTAGTTTGGGCTTCAGAAATTGAAAACTATCCTGGATTCAAGTCTATTAACGCTTTTGAGCTTATTGGTAAATTTCAAGAGCAAATTAGTGCTTTAGGGGTCAAAATAACCCAAGAAGAGGTTAAAAGCATAGAAAAAACCAACCAAGGCTTTAAATTAATTTGTCCTCAAAAAGAATATGAAGCAAAAACAGTTATATTAGCCATGGGATTATCTCCAAGAAAGCTTGATATTCCCGGTGAAAAAGAGTTTAGTGGCAAAGGAGTGTCTTATTGTGCTAATTGCGACGGTCCTTTTTATAAAAACAAAACCGTAGCTGTGGTTGGTGGTGGAAACTCAGCTTTAGATGCCGCTGAAATTATGTCAAAAATAGCTAATAAAGTGTATTTAATACATAGAAGAGACGAATTTAAGGCTTTTGAGGCCTTAATAAAAGAAGTTGAGGCTAGAGACAATATTGAAATGATTTTAGATAGTTCACCAATAGAATTTTTAGGAGATGAGGCATTAAAACAGATAAAAGTGAAGAATTTAAAAACAGAAGAAGAAAAGTTTTTAGAGGTAGACGGAGCTTTTGTTGAGATAGGAAGGCTAGCCCATACAAGTTTAGTCAAAGATATTGTTGACAGAAATAGGTCTGAGGAGATTTTAGTAAACGAACTTTGTGAAACTAAAACTCCAGGACTTTTTGCTGCTGGCGATGTTACTCAAGTGGCTTTTAAGCAAATAAGCATTGCTGCTGGGCAAGGTACTATTGCCGCCTTAGCAGCTTATCAGTACTTACAGACTAAAAAAGATTAGATTTTATTGAACAAAGAGTAAAACAAAAGCGTTTTTTAAAGCGCTTTTTGTTTTGTTTTAAAAATGATATAATAATAATAAGCAAACAAATAAAAAATTTTAAATCAATAAAATGGAAAATAAAGAAAATAAATTTCATTTAATAGCCGTAGACATGGGTTATGGACACCAGCGAGCAGCTTATCCTTTAATATCTTTTAGCTCAGACGGCATTGTTACAGCTAATAATTATAAGGGTATAGATCCAAAAGAGAGAAAAAGTTGGCAAGGAAATAAAAAAGGCTATGAATTAGTATCTTATTTTAAAAAACTGCCTCTAGTTGGAGATCTGGTTTTTTCTGCTATGGATTATTTTCAAAAAATTGATAGCTTTTATCCTAAAAGAGATTTGTCTAAGCCTTCTTTTCAACAAAAATATTTTTATAAAAAAATAGAAAAAGGTTTAGGCAAAAAATTAATAGAAAAATTAAATCAAAATCCCCTGCCCTTGGTTACTACTTTTTTTGTGGTAGCTTATTTTGCAGAATATTATGATTATAAGGGAGAAATTTATTGTGTTGTCTGTGATGCTGATGTTTCTCGAGCTTGGGCACCGCTTAATCCCTCCACTTCTAAAATAAAATATTTAGCTCCTAATAAACGAGTTAAAGAAAGGTTAGTTTTGTATGGAGTAAGGCCAGAAAATATTTTTGTGGCAGGCTTTCCTTTACCAGAAGAAAACATTGGTTCTCATAAAAATATTTTAAAAAATGACTTAAAACAAAGGATTATATCTTTAGACCCCCAGGGGGTGTATAGAAAAAAATATAAAAAATTAATAGAAGAATATTTGGGGCCAATTGACCACAAGGAACAATCAGAAAGACCTCTTACCATCACCTTTGCTGTAGGCGGAGCAGGGGCTCAAAGAGATCTGGCTTTAAATATTGTTAAAAGTCTGGAGAGGAAAATAAAAAATCAAGAAGTGAATATAAATTTAATAGCTGGAAGTCGGGCTGATGTTTATGATTTTTTTGTAAAGAATGTTGAAGCCAGGTGTCCGGGGTGTAAAAATGTAAGAGTTGTTTATAATCCTGATAAGGTTAAATATTTTCAAGAATTTAATAAGGTCTTAAGAACAACTGACATACTTTGGACTAAACCTTCAGAGTTAACTTTTTATTCAGGCTTAGGTTTGCCAATTATTATGTCTAAACCTATAGGCTCACAAGAACATTATAATAGAGAATGGTTATTAGCTATTGGCGCTGGAATAGATAATAAAAACGTTAAATATACTGATGAGTGGCTGTTTGATTGGCTTAATTCAGGTTGGTTGGCTGAGGCTGCTATACAAGGGTTTTTAGATGCCCCAAGCAGTGGCGCAAAAAATATAGAAGATGTAGTTTTAAATAAAAAGATAAAAGAAATTGATGAGCTTCATTTATTGTAACTAATAATTAAAAAAAATATTTATGAATTGGCTAGCGTTGGCTATTTTAGCTTATTTTATACTGGCGTTTGTTAATATATTAGACAAGTTTTTACTAGACAAGGCTTTGCCCAGTAGCAGAGCTTATACTTTTTTGGTTGGAGTTTTGGGTTTAGTAGTTTTTTTATTAGCGCCATGGTTTTTAAATTGGCCTGGAACCAGTTTATTGCTTTTTAATCTTTTGGTAGGTGCGTTTTTCCCCTTAGCTTTATTGCTTTTTTATTATGCTTTAAAGGAGGGAGAGGCCTCTAAAGTGTTACTGCTTATTGGTGGTCTGGTTCCTGTTTTTACCTTAGTTTTTTCAGTGTCTTTTTTAGGAGAAACCTTCAATCAGTGGCAATGGCTAGCTTTAATATTGCTTCTTATTGGCACTTTTTTAATTTCTTGGATTCCAGAACAAAAGGATAGATGGAAAAAGGTTCTTATAAAAATTAAATTTAAAAAACAAGAAAAATTTAAAGCTATTTTGGTTTCAATTGGTGCCGCTTTATTTTTTGCTTTATTTTTTGTAGGCAATAAACACGCTTTTAATCATCAGGAGTTTATGAGTGCTTTTATTTGGATGAGAGGGGGAAGTTTCCTTTTTGTTTTACTGCTCTTAGTTCATCAAGACTCAAGAAAAAGAATTATTAAAAGTATAAAAAAAATGAAACAAAAAAAAGCAGGAATTTTTGTTTTTAATCAAGGCTTGTCTGCTAGCGGTTTCTTTTTACAGAATTTGGCTATAAGTTTGCACTCAGTGGCCTTAGTCAGCGCTTTACAAGGAGTGCAATATGTATTTATAATAGTTCTAGGTGTAATTTCTACTTTATTTTTTCCTAAAATCATTAAAGAAAATATAACAAAAAATATTATTTTACAAAAAACCTTTGCGGTTTTGTTTATCGCTTTAGGATTATATTTTCTTTCTAAATAAATGAATAAACATATTAAAAAAATGATTATATTTATTTTTTTTATAGCTTTAATAATTTTTTTGTGGTGGGTTTTTAAGGTGGCTAAACATTATCCTAATAAAACAGATTTACAAGCTCCTGATAATTATTTTGGTATTACCTTTTCTACAAAATTTGTTAAAGAGTTAAAATTAAACTGGCAAAGCACTTATTTAAATGTTTTAAATGATTTAGAAGTAAAAAATATTCGCTTACCTATATATTGGGATGAGGTTGAAAAGACTCCAAAAAACTATAATTATGAAGTTTATGACTATTTAATTAACGAGGGATCAAGAAGGGGTGTTAATTTTATTATAAGTGTAGGCTATAGGTTGCCACGCTGGCCAGAATGTCATTTGCCAGATTGGGCTAAAGAAGTTGATGAAATAACCAGAGAAGAAAGACTCTTGGCCTATATTGAAAAAACTGTTGAAAGGTATAAGGATAATGAAAGTATTAAATATTGGCAAATAGAAAATGAGCCTTATTTAAGCAGTTTTGGAATTTGCCCTAAATTAAATGAAGATTTATTAAAAAAAGAAGTTGAGTTAGTAAGAAGTTTAGACTCTAGAGAGATTATAATCTCCGCTTCCGGAGAGTTAAGCACCTGGAAAAAAGAAAGGAAATTAGCTGATATTTTGGGTATTACTATGTATAGAGTGGTGCATAATCCAGTTTTTGGTTTTATTCGCTATCCTTTTGGATTTAAACATTATATCTACAAGAGCCGTCTATTTGGCATTAATTCAGAAGATGTTATAGTAATAGAACTTCAGGCTGAGCCTTGGGTGGCCAAAGGAGAGATGTCTCAAATGAGTAAGGAAGAGATTGATAAATCTTTAAGTCAAGAACAGTTTAAAGGGAACCTGCAAACAGCTATAAATACTAATTTTAGACAAGTTTATCTTTGGGGTGTTGAGTGGTGGTATTTACAAAAAATCCAAGGCAATGAAGCTTATTGGGAAATTGCTAAAGAAATATTTAAAGACAAAAAATAATGTTATCTATAATTATACCAACTTTAAACGAGGAAAAATATTTACCTAAACTTTTAGACTCTATTCAAGCGCAAAATTACAAGGATTATGAGATTATTGTTTCTGATGGCAACTCTGAAGACAGGACGCAGGAAATTGCTCGAAAACGTGGCTGTGTGGTGGTTAGTAATAAGAAAAGACATCCGTCTTATCAAAGAAATGATGGTGCCAAAATAGCTAAAGGTAAGTGGCTATTGTTTTTCGATGCAGATATAAGTATTCCAGAGAATTTTTTAAAAAATACCATAGAAGAAGCAGAAAAAAGAAATTTAAAGGGAGCTGGTTTTTATATAAAGATAAAAAATTCATCCATGTTTTATAGATGCTTAGTTAACTTTTTAAACTTTTTCTTTTGGTTAGGGCAGCCTATACGGCCAACTTCTATTGGTATAGCTATGTTAGCAGATAGAGAAGCTCATTTTAAAATTAATGGATTTGATGAAAGTTTATTTGTAGCTGAAGATTATGATTATAGTTATAGACTGTTTAAGCAATTTAAAGTAAAAATGATTAAGTCTTCTTTTATATATTATTCTCCTCGCAGATTAGAAAGAGAAGGAAAAATAAAAGTTCTAAAAAAATGGATCAAGCTCGCTTGGTACGTAATAATTAAGGGACCAGTTAAAAAAAAGATTGTGGACTATAATTTTGGAGAGCATAAATAAGCTCAATAAAAAGCCCTGTTTTAAAGGGTTGACATATCAAGATTTTGTTGTTATAATGTATGTATAAATATTAACAAATTTAGAGGCAGAGTCGAGTTTCTATTAATTAGTATTTCTAATAATTTTATATTTGAATTAATATGGAAGGAACAATTAAAAAATTAACTGACAAAAACTTTGGTTTTATTGCTCAAGACGGTGGTAACGACTTATTTTTTCATGCTAACAACCTTGAAGGTGTTAGTTTTGACGAATTAAGAGAAGGCGATAGAGTGAGCTTTGAAATCCAAGACACAGATAAAGGTAGTGCAGCAGTTAATGTTAAAAAAGCGTAATAACTTTTTTAAATAGCAAAAAACAGCTTTGTTTTAAAGGCTGTTTTTTGTTACAAAAACACGTTATATAAGGGGTGTAGATATTAGCCAAAGATATTCTATGTTTATATTTTTAAAAGAAATTGAAAATATTTATAAATAAAAAACCATCAACTGTAAGATATAAACCTGTCATTCATGCAAGGACTGTTTTTAAGTCCACAGTTTATTTATCATTTAAGATAATCCTAGAGTTGATGGTAACCTTTATTCGCGTCTCTTCTAGCCTTTTTATGCTAGCAAGAAGTGATAAAACCGGTCAAATATTTATCACGAATAATTTAATATTATTATTTATTTTATACCTTGTCAATATTTTTAGACTCAAATAGATGATAGTCAAGCTTTTTCACTTTTACACAAAAACAACCTCTTTCGAGGTTGTTTTTAAGTGCTGGATCTCTAAAGGTTGTGTTAGTTAAGTCTATTTCAGAGGACAGTCGTTAAAAGAAGTTAAGGAGATAGCACAGGGATTAGTAATGCGGTAATGTTGACAAAACATAAAAGGTACGATAGAACAATAATATAATTAACGTACCTATATAGTAATATGTATTTATCGTAAAAAACAAAAGATTTATTAAAAGAAAAGAAGAATTTAATTCACAAGTTAAATTGTTACCAAAAAATGTTAAATTAAACACTAATTTAGGAGAGCGCTTATTCATCAATTAGTTCCGCCAATTATGGCTATATCAGTTGAAAATCCCAACATAATACAAATATACAAAGAAATGTTTGATGTTATGTGGATGTCTTGTAAAAATTAAATATTATTATAGAAAAACAACCTCTTTTGAGGTTGTCTTTGTGTTTTTGAGCTCCAAAGTGGAAGTTAGTCAAACCTGTTTTAGGGTAAAATTGTTAAATGAGGTTAAAAAATATTTTAATTAATAAAGACATCCAAATATTTTTTATAAGAATATTTCTTATCATAACTCTCTTTTTCATCACGTGTTTCTAATATTCCAATTTTCATAAATCTGTCTATAACTTTTTGAGCTCCTGAACGTGTGAATCCTGTCCAGCCCATTATAACTTTAGTTGTTACAATAGGATTACCATATAGCTTAGATAAAACTAAAACTCCACTTTCGGACTCTCTCTTTGCTAAGGCCTGTATCTTTAGCATGTCATCTTTATAAATATTTTTTATTTTTTTTGCTATAGCAATTGATTTATTTGCTGTATCGATTACTCCATCCAAAAAGAACTCTAACCATTCAAATACTTCGCCTGAATGATAACTGTTGAGTTTAGAGTAGTATGTTTTTTGATGCTGCTTAAAATAAGACGATAAAAATAATACTGGATTTTCTAATAATTTCAGTCTATACAAAGCTAAGGTGATTAACAATCTGCCTGTTCGTCCATTGCCATCTAAAAATGGATGGATAGTTTCAAATTGTGCATGTAAAAATGCAATATGGATAATAGGCAATGTTGACTCTTGATCATACATAAACTTTTCTAGATCGTCTAAGGCTTTTTTCATATCATGAACGGGCGGCGGCACAAAAGTAGCACTTGCCGGAGATGTCCCTCCTATCCAATTTTGGGAATTACGAAATTCTCCAGGATTAGAAAAGTGAGTTGCACGAGCACCTTTCATTAGTTTCGAATGCAATTCACGTATAAATCTTAATGATAAAGGAAATTCCTTTATTCTTTCAATTCCGTACTTAAGAGCTTTAATATAAAAAATAATATCTTGAGCATCGCTGTCTTTTCCATCAATTCCAGCATCCATTTCAACAGCATCTACCATGGTTGCTTGAGTACCTTCAATCTGAGCTGAAGAAGTAGCATCTTTTAGTGAAAACATTTTTAAGAAAAACTTGATATCTGGCAATATTTGAGTTATACCATCGAGTTTTCCCACTAATCTTTCTGCCTTTCCAGCTTTATTTATTAATCTTTGAGAAATAACAAATAGCCCATCAACAGGAAAGTCGTTAGGTATAAACGCCTCAAATCCTTGAGGTTGTTTAACTTTTTTACAAATTTCGATATTCATAAGTTAGTTGTTATCTTTTTTATTATATATACTATCTTAGCACTTAGTATATATCTTGTCAAATATATATACTAACTTTTTAAAATAAAATATGCTGATAAAAAGATTTTAAAACTCCAAATATATAATAGTCAAACTTTTCATTTTTACCCAACAAAAACAACCTCTTTCGAGGTTGTCTTTGTGTCTTTGAGCGGGTAACGGGAATCGAAACAGAGAGATAAAAAAGACAATAGTCCCGCATATACGAGTTATTGTCTATTGTTAGGTAATTATTGTTTAATCTATAATTATCTAAAACTACTCAATATATCTACTTTTATCACCATCTGGGCAACATATGGTCAACGCTTTTAGCGGGGCAATACAGTGTTGGTGGTAAAAACAGTACATATCATAAAATTAATACATCGTAATTAAGTATAATTCTTTATTCAAGAATTCATATTTGAAGGCAACTAACACTTTATATCTTTTTTTGTTTATACCAAATTCCAAAATAGTATTAAAAAGATAAGAACTATCTTCAGCGCAAATTCTTAGGTTAAAAAAATAATTATTTTTTATTTTATTTTTTATTTTTTCTTCTAAATCACGAGTTGATATTTTCAAAAGATCCAATCTTTTCATTATAGATTTTTTGTTAGTCTTTAGATATTCTAATTTCTCGTCCGACACTTTAATAAGCAATTTATCAATATCTAAAACATCTGGGGTTAATGCACAGAAAGAAAAGTTAACATCTGAATTATTTTGTACGCATTCTATTTTATAAGATAAAAACAAATCATAAAAAATACTTTGAACACTTTTAATGGTATAGCCGAGATTTTTGAAATCAAAACCAAATTTACTCTCATCAATATCATTACTTACATCATCTGGGTGATTAGTTAGAATATTTTTACCGCTTTTTATAAAAGAGTTGCATAATATAAAAGAAAGATAATCCTTGAATAATGAACTAAAAGAAACATCAATCATGTCTATAAAAGCATTAAATTCATTTAATCTTTTTCTAAAATTTCTGAGTGTATTTTCACTAATATTATTAACATATACTATAAAAATTTGATGACTGACTTGATAGCTCTTATAATTATTTGTTTTTAATTCATTAAATAGCATTTTCTTTAACATTTCCTGATTTTTTACAATATCTATATAATCACCGCATAAAAAACTGTTATTACTATTTTGATTTAGTAATGGTAGCAAAAATTCAAATATTTTTTGACTATAGATAGGGCTATCTATTTTATTTCTATCAAATAATAATGCTACTTCTTTTTTATCTCTACTCGGGATTAAAGCACTTTTAAGTTTAGAATATTCTATATTTTTTTCTTTAAAATATTTTTTATCTCCTCGAAAAGTCTAGAAATCTCAGAATTAATTTCTTTATAGCTTGTATGCTGGTTTAATATTTCTAATATACAATTATCCCTTGCGTTCAATGTAAATATAGTATGTTCTTTCATAAAGACAAGGCGTTATTTAATAATCTGTAGTAAAAATTATCTAAAGTTTATCTGCTCAAAATCACTTTCTAAATATTCTTCCTCGCAATTTTTACAAAATATTTTATCAATCCCACTAGTAAATTCTTTATAAACAGTCAAATTTTCGTCTTTAGGGGATAACTCGGCGGTATGTAGAATGCTTTCTTGGATAATAAAAGTTGAACTACCACATTTTTTACACTTTTTTATCTTCATAATTTTATTTCAATTTATATTTACCTCTATCCAAAAACTCTAAATATCCCTTATCTCTCAAAAATTGTAATTGCTGTCTGATTTTATCTTTTACATGTTGATTATTTGGATGTTTGTTTTTTAAATATTCTTCAAATTTATAAACTTCCTGTAAGCTAAATTCTTTTTTACCCAATCTATCAATACACCTCATAACATCTAATATCCAACCTTTTAATTCTTGGTTTCTGGTTTCTCTTAAAAATAAAGTTTTTTGCCAATTAGAAACAATTATTTCTTTATTTTCTGGTTTACCATTTTTAATGTAAAATATTTTTCCACTCTCAGGAATATCTTGAAGTAAAATATTACATCCAACCCAACCAGCTCTTCTCGCCGTTAAAGATAATGGTTTTCTTTTTTCTATAATTTCAGGGGTAAAAAAGTGTTTAGGGATAACTATAAAATTTAACACTTCAAATTTTATCGGGTCATAATTGAGAAAGAAAAAATTGGGATTATCACTACTATTTAACCTCTCAATCATCGTTCTATACGCTCCGTCAACTATTTTTTTACCAATAGAATCTTTCTTACTTTTTAATTCATATTCCTCACCACAATTAGGGCAATAAAAATCCGCAACGGGTCGATTATTTTCATAATTACTGATATTCGTTCCGCAAGCAGGACAAAAAACTTCTTTATCAACCCAATCCTCTGTCAAAACTCTTATTTTTTGAGAAGAACTTTTATATACTTCTGCAATTTTTGTGTCAAAAGATATTTGCATATCTATATTATAAAAATAGTTTTTTAGCTTTCTCAGTTATATAATAATAGACATTTTTTCCTTGTTTTTTTCTCTCTAAAAATCCCTGTTCTGATAACTCCCGTAAATCCTTGATTGCAGTTTTATTTGCTACTTGAAAAACATTCATATGCACCCTTATGCTTGTTCTTTCGTCTGGGTCTCCATATAAAAATTGCAACAGTTTAATTTGTCTATCATTAAAACTATGATTTATTTTGCTGTTTTTACTCATTGTTAAGTTCTTTTTAGATTGCCTGTCCAGATATTCTTTAAATTCTTTTACAGCTTGTTCTATTTTATTTATATGATATTCAATAAAATAAGTTAAATCATAGTCATCTTGTTCACTATAGACATAAGCCATGGTGTATTGAGTAGGTGATTTTTTTATAATTTTAGAAATTGGCAAATAAGCAAAAGCCCAGTAGTCTTTTTTTAATAAATACCAATAAAACAACAGCCTTGCCAACCTACCATTTCCATCTGTAAATGGATGCAAATAACCTATCCAAAAATGCAACATAATTGCTTTTATAATCGGATGGATAAATGCTTTATCAGATTTGTCATTAGCAAAATCTATTAATCTATCCAATTCTTTTTTCACAAAAGGCACGCTCGGAGCTTCATGATAAATAATTCCACTACTTTTATCTGTTACAAATATTGTTTCTTTGTTGTCTCTTAATGACGGCAAATCTCCCTCTGGTGTTAATGTATCTTTTGTTATCATTTTGTGTAGCTCCAGCAATACATCCCAAGTCATTTCTTTATCTTTATACTCTTCCTCTATGATTTTCATGGTGGAATAATTATTTAGAATCATTTGTTCGGATTCATTTTTTGGCTTCCTACCTTCTTTTAAAAATTGTTTAGCTATTTTTCTACTGGTACTAGCACCTTCTAACTGAGAAGAGGCTATAGCTTCCTCCATTATGCCCCGTGATATCAATCTTTGTTTTTCTTGTTTGTCGCCTTCTACTTTAGAAGAAAATAATTCACCTCCTGTGTTTAAATCTATTTCATGAAAAATCTTTTCTAATTTTGGTAATTTAATCCATGAAAATTTTTTATGATCTTCGGTTATTATAGGACTTTGCAAAAGCCTAGTTTTTCTGTTGAATTTTATAATATACCATAATTCCTCTCTCGAATATCCTTTTGGAATTGGTTCTTTATATTGTAATTTATCCCAATGAATATATGGGTCAAAAGTATTCTCAATAAAAAGAAGACATTCTCCATTTTCTTCATTAAAAAATTTAGAAAATATTTTTTCTCTTTTTATAGCCGATAAATCAGGTTTTTTTATTTTATAAAATTTAGACATACTTATAAGTGTAATTACATTAATACTACACTTATTTTACACTTGAAAGATATATTGTCTTAAAAATTACCCCAAATTCACAAAACTTATTAGCTTAGATTAGCTGTATTTCAGAGTTACCCCAAATCTTACCCGTAACTTTTGTAAACTCTATTTTGCTATGGTGTATTTATTCCTTTTAATTAAAATATTTTAGTTTGTTGCAAGGTAATATCTTTTTTCGGACGGACTGCCCAGCCGGCCGAAAAAAGATTG
>JAIPJA010000013.1 GCA_021734405.1 Minisyncoccota bacterium
GTATCAGTTATTACAACGATAAGCGATTACATACCAGTTTAAAATTAAAGTCACCCAAGAAATTTACCTTAGATTTTATTAAAAACTTTCCCAAATAATTTACTAATTAGTGGTTCAGTATATTCAGGGATTGACATTTGGGTCTCTTTTAATTCTATGAACTTCATCTAATTTTTCTGCGGCAAAAGTGGGACCAAAATCAGAATAGTTTTTATGTAACAATTCAACTATTTCATCTTTTTCTGAATCAGGAATTTTTCTGTTGCTAATCTTTCCTCTTCCTAAATGAACTAATCCTTTAACTCCTTTTTCTTTTACTCTCTTTTTTAATCTCCTAACTTGTCTAATACTAATATTTAACAAATTAGCTGCTTCCTTTTCTTTTAATTCTTTTTTAATTACTTTTTTGATAATGTCATATTTATTTACTTCTTTTTGAGACATAGTAATGTATGTGTCCATAGTATTATTGTTATTTAGTTAATATTTAACTAAACACAATATCACATTAAATAGGACATTTCTATTTCCTTGTAATAGGACATTATCATTTCCGTGTCACATAGTTTTTGGCCCACATTTGGCCCACATTCTACTCCGAAGCGCAACGTTTAATGATTAAATAAAAAGACATCTCAGCTGGTATAATAGTTACCAAATAACAAAAAGACCCTATTAAAAAGTCTTTTTTTAATCATTTAACTGTTACTTAACTTACTACAGTACCCCTAAACTTCTTGCCTTGAAAATAATTATTTAAGCTTTTAAAATCTTTTCCTGAAATCATTATTACCTTTAAATTATTTTTCTGAGCAATTTTAGAAGCAACTGGATCAAAAGGAGTATTTTTACCTGGTTGCCAATTTCTACCTGTAATCTTAAATAGTTCATTCCAAGTTAAATTTTCAATTTTCTTAGCTCCTTTTAACTTAGGATCCTTGTCGTAAACATAATCAATATTAGAAAGATTAATAACTTCTAGAGCTCCATAAGTAACAGCTAACTGAGTTGCCACAGCATCAGTTGATTGTCCGGGTTTATAGCCTCCAGCTATTATTATTTTATTTGTCTTTATTTCTTCATTAGGGTTATCTAAAACTTTTGTAAAAGCTTTATTGCCTAACAAGGTTTTAAGTAAATTAGCATTAAGTCTAGTGCTTAAAATCCCTAAATAATCAGCTTCTTTATCACTAACCTTCTTTACAGCTCTAGCTCCTTTAATATAGTCTCTAGCAGTTTTACCTCCACCAGCAACGATAATAAACTTATTGCCCTTTTTCAATTCTTTTTCTAAAAAGAATAATAGTTTTTTTAAAAAATCTTGACCAATTTTTCCGCTTTCTGGGACTATTAAAGATCCTCCCACGGATAAAACATATAATTTTTTCTTCATAATCCTTAGAAAAAACCGCTTCTTTTTAAGGAAACGGTTTTCTTATATTAATGAAATAATTAATCTTCTTTGGCCTTAGCTTGAGCTAACTCTAAAACTTTAGTTCTAATCTCCTTCATTATCTTTTTATCTTCTCTTAGACCCTTTTTAGCATTTTCTCTGCCAACGCCAAGCTTGACCTCTCCGAAAGTATAACTATTGCCACTTTTTTTAATTACTCCATAGATAACAGCTGTGTCTAATATATCTCCTGAGAGTGAAATACCTTCATTATACATAATATCAAACTCTGTAGTTTTAAAAGGAGCGGCTACTTTATTTTTCACTATCTTAACCTTTACTCTATTACCAATACTTCTGTCTCCTTGCTTAATTTGAGCTGCTCTTCTAACCTCTATTCTCACAGAGCTATAGAATTTAAGAGCATTGCCACCAGTAGTAGTCTCTGGGCTACCGAAGAAAACACCAATTTTATTTCTTATTTGATTAATAAAAATTACTACAGTTTTAGATTTAGAAACAATGCCAGTCAGTTTCCTTAAAGCTTGGCTCATAAGTCTAGCTTGTAGACCCATGTGTTGATCACCCATTTCTCCTTCTATTTCTCTTTGTGGAACCAAGGCAGCTACACTATCTACCACAATAACATCTACAGCATTAGACCTAACCAAAGTTTCAACTATTTCTAAGGCTTGCTCACCAGTGTCAGGTTGTGAAATTAAAAGCTCCTTAACATCTACACCTATTTTTCTAGCATACTCCGGGTCTAAGGCGTGTTCAGCGTCAACAAAAGCAGCTAAACCACCTAATTTTTGTACTTCAGCTACTATGTGTTGAGCTAAAGTTGTTTTTCCAGAAGCTTCTGGTCCAAAAATCTCTATAATTCTCCCCCTAGGAATTCCATTTATACCTAAAGCTAAATCTAAAGACAGACAACCGCTAGGAATAGCATCAACATCACTTTTTCTAGCGTCACCAAACCTCATAATGGCACCTTCTCCAAATTTACTTTTTATTTGATCAATGGCGGATAAAGCTGCTTCCTCTTTTTTTAGTTGCTCCTCTGATTTATTGTTTTCATTAGTCTTTTTTGTCATATATTTAAATTATTTTTTATATTTTTTTTCTAAACCTCTCATCATATCATGAGCAAATTCCTGCCTCAGCGCATAGCCTAAAAGTATTCTTATAAGCACCATACCACCAAGTTGCATTACCTCATTTAAGGTTTGCGCCACTGTTACTAAAAGCACATCAGCGGCAATAATAAATTCTAAACCAAAAATAACATTTTTAGCAAATTTTATTCTAAGTAAATTCTTAGAATCAGGCAAAAAGAAGAAAGTATAAATTGCAACAGCTACTGACATAATAACTATCAAAACTCCGATATATTCAATAACCATCCCTACTTGAAAAATTAAATCAGAAAAAAAATTAAAAGGCATATTAATATTTTAATTTATATAATTAATTATAACAAAAGCTGATGAAAAAAATTACAAAAAACTATAAATTTCTCTTACATTATACACTTCTTTATAGTTTAAGTAAACTAGCTAAAAATTAGTTTAATATGGTATAGTCAGACTAAACCTCTTGCCTTTAGAGCTCTGCCAACCTAAAAATAAATCAGAGTTTTCTCTATAAAAGAAAAA
This sequence comes from Minisyncoccota bacterium, assembly GCA_021734405.1. Taxonomy (GTDB): domain Bacteria; phylum Patescibacteriota; class Patescibacteriia; order Patescibacteriales; family UBA12465; genus JAIPJA01. The sequence goes on from JAIPJA010000013.1 coordinate 3,052, forward strand.
ACCTTTTTCTCCTAGCCAGCTCTGGCTTTTTATTAATTCTTTTCTGCCTATAAAATTATCTAAATCTTCAATATTCAAATTATTAATTTTATCACTTGTCTCTACTTGCACACTACTTATTACTTCAACACTATTTTTCAAAGGATTATTAAAAACATTCTTCCAGCTAGGCTTAAATTTATGTTCACGATAATCAGGCACCAAAGAAGCTGTCCAGTTTATAGCCTGGCCCAAACTAGAAAGACTCTTATTAAACTTACCTATAAACTCAAGATTTTGTTGACTTCTTTGATTTTCAGGCTGGGCTTGTGAAACAGTAAAAAGGGCCACCACTATCAAGGCTAGAACAGATATTATTAAATAAAAAAAGTTAGATTTTATCTTCATAAAAGTTTTACTTGCTTATTTATCTCTTTGTTAGAAAAAATATTAATTTTTCCATATTGACCATCAAAACCAGGCTCTATTTTTAAATCACCGTTTCTAACTCTTTTAATACCTAAAGCTATTAAAGAGCCAAACTCTTTTTCTATTTCTAAAATATCTACTTCTAAAAGTATTTTTAATTCTGAGCCAAAGCTTTTTATCATTTGTAAATATATAGCTTGCACTTTTTTAGCTTGTCGATTCTTTATAGCTAAAGATTCAGCAATAATTTTATCTAACTCAATTAATTTTTTAAATCCTTGTCTATTTTTAGGAAGATAACCTAAAGATCTATCTGCTAATTGTTCTACTCTATGGAAAACACCTAAGACTAAAGGTTTTTTACAAACCGGACACATGCCTTGATTTTTCAAGCTTTCTACAGGCGTAGAACTATAATTACAATCTCTGTGACCGTCTAAATAATACATACCTTCCTCAGGATAAAACTCAATCGTATAATCTAAAACTTTTAAATCTTTTTCCTTGATAGCTCTATATATCTCACTATAGGTTTTAACTTCTAAATTAAAAACATTAGCTTCTCTACCAATATTTTGCAAACTATGAGCATCAGAACTTGATAGTGTAGTTAAATTGTCTAAAGCTGATAAACGCCAATTCATCTCCGGATCACTAGAAAGACCTGTTTCATAAGCATAAATATGCTCTGTCTGCTCTTTAAAGCACTCCTCCAAGCTATCAAAGCCAGACTTGGAACCAAAAATTGCATACCAAGGAGTCCAAATATGGGCAGGATAAATTAAAAACTGTGGATGAATTTTTAAACAAATTTCTACTAACTCTGGTGCTTTTAATTTTAATATTGGTCTACCATCAGAGCGGATATTGTAATGTTTATCTAAATAATTATTTAACTCTTTCACTGCTTCTAAATTAGGCGCTTGCACCATCATATGAAGCCTTCTTACCTGTTTTTCATCTTTATAGACCAAGGATAGCTCAGTGGCTAAAATAAACCTGGTTTTTATCTCTACTTGTTTTTTTAAATAATAAAGCCCAGAACCTTTTTCTTCTACTAATTCTTCTTGAAGACTTTTAAACCAAGCTGGATAAGTAAAATCTCCGGTAGCTATAATATCTACTCCTTTTTGCTCTGAGACTTTAGCAATATTTTCTAAGTTTAGAGCTGGAGAACAAGCTCGGGAATACTTAGAATGAATGTGCAAATCTAAAACTGTAGCCATAAACTAGGTTACCAAATTATTTTGTTTACCCTCTAAACAATTACTTATATTCTCAACTGTTTGCTCTAAGATTCTCATTAAAGCTTCTTGACTATAGAAAGCTATGTGAGGCGTGAAAATTACTTTTTCATTATCAAAGAGTATATGATCTTTAGCTAGAGTTAGAGCTAATTCAGCTTTTTCAGGATCATAGAGAAGCTGTTTTTCTTCTTTTATATATTCCTCCCCCTCAATTACATCTAAACCAGCCCCGCCAATAATATCCTTATCTAAGCCCTCCATTAAAGCATCTAAGTCTATAAGTCCTCCTCTAGCTGTGTTTATTAAAATAACTCCTTTTTTCATTTTTTTAATACTATCTCTGTTTATAATATGTTTAGTGTGTTCATTATAGGGTGCGTGCAAAGAAATAATATCTGAATTTTTGAAAACCTCATCTAAACTAACATAATCAAAATCTAAAACATCTGACATGAAATTATCCCTATTTACATCAAAAGCTATAACTTTCATGCCAAAACTTCTAGCTATTCTCATAGTATGCATACCAATTTTTCCAGCTCCAATCACACCTAAAGTTTTACCTTTTAAATCAAAACCTTTTAAACCTTCTAAAGAAAAATCATTATGCAAAGTTCTAATATATGATTTGTGAATATTCCTAGACAAAGCTAATATTAAAGCAAAAGTATGCTCAGCTACAGTGTTTTCGCCATAAGAGGGAACATTGCAAACTTTTACTCCTTGTTTTTTAGCTGTTTTTAAATCTATATGATCAAAACCAGTAGAGCGAGTAGCTACCATTTTTAATTTAGGTAAGTTTTTTAAAATCTCAGCTTTAACTTTGGAATAAATAAAGACTGACACCACTTCAGTACTTTTTAACTCCTTTAAGTGCTTAACTTGAAGTGGCTCGCTATAGAAAGATAATTTATGCCCTTTTAGGGCTTGGTTAAGATATTTTTTCTCCCAACCTTTAATTTCAAAAAAGGCTATTTTCATATAATTTGCATTATTTATTTAACATGTCTAAAATAATTTTTTCAACAATATCTAACTCTTCTGGCGTATTAATTCCCACCCCTTCCTTAGCTTCTATAGGCGTAGTTTTAACTATAGTGCCTAAGTCAAAAGCTGTTTTAATTAAATCAGTTAAGTAATATTCTCCTTGCTTGTTATTATTTTTAAGTTTAGCTATATTATCCCACAGCCACTTACTATCGAAACAAAAAATAGCTGGGTTGACTTCTTTTATTTCTTTTTCACTATCGCTGGCATCTTTAAACTCTATAATCCTCTCTAAATTGCCATCTTCATCTCTGTATAATCTTCCCCAATGATAAAAATTTTTACGCCAATTAGAAAAATCTTCCAATTCTACTGACATCAAGCTAAGATTGTCATCATGAACACTTAAAAGTTTACTGATTGAGTTGGAAGAAATAAAGGGGTGGTCGCCATATAAAACCAAAACCTTATTAGCCTGAGAAGATATTTTATCTTTAGCGCTTAAAACTGCGTGTCCAGTCCCTAAAGCTTGCTCTTGGATAGCTATTTTAAAATTATAACCTAACAAAGCTTCTTCTATATGTTTCTTACCTTCTGGAGAAACTACAATCACAGGCTGTATATTTTTATCAAACTCTAAAATAGAATCCAGTAAATAGCTGATCATAGGCCTCCCAGCTAAAGGCGTTAAAACTTTAGGTAAATCACTGCCCATTCTAGTGCCTCTGCCAGCGGCTAAAATTATTACTTCTGTCATAAATTATTTATCTTATTTTTTATCATTTCTAAGAAACTATTAGCTTCTTTGGCTGTTTTAGCTTCTATATAGACCCTGCAAATTGGCTCAGTATTAGAAGGCCTTAAATGAACCCACTTATCAGACCATAATAATTTCAAACCATCTTCTTCGTTTGTTTCTACTTCTTCAAACTCTGACTTTAAAACTTTAAAAACTTCTAATAATTTTTCCTTATCTATATCTAACCTCTCCTTAATCATAACATAATAAGGTAAAGATGTTTTTAGGGTAGAAAAATTATTGAAACTAGAACTAGAAAAATAGGAAAGAATTAAAGCTAAGCCCACTAAAGAGTCTCTCATGTAGTGAGAGGGCGGGTAGATCACGCCACCATTGCCTTCTCCACCAATTTCAGCTTTAACTGCTTTCATTTTTTCAACTACGTTTATCTCTCCTACTTTAGCAGAAAAATATTGACCACCAAGTTTTTCTACAACATCTTTTAAACCCAAAGAGGACGATAGGTTAGAAACTGCTACTTGCTTATTGCTATGTTCTAATACATACTTAGCGGCCGCTATTAAAGTATTTTCTTCACCAAAAAATTCTCCATTTTCACAAACTAAAGCTAGTCTATCACCATCAGGATCTACAGCTATGCCTAAATCACAATTATTATCAACTACTACTTTTTTTAATTTCTCTAAATTAGATTCTAGTGGCTCAGGATTATGACCAAAACCTTGCCCCATCTCTTTATTAATACAAATAATATTTTTAACACCTAATTCCTTTAGTAAAGCCTCTATAGCTGGACCACCAACCGAATTTATTCCATCCACGACTACCTTTAAATTTTTTTTAGTAATAGCCTCTTTTAAAACTTTATCTAAACTTAAAATTCTTTCAATATGAATATTTAAAGCTGTGTCGTCTAGATTATTTTTACCTAAGCTTTGCTCTTTAACTAAAAACTCTGTATAGCTTTTATTATTAGCCAATGAATAAACTTTTTCTATTGCCTTAGGAGATAAAAACTCACCCTCTTCATTTAAAAATTTAAGCCCGTTCCAATTGTCAGGATTATGTGAAGCGGTTATAACGACCGCGCCTTGAAGATGTCTATGTTTTACAAAAATGCCAGCAGTTGGAGTAGGCACAGCCCCGATATCTATAGTATCTATGCCTAAAAAATTAAAAGTTGAAGTGACTAATTTAGATATAGTTTCCCCTGAAGCTCTGCCATCTCTAGCTATGGCTAAAGTTACACCTTGATCTTTATATTTCTCTTTTAAATAAACACCTAACGCAAAAACATACGATAATATGGTTTCAGGGTTTAGCCCAGAAGCATCACCTAAAGTACCCCTAATGCCAGAAATTGAAGCTATTAAAGCCATACAAATCTCTTAATAATACACTAACATACTATCATTTTTACCCTTTTAGGTAAATAAAAAAACACCATTGTTCTGGCGGTGACCTACTTTCCCAGGGCACAGGCCCAAGTATCATCGGCGCAGAAGGGCTTAACTTCTGAGTTCGGGATGGGATCAGGTGTGACCCCTTCGCAAGAACCACCAGAACGATGGTGTTTTTTTATACTATTTTCAAAATAAATTTTCTTCAAAATAAAAGTGTGGGAAAATCAAACGACTTATTAGTACTCCTCGGCTCAATACATTGCTGTACTTACACCTAGAGCCTATCAAGGTCATCATCTCTGACCAGTCTATGAAACCTAATCTTGGAGACAGCTTCGTGCTTATATGCTTTCAGCACTTATCTTAACCGAAGGTAGCTACTCAGCAATGCCCCTGGTGGAACAGCTGATACACTAGAGCTTCGTCCTTCCCGGTCCTCTCGTACTAGGGAAGGGACTCCTCAAGTTTCCGCGACTATAGTGGATAGGAGACCGACCTGTCTTACGCTATTATCATTTGTTACCAAATGCTATGGACTATACCTTCACCCTAATTTATTAGGGGGTTGACGTGTTAGTAATGTATTTTTACATTACTCCATTCATATAACATGAATAAGTCTCTACGGGGTCAACTTATGTGTTTGAATAATTTAATTTTTTTAATTTCTTAGCCAAAGAAAGGTTATAATCAAAATTTTTCTTTGTATTTGGCAACCTTTTTATTTCTATTATTTCCAACATTATTTTTAATTGTTGATTTTTTAATATAATAAAAGGTTTTAATATTGTTAAAAAATTATAAATATCTTCTTGTTTATTTATAATATATTCCAACATGCCATCTTTTCTTTGTCTATGATAACCAAAATTAAATTCCTTAAATATTAGCACAAAATTATTTCTAGCTTTTAATGATTGGAAAAACACTACACAAGGAGAAATGTGTAAATTATATTTACAATCGTTTCTCTTTTTTATTCTTGCGTAGATACTTCCATCTCCATCTAATAATCCAGCTAAATAGGCTAATTTTGTTTGACTAAAATTTATTTTTTGCATAAGCGACTTCCCTCGATATTATCCTAACATTTTACAGGTCAAATTTATTTAAAATAAATCTAAATAAAATTACTGTTAGGACTCCATCGATATGAGTCAACTTCTCAATATTCGATCACTCGAATATGCCGCCGTTTTGATGTCTGTTTTACGCTGGGCTCAGAGGATTCAGAAGCCAAATATAATACTTAGCTTCTAAACGGTCTGAACCCAGCTCGCGTGCCGCTTTAATGGGCGAACAGCCCAACCCTTGGGAGCTTCTTCACCCCCAGGATGCGACGAGCCGACATCGAGGTGCCGAACCCCGCCGTCGCTGTGGACGCTTGGGCGGGACTAGCCTGTTCGTATGTATTATTCCTAAATTACTTTAGGTACTGACTATATCTTCATCCTGAATATCTATTCAGGAGCATGGCATATAATACTAGTGCTAACACTAATATTTCGAGCTCAATAATCTGAATTATTTCTCGCTCTCAGTCGATACGGGGTTAAAAGGTAGTTTGTAATTAAACTCTTGTAATATATAAGGTTTAATTAAACTAAATAAATTATCTTTATTTTCTCCTCTTAAATTTAATTGACAAGCTTTACGATCAGGACGACAATATATTTTGCCTTCTAGACCATAATTATCTTTTAAACATTTAAGGAGATTTTGTTGACTCTTTTCATTTACTAAAGGTAAATAAAAATGAGCAGATTTGTCTTTACTGTAATAATAGCCATCATCCATATACCAAATTGCTAATGTTAAATTAGTTTGTAGGTATTTGGAAATATTATCAGGAATAATTTTTTCTTTGGACTCATAGAAAGCCCTTCGAAGTTTACCAAGAACTGGTGAAGAATTACTTTGTAATCTGTAATATTTGTAATATCTTTTAGTTTTTGGATGTTTCCTAACAATATACTTTGGTTTATCAGTAAAAACGTTATTTAAGTGATCATATATCCAATCAATATAATGTTTTTGTGTGGCAGAATGCTCGACACGAAGTCTGGCATTCTTTTGGCCTGTAGGTTGCAAATAGCCATCACCTAGAATAATTCCATAGATAATATGCTTTTGCCTTTTGCTTAACATCATAGTTTTTATGATTATGACCTTTTAACTTCCCACGGTATTGCCCTTTAACTTACCTCAGCATTCACTCTTGAAAATGCGATTAAAGGGTTTCACCGTTATTAGCCATGTACTATATCTATTATTACTAATAGATAGGGACACAGGTTGTATCCCCAGAGTAGCTTTTATCCGATGAGCTTCCGCCGTCCTATATCGAACGGTCGGATCACTAAGTTCTGCTTTCGCAACTGCTTGACTAGTAAGTCTCGCAGTAAAGCTGGCTTATGCCTTTACACTATCTCCCGGGTTTCCATTCCGGGATAGCCAACCTTTGTAAACGCCTCCGTTACCTTTTGGGAGGCATCCGCCCCAGACAAACTACCCGCCAGACACTGTCCCCAAATATTTTTGGGTTAGAATTAAAAATAAACAAGGGTGGTATCTCACTGGCGACCGAGGTCTCCCACCTATACTGAACATGCTTAGCCCTAATCCAATATCAAGTTGTAGTAAAGCTTCATGGGGTCTTTTCGTCCAACTATAGTTAACGAGCATCTTTACTCGTCTTGCAATTTCGCCGAGTCCTTCGTTGAGACAGTGCCCAGATTGTTGCGCCATTCGTGCACGTCGGAACTTACCCGACAAGGAATTTCGCTCTATACCTTCTTAATATTTCTATTAAGTACGGACTTTATCTTGTCTTAATAATTCTTGCTTAATCTCTATAGCCTTGTTTTTATTCTTTCTTAGGCTCTAAATTCATAATATTAAGACCTCAGTGTTAAGTCTCTGAGGATTATTAATTAATAATCCTGCGCATTGCCTCCTTGTATATTAAGATTTTTACTGACTATTTTAGAAATAATCTAGTACTTAATATCTTTTGAAGATTTCCACGCATTTTACTGAGTATTTTAAGGCAACTATATATAATATAGCTAGGCAGCGAATTTTTACGAATCGTCCTAGCCTTCCGCAGTCTAAGTTTTTTAAACTGCAGAACCTTAGGACGATTCATTTATGTTAATAGTTAATAAAGAATTCTTTATTAACACTCTATATCTCTATAGAGATCGGACTATATCATCTAAACCTTCTCATTACGAAAAGGTCTTTGTTTGGCGTGTAGTCTCTGAGGATTCTCTTGAAAGTGTTTTTCAACATCTTTCTGGTTATATTTTCTTTTTCTACCTTTTCCTTTATTTAACTCTTCTCTTAACTGAACTATTTCTCTAAGACCACTTTCATTTAAGTGCTCTTTCTCCATAACAAGAGAAGCGATTTGGCAGAAAATAGAAAAATTTCTTTTTTTGTATTGGGAAAGAAAATTAAAACGCTTAAAAAAAGGAATCACTTTATCTGTAATAGAGTTTGGGTTGCTTACTACATAAATGTATAAGCCGTCGGCTCTTTGCTGTATGCGTCCACAACCTAAAATTCTTTTATATTGGGCTAGAATATGACTTTCTCGTTGAGAAACATTAAAAGTCAATACTACTTGCCAACCAACAGTATGATCATCTCTTTTTCTAAGTGACACGTTAAAACTTCCTTCACCATCAGCAAATCCAGCTAAATAATAACCTTTAGCAGGATCTACTTGTCTTAACCATTTTTGATTAATCATATATTTATGATTTAAGAGTCTTTCCTGCGGATTGTCCCGTACTTATTAATAAATAATAAGATTATTCAAGAGATTCTTACTGTCTTAAAAAGACGAGTACTCTTGACTTAACAGGATATTCCCGCAAATAGCCAAATTTTATAACTACAATCAATTCATAGTTATCGCCGGCGTTCATCCGCGCTTGGATTCAAGGCTTCTCCCGAAGGATAACCCATCCTCTTAACGTTCGGACACTGGCCAGGCGTCACCCCCTATACATCCTCTTACGAGTTAGCAGGGAGCTATGTTTTTGCTAAACAGTCATCCGGGCTCTTTAGCTGCGGCCCTGATTGCTCAGGGCAGGCCTTATCTCGAAATTACGGCCGCTGTTTTGCCGAGTTCCTTAACGAAGGTTCTCTCGTTCACCTTAGGCTCCTCGCCTCATCTACCTGTGTTGGTTTGCGGTACGGTTGCTTATACCTTAGCCCTAGAGGTTTTTCTGGACAGCTCCTCAACCTGAATTGACTCCGCCAAAGGCTTCATCTTCTGACAACCTCTTGAAACTATTGATCCGGATTTACCTAGATCGTTTCTTGAGGCAATCAACGTGCATACCATAGACACGCTCAGACCTTGAAACTGCGTCCCCCCATCGGAAAATATAAGCAGTGCTGGAATATTAACCAGCTCATCCATCGACGACGCCTGCACTACACAGGCTTGGCCTTAGGACCGACTAACCCTGGGACGATTTACGTTGCCCAGGAAACCTGAGATTTTCGGTGGGCAGGGTTTCCACCTGCCTTTTTGCTACTCATGCCAACATTCTCACTTCTGTATGCTCCACCAAGCCTCACGACTTGACTTCAACGCGAAACAGAACGCTCCTCTACCGCTCCAGAGTAAAAACTCTAAAGCCCGCATCTTCGGTAATATGCTTAGCCCCGGTAAATTTTCGGCGCGAAACAACTTAGTTAGTGAGCTGTTACGCTTTCTTTAAAGGATGGCTGCTTCTAAGCCAACCTCCTAACTGTCGTAGTCACAACACCACCTTTCACACTTAGCATATATTTAGGGACCTTAAATTGCGATTAGGGCTGTTTCCCTTTCCACTAATGAACCTTAGCGCCCATAGTGTAACTCCCGGACTCCACCTACTGGTATTCGGAGTTTGGTTAAAGACGGTATCCGAAGACCCGCCCTCATTCAGTGCTCTACCCCCAGTAGTCAGCATCCGAGGCTAGCCCAAAAGCTATTTCGAGGAGAACCAGCTATCGCCGAGTTCGATTGGAATTTCACCGCTAACCACAGCTCATCCCCTAGTGTTGCACGACTAGTGGGTTCGGTCCTCCCTTTAGCTTTCGCTAAAGTTCAACCTGGCCATGGTTAGATCACCCGGCTTCGGGTCTTATCCATGCGACTATTATTTCACTTCCACTTAACATGTAAAGATGTTAAATGGAAGTGAAATACACGGGCGGTTAACCCTCGCTTTCACTGTACATATTTCCTTCACAGGACTTATGTAAGCCACATAGAATAAACTCGTTGGCTCATTCTTCAATAGGCACGCCGTCACCCCATAAAGGGGCTCCGACTCTTTGTAAGTATATGGTTTCAGGTACTATTTCACCTCCCTCACCGGGATGCTTTTCACCTTTCCCTCACGGTACTAGTTCACTATCGATCATAAGAAGTATTTAGCCTTGGGTCATAGTCGACCCGGATTCATACGGAATTTCACGTGTTCCGCACTACTTAAGAAAGTTACAGCAAAGAAATAACTATTTTTATGTACCGGGCTATCACCGTCTCTGGCTGAGCTTTCCAGCTCATTCTATTAAAAGTTATTTTTTTTGACTTTGCCCTGTTTGTACAGGCAACAGATATAACTTCTTGCAACCCTTTATAAACATATGGACCCGCATCCTTCTACTAGTCTTCATTGCTGACAAAAGCCAGCAAATCCAATTAGTGTGGTCTATAAAGTTTAGGCTATTCCCCTTTCGCTCGCCACTACTAAGGGAATCACTATTGTTTTCTTTTCCTTCGGCTACTAAGATGTTTCAGTTCACCGAGTATTCTTGCTCGCTTAAAGCTGAGCACGCTCTATCTTCAATAGAGCAGGTTTCCCCATTCGGAGATCTCCGGATCAAAGGTTGCTTGCCACCTCACCGAAGCTTATCGCAGGCTGCTACGTCCTTCATCGTCTTCTTATGTCAAGGCATCCGCCATATACTCTTAACGAGATTTTCCCACGCTCTTATTTTGAACGAAAAAAATTTATCTTGATTTGTTTTGGTTAGTTATGTATTCATTTGTCAAAGTTCAGGTCAATGATTAAATTCAATGATCATCTACTTAATTAATATAAGGAAATGATTTTTAAACTTAATGATTTGAATTTAAAGGGAACAAAAAAACCGCTAACAGCGGCTTAGCTACGAAATAAATAATGGTAACTTTAACCGCTCACAATTTTACATCTAAGTATTTTGTTTAACATAATCAATTAGATAATTTAAACTGCTTATAATTATAGCCAATTAAAAAATATTGTCAAGCCCTTTAAAAGCTAGAAAAATAAGGGGTTTTTTACTTTAAAATAAAAATTATTAAACCAACACTCCTGGATCTTCCATTTGAGCCTGAGCCACTTCTTCAGTGATTAAATCTTGGCTATATAAATCTTTAATGGCACGCGGAAAACTGACCATGCCATTTTGATAATTAGTTTCAATAACATTTTTTATTTGCGCAATTTTATGTTCTCTAATCAAATTACTAACCGCATCATTTCTTATCATAACTTCTCTAGCGGCTACTCTGCCCCCACCTAATTTAGGTAAAAGCTTTTGAGAAATAACAGCTTTTAAAATTAAAGATAATTGAGATTTAACTTGCGACTGTTGATAAGGAGGGAAAATATCTATAATTCTATCAATAGTTTGGACAGCGCTATAGGTGTGTAAAGTAGCTAAAATTAAATGCCCAGTTTCTGCTAGAGTAATGGCAGTAGAAATAGTTTCTAAATCTCTCATTTCTCCTACCATAATAATATCCGGGTCCTGTCTTAAAATATGCTTTAAGCCTGAAGGAAAAGAAACCATGTCTGTGCCTAATTGTCTTTGAGTAATAATGCTTTTTTCTGGTTTGAAAATAAATTCAATTGGATCTTCTAAAGTTACAATATTAGCTGCCCTAGTTTTATTAATATAATTTATCATAGCTGCTAAAGTTGTAGACTTTCCTGATCCTGTAGGACCAGTCACTAATATTAAACCCTGGTTACTATTTAAAAGTTCTTTAGTTATCTCAGGCATGTTTATCTCTTCCAAGCTAGGACATTTAAAATTAATTATACGAGCTACTAATTTCAAATTACCTTTTTCAAAAGATAAGTTGCCTCTAAATCTTCCTTCCTCTAAAGATAAACTAAAATCTAAGTCTTTATTTTCATAAAACTTTTCCTGTTGCCCTTTAGTTAAGACATCTTTTATAATATCCTCTATATCTTTGTTTTTCACTACTGGGAATAAAAGGGTGTTAGAAGCTTCGTCTGTTTGAATATCTAAAGAAGAGGTAGTTGTTTTCCTTATTGGTCCTTTGTTAATATCTACTAACTGACCACTAATACGTAAAATCGGCGTTAAACCTACCACTAAATGTAAGTCTGAGGCATTTCTCTCTACTGCTATTTTAAATAGTTCTCTAATGCTTAACATATAATTATTGCCAGCCCTTTTTTAGTAAACCTTCTTGGGCAGCTTTTACTTGAGCTTCATGTTTAGAAGATCCTTTACCTTTAGCCACAAGCTCATTATTTAAATAAAGTCCAACCACAAAGATTTTATCATGGTCAGGTCCTGACTCCTCTAAAACACCATAGCGAGGAGTAATGCCTTCTTTTTCCTGAGACAATTCCTGAAAACGTGACTTAGGATCAAGATAAAGTCCTTTGGAAATTATATCATCTAAATGCGCTATAATGTTTTTTTCAATAAATTTTTTAGCTGGTTTAATTCCCTTATCTAAATAAATAGCTCCAATAACAGCCTCTACCGAATCTGCTAGAATATAACGCCGACTTTTTGAACTCTTGTCCTTAGCCTCTCCTTTTGATAAACGTAAAAACTCTTCTATTTCTAAAGTTTTAGCTACTTGAAAAAGCATTTTAGAATTAACTAAAGAAGCGCGCCAATTAGTTAGCACGCCCTCGTCCTTTTCAGGAAAATTTTGATATAAGTATTCAGTTACTATCAACTCTAAAACCGCGTCTCCTAAATATTCAAGGCGTTCGTTATGCCCTAAGGGGAAATCTAAATGCTCATTTAAATAAGAGCGGTGGACTAGGGCTTGTTTTAAGTAATCTTTATTTTTAAACTTAAAGCCTAAAATTGATTCTAGCTTTGATAGCTCTGACATTTGTTTATATTAATCTTTTTTTAATGCTTCCTCATCTGACTGCATTGCCTGCTTTTTTTCTTCTTCTTCCTTTTTTTTCTCCTCCACTCTTTTCTCTTCAGCTTGCTTATCTTTTTGTCTGAAATCCTCAGGCATATCATTATAGATAGCTCCTAACACACCATTAACAAATTTACCGGAAGACTCTCCGCCAAAATTCTTACCTATTTCTATAGCTTCGTTTATAGCTACTCTAGGCGGAACCGTATCATCTAGTAGCATTTCATAAATGCCTATTCTTAAAATATTTCTATCTACATTAGTAATTTGATCTAATGGCCACTCAGTAGCATATTTAGTGATATAACTGTCTATTTGCTTTAGGTTATCTAAAACCCCTTTAACAGTTTCTTTAACATAACCATCATCATCAAAATTAGGAGCAAAGTTTATAAAGCTCTCTGAAATAATTGAATCAATGGTTTGATTTTTTTCTTGATCAAAATCCCAAACAAACAAAGTTTGCATGGCAATAGTTCTAGCTAAATGACGATTAGACATAAAAATAAACTAATTTTTTTTCTTAGCTTTGTTATCTGCTTTCTTTACTTTAACAGCCTCTGCTTTTTTATAATAACCACAAAAAGCACAAGCTTGATGAGGTTTTACAGCTTTTTTACATTGAGGACAAGTGTTTAAAGTGGTCTTTTTTAAAGCATGATGAGATCTTCTTTTCCCTACGGAACTAGGAGTCCTTCTCTTTTTTGGTACTGACATATTTTTTATAGCCCAAGCTTGTATTTTCTAAGCTTAAGTAATGATCAATTATTATATTCTTTTTATATATATTTAGTATAACTAAAGGTTGGTATTAGTCAAGAAGATGCAAGTTATTTTTTACCAGGTTTTTTCCCAACAATGCTTTCAAATTCTTCTTTCTCTAAAGTTTCTTTATCTATTAAGGTTTTAGAAACTTCTCTTAGTAAACCTTCTTTTTCATCTAATATCTGCTCGGCTTGTTTTCTGGCTTTAGAAATAATACGACTAATTTCTTCATCAATTTTTTCTGCAATTTTTTCACTATAGTCTCTTTGTTCATGTATTTCTCGACCTAAAAAGATCATATCTTCTTTTTCTCCAAAAGTTCTAAGACCTAAAGCCTCAGACATACCATAATCAGTTATTAGTTTTCTAGCAATAACCGTAGCTCGACGCAAATCAGAGGTTGCTCCGGTTGTCACCTCTTTAAATATCTTTTTTTCTGCTAAATAACCAGCTAATAGCACTGATATCTCTTCAACAAACTCAGCTTTAGGGTGCATGTGCTTATCTTCAGTTGGAACCTTTAAAGTATAGCCTCCAGCATGTCCCCTAGCGATAATAGAAATCTTTTGTACTGGATCAGTATTAGGCAAAAAATGAGCCACTACAGCGTGTCCAGCCTCATGAAAAGCAGTTATCTTCTTTTCTTTAACTGAAAGCACTCGGCTTTTTCGCTCAGGACCAATCATAACTTTTTCTACAGCTTCAAACAATTCTTCATTATTAATTTCTTTTTTATTTTTTCTAGCTGCTAAAATAGCACCTTCATTTAAAAGATTAGCTAAATCTGCCCCAGAAAAGCCAGGAGTTCTTTCAGCAATACTTCTTAAATTAACTGAACTTGCTAAAGGTTTTTTTCTAGCATGTACTTTTAAAATAGCTTCTCTGTCAGCAATATCTGGTTGGTCAATAACAACTTGTCGATCAAATCTTCCTGGTCTAAGTAGTGCTGGATCTAAAACATCCGGCCTGTTAGTCGCTGCTATTATTATGACATTATCATGTTTATCAAAACCATCCATTTCCACTAAAATCTGATTTAAAGTTTGCTCTCTTTCATCATGAGAACCTCCTAATCCCGCCCCTCTCTTTCTGCCCACAGCATCAATTTCATCTATAAATATAATACAAGGAGAACTTTTTTTGGCTTTTTGAAATAAAGATCTAACTCTAGAAGCGCCAACACCTACAAACATTTCCACAAACTCAGAGCCAGAAATGTGGAAAAAAGGCACCTTAGCTTCTCCAGAAACTGATCTGGCTAATAAGGTTTTTCCTGTGCCAGGACTGCCTAAAAGTAAAACGCCTTTAGGGATAGTAGCTCCTAATTCATGAAATTTTTTGGGAAATCTTAAAAACTCAACAATCTCTTGCAACTCTTCTTTAGCTTCTTTGGCCCCAGCCACATCCTTAAAGGTAACCGGATTTTTCTCTTTTATAGCTTCCTTGGGTTGAGCCTGACCAAACATCATAGCTCTGGAATTAGCTCCTTGTGCCCCTCTCATCATGAAATATATAAAGCCCGCTACTAAGAGAAAGGGAATTAGGAAAGGTAAAATACTCATTAACCAAAAGTCTAAAGTACTTTGATCTTTTATGACTATATCTATATTAACCAGTTTTTCTTTATCTACCCCTAAATTATCTAATAAAGCTGATAGTGGCTGAGAAGCTTCTTTTTTAACCACAAAGTCATCCCCCTGACTGTTAGTTAAAAGCACCTCTGAACCATCAACCTCTATTTGAGAAATTTCACCGGAGTTAATGGAGCTAATTAAAAAGTTAAAACCTTTCTTCTCAGGCTTATCCTGATTAAAAGCCCCTGAAGAGCTAAAAATGGCTGCTAAAACCAAAAAAACAGCGAAAAATATAAGAAAATTTGTAATTAATTTTTTCATAATTGTTTCTTAAACCTCTTAATTTTTATTCTTTATGAATTATTTCTAGTATATAATGAGAAAGCCTTTTTGGCAAATTAGCAAGCAACCCCTTTCACAGCTAAAGCACCCATAATTAGGTGCTTTTAGCATTTTATTTTAATTGTCTATTGCTTTCTTATGCTTATTTATCCTCTTTTTCTTCGGTTTCCTCTTTCTTGCTGTCTTTATCTTTTTTAGATGCTTTCTTAACAGCCTTAACCTTAGCCTTTTCTTCTTTTATTTCTTTATCTTTACTATTACCAGATTCTTTACTTGACGCACCTTGTTTATTAGCTAGCTTTAAACCTAGACGATGTTCTGCTGGAACAATATTAATAATCTCAAAATCCATGACGGAATTAGATTCAAACTTCTCACTAATCTTTTCCTTGGGGCCAAGATTTAGCTGACTAATATGAGCAAGACCATGAATGTCTTCATCTAATTTAACAAATAAACCAAAGGGGTTAATCTTTAATATTTCACCTTTAACCACATCACCTTCTTTGTATTTTTTAGTAGATTCCTGCCAAGGATCAGTCATTAACTTTTTAGCGCTTAAAAATATCTTTGAACCTTCTAAATTAACAATTTCAGCTTTTATCTTTTCTCCCACCTTTACTAAATCATGAGGAGAATCAATTCTTTGCCAAGCTAATTCAGAAATATGAATTAAACCTTCCATATTATCACCAAAACTTACAAACACACCAAAATTAGTAATAGCGGTAACAGTTCCTTCTACTACCATACCTAATTTGTATTGAGAAATGACATCTTTTTTCTTTTTGTTCCAAAGCTCTTTTTCACTGAAAATAATTTTGTCATCTCCTTCTTCAAGAGTAATAACATTAACTTCAAATTTTTGACCTACAAATTTCTTTAATTTTTCCAAAATCTTACTCTTGTCTCCACCACTAACTCTAGGATAGTTTTCTGGAGCTAACTGAGAAACTGGTAAGAAGCCTTTTATCTGACGATATCTAGCCATAAGACCGCCTTTATTAGCATCAACAATTTTTACAGTAATTTGTTTTTTATTCTGATAAGCATCTTCTAAACTATTCCAAGCTTTTTCTTGCCCTACACGTTTAAAAGAAAGTTCCAATTCTCCATTTTCATTTTCAGTTTCTACCACCATAGCCTCAACCTCATCTCCAGCTTGAAGCTTAGCATACTCATCATCTTCTAGATAAAGCTCAGGACCCCTGACCACGCCGGCCATAATACCAGCCACATCAAGCCTTACTTCTGACTTAGAAGCTGAAACTATGTTTCCTTTTATAATATCGCCAACTTGAGGAATAAAAAAGTCCTCTTTTTCAAGTAAGCTAGCAAAATCTTTACCGTTGTTATCTGACATAAAATTATTAAAGCAATATTTCAATTTATTTTTTAAATAAAAAAATTGCTCTTAACCTTTTTTTGCAAAAAAGTTTTTAGTCGCCTTAGAACCAAAAAATTTATTAATAGGCATATAATATTATCAATACGACAATAATATACTAATATTAAAAATAAATCAAGAGTAAAAATATATTTTTTAAATGACAAGTTTAACTTAATTATGATAAAATTAATATTAAGAATAAAAACTTTGAAAAAATAAATGTATGTTTAAAAATAAAAGACTTCAAGCAATTACTGTTCTAATTTTAACTACTGTTTTTAGCCTTAGCTTTATAGTTGGCCAAGCTTTAGCCAGAGAAAATGTTGATTATTGGTATATTAAAGATTTTAAAAGTACTATAGAAATCTTAGAAAATGATAGCGCTATTATTACTGAAGATATTATTGCTGATTGCGGTCAAGCTAAAAACAAGCATGGTATTTTTAGAATTGTCCCTACTAAAAGCACTACACCCGAAGGCGTTATTTATACTCCGGTAGAATTAATATCTATAACTGATTTTCAAGGAAAACCCTATAACTACCAAACTCAAACTAGTTCTGGAACTATTACTTGGAAAATAGGTAGCGCTAATATAACTGTGTCTGGAGAAAATAATTATCGTATTAAATATAAGGTTAAAAATGTTATTCGTGAACAAAAAGATTTTGATGAATTTTATTGGAATTTATCAGGAAACTATTGGGATTTAGAAATAGATAATTTTCAAGCTAACATTATATTACCTGAAGGAATAAACAAGTCTAACAGTGAAATTTATCTCTATAGTGGAAAAATAAAAAGCAATACTAATAATATTTCTTCTTATAACTGGATAAATGAAAATGCTTTAAAAGTTATCTCTAAACGAACCTTACAAAAAGGCGAAGGAATTACTTTGTCTATAAGTTTTCCTAAAAGCTATATAACTCATCAAGAAATTGATGTAGCTTCATCTGGTCTATATAAAGAAAGCAAAGCTTCTAATTCTTTTTTATTAGATCCTAAGACTAAAGATTTTGTAAGCATATTTTTAATTCTAGGTTTTCTAATTCTACCTATTATAGTCTTAATTGTTAGTTTAATTGCTTTTAAAAAACGCCAAAGAAAAAATCCTTATCGCCAAAATCCAATCGTAGTTCAATACAGTCCTCCGGAAGATATAAGTCCTTTAATGATGGGCTTTTTACAAAAAAGAGGTGTTAAACCCAGCCTCATCACCGCCTCTATAGTTAATATGGCGGTTCTAGGTCTTTTAACTATAAAAGAAAAAGAAAAGAAAATCTTGTTTTTAAAAACTCAATCCTTACAATTTACTAAAACCACAAATCAAGCAAATTATGAAAAATTAGATGAGGGAGAAAAATATATTTTTAATTTACTTTTTAACAACAGAGAACAGGTAAGTTCTGGACAATTACAAAGGTCCTTTCAAAATAAAATTAATACCATACAACAAAAAGTAAGGGCTGAAGCTAAAGAAAAAGGTTATTTAGAAAAACAATTAAATAGTCTAGAATATATCTACTTAATTACAGCAATTATTACTTTACTTGTAGGCTCAATTCCTACCTTTATTATCCTTATTATTTTCTATACCTTAACAAGAAATTTAACTGAAAAAGGTTATGAAATAATTTGGAAAATAAAAGGGTTTAAGGATTATATGACTATTGCTGAAAAAGAAAGACATGCTTTTTATGAAAAAGAAAATATCTTTACCAAGCTTTTACCTTATGCCATAGCTTTAGGCACGATTAAAGAATGGGTAAGTAAAATGGAAAATATTTATGGCAAAGAATATATAGAGAAAAGCTTTTACTGGTATGCTGGAGCTAGTGGTCTAGCAGCTTTAAATAGTGTAAATAGCATAACTTCTAACATTGATAGTATTACCAAAAGCATTAATAGCTCCGTAGGCACTAGCTCAGGCGCAGGTGGCGGAGGTTTCTCTGGTGGTGGCAGTGGCGGAGGCGGTGGAGGAGGTTGGTAAAACAACCCTTCTTGCAAAAATACTCAAAAAAACAACAAAACAAAGTCTATAATAATTAACATTTTAGCAAATAAAAAAGCTCCCTAATTGTTTGGGGAGCTATCTTGTTTTTCCAGGAAAAGCTACACTTTCCAGACCGGGTTGATAAAAATCAATTTCCGAAATAGGGAATGCGTGCCAGTTTTGGAAGCAATTTTTTCTGTGATGACGAGGTCATCATATTCGTCTGGCAAGCCTTCAATCTTAGCAACTGCTTTATCAGCCTTCTCTGACAGAAAAATTTCAGTTTCATGATTGAAACTTAAATTTGTGCTTGTAAACACAAAGACTCCTTTTGTTATCATGTTCATTTTTACCTCCTTTTTTATTGTTAATATTCAAAATAAATTCTTTATATCATAACAAATAAATCTTAACTTGTCAATAGTTTTTAATGCCCTTCGAATTAAAGAGCCCAATTAACCTATTTTTATACTTAAAAAAATAGATAATAAATAAATCTAGCTACAGGATCTACATCTATACCGCTTGCTAACACCCCTCCTAATCCACCAACTATTGTAATTAAAGACAATCCTATTATAGAGGTTATTATTAAAATTCTTTTCTTTATAATTAAATAAAAAAAGTTAGAAAGATTTAAAAATATTTTTTTTACTGACTTAGATAAATTTTTATTTTCTAAAATGAAATTTTTAATTTTTATTTCTCTAGAAAAAATTGACAATATATAAAAAATAGCAATAACTAAATAAAAATTAGTAGTAGCTGAAGCAAAACTTGAATGAACCTCTACTAATTTATGATCATATTTAGGTAAGTCCTCTAAAATTTCCCCTGTAGACAAAGCCGGAAAAGCGGAAACTACTCCTATAAATAAAAAACTGAATTTAATATAAAACCAATCTCTATACTTAGAAACAATTTTAAAACTAAATATTTCCAATAGACTATATATTACTAATAAAGCGATAGGGAAATGAATAAAAATAGCATGATAATTCATAAATTTAATTTATTTTTAAACTAATTATTTATATATAATACTAAAAACTTCTTAATTTTACTATAACATCGTTAATTAAAAATAAAAAGCTAAATCCCTACCACCTCCTCCCAAGAAAAACCCTCTCTGCCAAAATGACCATAACAAGCTGTTTCTTGGAAAACAGGCTCTTTAAGCTGAAGTCTTTCAATAATTGCCTGGGGCCTAAAATCAAAACTCTTTTTAACTAAAGTCTTTAAAGACTTTCCGCAATTTCCGTTTTGAATTGCAACTTTTATTCGCTAGAATAAAAGCATATGAAAAAAGAAGAAAACAAACACAAAGTAAAGAGTAAAGGTCGAAAATATAAACATATAGATCAGTTTGAAAGAGATAGAATTGAA
>JAIPJA010000014.1 GCA_021734405.1 Minisyncoccota bacterium
AACATAGATATTGTTCTTTTTGATGAGCTGATTCAAAATCTTGAAAATTATGTAAAATATCTTGATATTTCACTTGATAAAAAAGAAGATTATTAGAAACTATTATGACCACAAGACAAAATAAAATTGAAAAATTAATTACCAAATTATCTCCAAATGGTATAAAGTTTTCTGAACTAGGTTCTGTTTGTAATATTAAAACAGGTCAATCAGTAAATAAAATAATGATTGAACAAAATAAAGGAATATACCCTGTTATTAACAGCGGAAAAGAACCTCTTGGTTATATCAATACATATAATACAGAAAACGATCCAATAGGTATCACGTCAAGAGGTGCGGGAGTTGGTTCAATTACCTGGTGTGATGGAAAATATTTTCGCGGAAATTTAAATTATTCAGTTACTATTATTAATAAAGATGTTTTGAATGTTCGTTTTCTTTATTTTATTTTAATGAATAGTCAAAAACAAATCAATGAGTTATCTGTTTTTAATGGAATACCAGCGCTTAATTCAAGTAGTTTGATAAAATTAAAAATCCCCGTCCCACCCCTTCCAATTCAAGAAGAAATTGTTAAAATTCTTGATAGCTTCACAGAGCTAGAAGCAGAGCTAGAAGCAGAGCTAGAAGCAGAGCTAGAAGCAAGAAAGAGGCAATATGAGTATTATAGAAATAAATTATTGACATTTAACGAGAGAGAGAGAGAGTAAGATTAATATCATTGAGTGAAGTCATTGAATATATACAGCCAGGTAGATATATAGTAGATAGCACAGAATACAGTGATGAATATAATATACCAGTGTTAACGGCAGGGCAAACCTTTGTGTTGGGTTATACAAAAGAAGACTTTGGAATTTATGAAGCATCTAAAAAATTTCCTGTTATTATATTTGATGACTTTACCACTTCCAATCATTGGGTAGATTTTAATTTTAAAGTGAAAAGCTCAGCTATGAAAATTCTGAAATTAAAAAAAGATGTTAATGATGTAGTATTTCGTTATATATATTATTCTATGCAATGTATTAGATATAAACCAGAAAATCACTCACGTCAATGGATTGGAACTTATTCAAATTTTCAAATACCCGTACCCCCACTTAAAGAACAGGAAAGAATAGTTTCAATCCTTGATAAATTTAATGCTTTAGTAAACGATATTTCAATCGGATTACCTGCAGAGCTTAAGGCTCGTAGGCAACAATATGAATATTATAGAAATAAACTTTTAACCTTTAAGGAATATGCCAGTAAAAAATAAATACAACTTAGTAGCAGAAAGCAATCAAAGTACGGTTGTTTCTGAATATAATATAAAAGGTAAACGAGTTTCAAGCTATCAAAGTGAAGCGGAGCTTGAGCGTGCTTTTATAAAACAATTAGAAAATCAGGCTTATGAATATATTGCTATTAAATCTGAGGATGATCTAAAACAAAATCTACGCAGTCAACTAGAAAAATTAAATGATTATAAGTTTAGTGATAAAGAGTGGAATAAATTTTTTAATAGTGAATTAGCTAACCCTAATCAAGGCATAGAAGAAAAAACGGTAACTATCCAAGAGGATTATATTAAGAATTTAATTTGTGATAATGGCTCTGTTAAAAATATTTATTTATTAAAAAAAGATAATATTCACGATAATCATCTTCAAATTATTAATCAATACGCCACTGAAGATGGAGAAAGATCTAATCGTTATGATGTTACTGTTTTAGTTAATGGCTTACCGCTAATTCATATTGAGCTTAAAAGAAGAGGAGTAGCCATTGCTGAGGCTTTTAATCAAATTAATCGCTATCAAAGAGAAAGTTTTTGGGCATCATCTGGTCTTTTTGAATATGTCCAGTTATTTGTAATTTCCAATGGAACGCATACAAAATATTACAGCAACACTGTTCGTTTTCAACACATTAAAGACGCCAATAAAGGGTCGCTGAAAAAAGGAAAAAGAGCGAGCAATAGCTTTGAATTTACAAGCTGGTGGGCAGATGCGACTAATAAGCCAATTATTGATTTAATGGATTTTGCTAAGACTTTTTTTGCTAAACACACAATTTTAAATATTTTAACTAAATACTGTGTGTTTACTAGCGATCGTTTGCTATTGGTTATGCGACCATATCAAATCGTAGCTACAGAAAGAATATTAAATAAAATAGAAATAAGTACTAATTATAAAAAACTAGGAACTATTGAAGCTGGAGGATATGTTTGGCATACAACAGGCTCTGGTAAAACTCTCACTAGTTTTAAAACGGCTCAATTAGCTAGTAAATTTTCTTATGTAGACAAGGTTTTGTTTGTAGTTGATAGAAAAGATTTGGATTATCAGACCATAAAAGAATACGATAAATTTGAAAAAGGAGCCGCCAATAGTAATACCAGTACCGCAATTTTAAGAAAACAATTAGAAGATCCCAATGCTAGAATTATTATTACTACTATTCAAAAATTAGATAGGTTTATTGCAAAGAATAAAGGACATGAGATATTTGATGGGCATATTGTGATTATATTTGATGAATGTCATCGTAGCCAATTTGGAGAAATGCACGCTAGTATTGTTAAGGCTTTTAGAAATTATCATTTATTCGGTTTTACTGGTACGCCTATTTTTGCAGTCAATGCGTCTTCGGGCGGAAGACCTGATTTTAAAACCACGGAACAAGCTTTTGGTGATAAATTACATACTTATACCATCGTAGATGCTATTGCTGATAAGAATGTTTTGCCTTTCAAAGTTGATTATGTATCTACTGTCCATGAAGCGGAAAACATTGAAGATAAAAAGGTTAGCGATATTGATAGAGAGGCGATATTATCATCGCCACAGCGTTTAGAAAATATTGTAAAATACATTCGTGAACACTTTGATCAAAAAACAAAACGCAATAGTTTTTATAAAATCAAAGAAAGGCGTTTAGCGGGATTTAATTCTATATTTGCTGTTTCCTCCATTGAAGTAGCCAAGAAGTACTATGCGGAATTCAAAAAACAATTATCTAATTTACCTAGTGATAAGAAATTAAAAATTGCTTTAATTTACAGCTTTGGAGTTAATGATGAAGATGCTGACGGTCTAGTTGATGAAAACCCAGAAAATACTAGCGGTTTGGATGCTAGTTCTAGAGATTTTTTAGAGAATGCAATTTTTGATTATAATAAAATATTTGGCACACCATATGACACTTCTGCTGATAAATTTCAGAATTATTATAAAGATGTGAGTCAAAGGGTTAAAGATAGAGAAATTGATGTTTTAATTGTGGTTAATATGTTTCTAACAGGATTTGATGCAACCACTCTTAATACTTTATGGGTTGATAAAAACTTAAGATTACACGGACTTCTGCAAGCCTATTCTCGGACTAACCGTATTTTAAATAGTGTAAAGACTTTTGGAAATATTGTTTGTTTTCGTAATTTAGAAAAAGCAACAAACGAGGCTATTTCTTTGTTTGGAGATAAAGGAGCTAGCGGTATCGTTTTACTTAAATCTTATCAAGATTACTATAATGGCTATAAAGATGGTAAAAAAGAAATTCGTGGATATCTAAGTTTAATTAATAAACTTTTAGATAAATTTCCAATTGGTCAAATAATAGTTAGTGAAACTTCTCAGAAAGAGTTTATTAAACTTTATGGGAACATATTAAGATTAAAAAATATTTTAACTACTTTTGATGAGTTTATTGGAAATGAAATTTTATCAGATCGAGAAGTGCAGGATTATCATAGTATGTACATTGATTTGTATAATGAGTTTCGTAAAACAGAGAAAGAAGAAAAAGAAAATGTTAATGATGATGTTGTTTTTGAGATGGAGCTTATTAAACAAGTTGATATTAATATAGATTATATTTTAGGTTTAATAAAAAAATATCACGAAGACCACACCCAGAACCGTGAAATTTTAATTGATATTAATAAAGCTATTGATTCAAGTGTTGAACTACGTAATAAAAAAGATCTTATTAATCAATTTATTTCATCATTAGATGTTCATTCGGTAGTAGAAAAGGAATGGCAAGAGTTTATAGATGGTAAAAAAGTTGAAGAGCTGGAACAAATTATCAAAATAGAAAACCTAGATCATGAAGCTACTTATAAATTTATTAGAAATTCTTTCCGAGATGGTATAATTGCTACATCTGGTACATCTTTAACGAAAATACTGCCACCAGTATCAAGGTTTTCGCCTGATGGTGAAAGAACAAAAAAACGTGAAAATGTGATTACAAAATTAACTAATTTTTTTGAAAGGTTTTTTGATATTTCAAAAGAAAGGATATAGCTTTATTTTATCATTTCAATTTTTTTATCTTTCAATAAAATTTTACTTCTTAAATTAATCAATAACTCTCTTTTCTCTATAACACTTCCTTCTTTAAGAAGATATTTAGCAAAAACCCGCATATCAATTGCGGGTTTTGCTTTGCTTTTTTTATTTTTCTCATCAAATATCATATTTTGAAATTTGTTGAATCTAGCAATTTCAGCTTCTAGCTTTACTTTCATCCCAAGTTCATTAATATCAACCTTATCTATTATTTTAAGGAGTTCAAATATTAACTCCTCTTCTCTAATATATTTATTTTTACAGAATCTATCTCTGGCTCTTGAGCAACCATAATAAATGTAATGAGCAGTAGTTCCATCTTTTAATTTCTTATATTTATCTTCGGCTGATATTCCTGATCCACAATAAGCACAAGTTATTAGTTTAGTAAACGCAAACTCCTTACTTTCTCTTTGAATATTATCTCGCTTTAGCTGTGCCTTAGTTTTTTCAAATAAGTCTTGAGTGATAAGGGGCTTATGCTTTCCTTGATACCAATTACCACTGCCTTTTGGTCTCTCAAAAACTCCGTAATAGAAAGGATTATCTAATATTCTATAAATACCACTTAGTGTTAAAGGTTTGTTGCCTCTAGTGTAGAAGTTAAGCTCATGTTTTAACCAATGATAAAGTTTTCGACCACTATATTTTTCATAAGCAACTTTTTCAAACATCTTCTTAATAGCTGGAGCTCTTAATGGGTCAACGATAACTTGGCATTTTTTATCCATTCTATTTTGGTTTAGATATCCCAGTGGAGCAGGTCCAACCCATAATCCCATTTCGCATCTCGTTCTAAGACCTCTTTTTACATTTACGCCACGATTATCATTTTCTAGTTTAGCTTGTGATCCTAGAATCATTAACAAAAATTTCTCATTAGGATTATTGGTAAATTTCTGACTAAAGGTTCTGATTTCTTTAAGGATGCCTTGATCTATCAAGTCAACTACTTTTCCTAGGTCTCCTGCATTTCTAGATATTCTATCTGGAGCCCAAGTTAAAATGGCATTAAACTTATTTTCTTTAATGTCATTTATTAACTCATTAAAGATTAGCCTTTGTCCAACTTCTTTAGCGCTATGAGACTCTCTTTTTATTTCTACAATATTCATATGCTCTTTGGAGGCTAAATCTAACATCTCTTTTATTTGGC
This sequence comes from Minisyncoccota bacterium, assembly GCA_021734405.1. Taxonomy (GTDB): domain Bacteria; phylum Patescibacteriota; class Patescibacteriia; order Patescibacteriales; family UBA12465; genus JAIPJA01. Next base: position 5,506 of record JAIPJA010000014.1, read on the forward strand.
TATCTATTGATAGAACCTGTCTCTCTTCTGACTCTGTTGATTTTCTTGCGTAGAGACAATATTTAAGAGGTATATCAGGTTGATTTGTGTTTACTCCATTATTATTTGGAAACATCCCTACTGGCGTGTTGTTTGTCGTTAATTGCTTGTAATCTAGCATAGTATAGTTTGTTATTTCTATCTACTAGATTAATGACGTATAAGGGTATATAAGTCTAGCTGTAACTGTAGGTAAGTTGTTGGTAACTTTTCTTTACTTTTAGGCTATTTTAAGCTATATTTTAAATGCAAAACCACAATTGAATATTCCGAAAGAAGCATGAAAAATGCTGTCATTTGTATACAGGAACGGACACTCCGACCCTATACAAGTGGCAGTCTTTCGGGACACCAATTGTGGTTTCGCAACCAAGGTCGGGTGTACGTTTTTGTTTTCTATAACAATTAAGCCGACTGTTTAATAATTAACTAGCCTATTGAATTGGCTACCAAAATTATGAAAAAATATTTGGCAATTAAAATTTTTTTAGCCTTATTGCCGGCTATTGTTTTTACCCAAGACTGGGCTTGGATAAGCTCTAATAAAATTATTGGCTTAGCTTTTCTTTTCTTTTGGATTTTAATGATTTGGCAAGTTATTAGTTCAGAGGATAAAAACTTTGTAATTCATCGTTTATTATGGTTATCAGAAATTGCTTTTTTCTTATTACCAGTTTCAGCGATTGCCTTAACTTTATCATTTGGGTCTCAAGTGGTATCAGAAACAGAGGGCATAGCTCAAGCTGGAGCGGCTATTGGTACAGCTATTGGCGGTGTATTTGCCGTTGTAATAGGATTAATCTTTGGTGCAACAGGCGGAATTATATGTCATATTTTTTCTAAAAAATATGGTAAAAAAATAGCTAATAAAAAGAGTGAAAAAGACTTTTTTACAAAAACTAGAGCTTGGTCATTTTGGCTTGGAATAATTATTTTAGCAGTTATCGCAGTATCTGTTAGTGGTAACAACACAGTTGAAAATAATTTAAATTCCTCAGAAGATATAAACAATGATAGTCAAACAGTAGAGGTTGTTGATGAAATTGTTGATAATGAGAAAGAAGAAATAAGGCAAAAAATAGAAGAAGGCATTGAAGTTGTGTCAACCAAAATTGAAGAAGATATTTTAGGCACTCCGAATTTAATTGTTTCTTTAAAAAATAATACAGATAAAACAATTGATGGAATAAATATTGAGGCGAGATTTTTAAATAATTTTAATGAGTCTGTAAGCGGTCTTGAATTTGATGATGAACCATTTGGCGGAACCTCTCAAGAGCTTATTGAGTCAGGTGAAGTTGTTGAATTCCAATGGATGTTGGTTTTCTATGATGGAGCAACTAAAATTGACAGCTTTGAAATCACTAGAGTCCACTTTAGCGATGGAGAAGACTGGAATTTAAAATAATTTATATTTAAATATATGAAAACGTGTCCTTTTTGTGCAGAAGACATTCAAGATGAGGCTATAAAATGCAAACATTGCGGAAGCCTTATAGATGAGGATGATGGTTCTGTTAAAAAAATAAAAGCTAGTCAACATAGCTCTTATGGCTCTATTAGTTTGCTTTGCTTTTTATTGCCAGCAATAGGAATTATAGTAGGTATAGTATATTTAACCAAGGATAAATTAATTGATAAAAAACTAGGAGAACACGCTATTGCCTTTTCTTTTTTATCAGTTATTGTTTGGTTTATATTGCTAATGATACTTCTGTAATAAAAAATATATTAGACTATATATACAAAACAAGCTAGTTTGAGCTAGCTTGTTTTGTATATGCTGGTTTAACTCTTTTTATCTTTTTTGCCATCATCACTTTCCTTTTCTTCATCCTTATCTTCTTCTTCTTCTTCTATAGAAGCGTTATCCCACATTTTAATTCTTCTTGCTATCTCTGCGGCTTTTTCTGGGCTTAGTGTTATTTTATTTTCAATAATCACATCCTTTTGCTGCATATACTCCTCATGCCTTCTACTTAAATGATATTTAATCATCCCAGCATCATTGTTTTTAATTGCCTCTAATAGTTTTCCTTTGGTTAGATCATTAATTGTTCCGTTACTTATTTCAATAGCCTCCTCAACATCACCTCTAAAAGCAATATCTTCTTTCATCCATCTATAAATTGTGGCTCTGGGAATATTTAATTTTCTACAAGCTGTTTCAATAAATGGGCTGATTGTTAATTGTCCTATAATTTTTTCTTTTAAAGTAGCTCTTTTACTTCTAACAATCCTTCTTTTTTTAGTTGGTTTTGAGGTTTTACCTTTCTTTTCAATTTTTCCTTTAGTCATATTTTTAAAATTAATTTTTAAGATCATTAATTTCATAATATTGCTTTTTTATTGTGTTGCAGTATTCAGGATCAATTTCTATCATGAGACACTTCCTTTTTGTCTGCTCGCAAGCCAGAAGGGCTCCGCCACTTCCACCAAAGGGATCAAATACTACATCCCCTATCTTAGAACTATTAAGAATCAATCTTCTTAATAGTGATATTGGTTTTTGAGTGGGATGAAGTTTGCTCCTGTTTGGCTTTGGACAAAATAGAATACTTTTGTCTTTGCTCTTTTTGAACGAATGTCTGCCATGCCAAGCGTAGGCTATAAGCTCGTGTTGAGGTAGATAGTCTAATCTTCCGATAACGGCGTTACTTTTTACCCAAATTAAGAGCTGAGAAAAGTATAGCCCAACATTTATCATCGCCTGTCTTAGCGCAAATATCATCTTATCTGAATTGAATATATAAATAGTATTTTTATTGTTTAAAAATGGTATTAAAATTTTTAACCATTTTTCACTAAATGTTATATATTCGTTTTCAGTTTGAAGATGATCATTTTCAATCTCCTTTGGCTTAGCTAAGTTTTGAGTAAAGCCTGCCTTGCTCTCAACGTAGGAAACGCCGTAGGGTGGATCGGTGAGAACAAGATCTATTTTATCTTCGCCTATTAATTTTTTGACACTATTAGTATCACAAGCGTCAGCGCATAATAGTCTGTGAGGCCCTAGTTCAATAATATCGCCTAACTTAATTAAGCTTTTTTGATTTTGTATTTTCATATTTTTCAAGTCTTTTTATTATTATTTGAACAAAGATAGGGCTTTGTTCACAGATAAAGCTCCTTCTTTTAAGTTGAGCACATGCCAGAGCCAGAGATCCTCCACCCCCGAACATGTCTAGTACCACATCATTAACTTTAGTGCATCTTCTAAGAGCTTTTTCGTGAAGTTCAGGATTTTTGTCAGTCGAGTGTTTGTACTCGGTGCTAGGTAGTCGTTTAACTAACCAAATATCTAGCATATCTAAAATATCATCTATAGCTCGGTTGCCATTTTCTATATCTTTATTAAGGATCTCACTGAGGTTTTTAGTATTTGATAGATAGGGTTTTCCTTTTGTTCCATATAAAACCGGCTCGTAGCATCTATTGAATGCGGTTTGAACTGTAATGTTCATGCCATTTTTTATCCAGAGTGCTGTTCTTTTATATTGAATTTTTAGTTCCTTGTATATCTCCTGAAACATACCAGTGTATTTTGGGTCGTGATAATAGAAGACATGAACATTATCTTTGCTAACTGATAATCCGTTAGATAAAGACTTTTTTATAAAATCCTTATATTCATTGTCGCTTTTATTATCATTAACTACGCCTCCATAATTCTGTTTTCCTCCTAAGCCTTTCGAGTAGTTTACGCCAATATTATATGGCGGATCTGTATAGATCATGTCAGCTCTGTCTTCACCCATTAGTTTCTTAATGGTTTCAATGTTTGTACAATCTCCACAAGTAACCCTTTGTCCAGCAATCTCGAACATATCACCGGTTTTAATTTTAGTTGTTTTAGCTTTTTCTATCTCTTTTTCAATATTGAAGTTATCATCTTCTACTTCTAGAGTTTCATCAAAGATTTTTGAAAAATCTAATTCATCAAAACCTGTGTCTAGGAGCAGATCAATATCTAAGGACTTTAATAATTCGTAATCCCATTCGCCAGTGTTACGATTTAATCTTAGATTTAGTTCTTTTTCTTTGTCTTGGGGAAGTGATAGGTATACAACGGGGACTGTTTTGAATTTTAGCTTTTGAGCTATCTTAAAACGTGCGTGTCCACCAATTATTGTATTTTCTCTTCCAGGGTAGGAGTTGACTATAATAGGATCAACTAAACCAAAGCGTTTTAGGCTTTCCATTAAATCTAATTCTTGTTTCTCTGTCATTTTACGAGGATTATAACTAGAGAGTTTTAAAGAGCTAATAGAAACATCTTCAATTTTAATGTTTTGAATTGTTTTCTGCATAGATTTTAATAATTAATAATGAGATGCTGGTTTTTCCAAATAAAAAAACCCACATTTTCGAATCTGAAGTATAGGGATTCACCCCTCTTCAAGATTCTTTCCGTTAGGTTCTTATAATTGCTTATTAATTTCTATTAGCTCTATAAAGGCAGGTTTTTTTGGCAACGCATTTGTGCGGACCTGTCTCTAGTTATTTAGTTGTTAATTTAATAATAGCATTATTAAAAAAATAATGCAAATATTTTTGTTTAATGTTAGCCAAGATATAACATGTGTTGTGATAACAGTTGTTAGTTCGTGAGTTAAAGTTTGTTTAATATTAGACTTAAAATTGAAAAAATGGTGCCTGGGTGCTAACATTAAAATATATGGATATTTTTGCAAAGATAATTCAATTTATTAAATTAAATAATATGGACTACACTTTGGTGGTTACAATTTTTGTTGCTGTATTGGGGTGGATTATTGCCATAGTTTTGCAACATAGAAATATTAGAAACCAGCATAAAGTACAAATTAGGTATGATATCTATAAACAATTAGTACAAGCAAAAAAAGATACACAAGACCCTCTTAATTCTCTAGGCGTGAGCATTGTAACGCCCTTTATTATAATGGATTCAAGCATGATTCCTTTTGAGCATAAATTTAAGAAAAAATATAAAGATGTTTGGGTTGATTACACAGAAGGAGAGTGCTTAGCTGAGGGGGAACAAAAATGGAATATATATGTTAATAACATAAGAAAAGCATATTCAGAGTTTGTAGGTGAATATATCAAGTTAATGAGTATTTTTGAAAACTGGGAGTCTGCTTTATCAAAGTTAATCAATGCGAGAAAAACTTTATTTGCAGAAATAGAGAGACTTAAAAAAAATATTAATAGTCAGGTTGACTTTTTAAGCTCTTACTATATTAAAAATGGTCATGATTGGAGAAAGTGGAATAAAGATGAGTTAGATAAAAGAGCAAAAGATATAAATTATTCAGCTGGGGAAATAGGAAGTTATATAAATGATTTCTTGGTCTTAGCTCATAATGAACTTGTGGCTAAATATTTTAATCATTATAGACAATTAAGAAAACCTCTTAGCCCAGAGTATAGGGTTTTAAGTTTAAATGGATTAATTGACAATACTGATTATGAAAAAGTTGCCGAAATGAAAGTTGACAAAGAAAAACTGTTATCTCACGCACAAAAGCTATTAGACAGAGGCTTATCTCCAAATAGTAAAATTGCGTCAGATTATGAAGCATTTTTAAAATCTGTTATCGCTGGTATTTGTTCTGTGTGTAAGAACCCTATTGAGGTTTTTTCTGCGGACGAGACCGAGGACGGCTTTTCTTTTCATTATCTTTGTGGTCATAACTGGACAGGTGTTACTGTTAAGGACCAAATAGCTGTGAGTGAACTTATTAAAACTAGAACCAAGAGACCTGGATTTGGTTGGTTGCGTAAAACAACTCAAGGACATAAATCTAGCGGAGATCCTAAATTAAAAAAAGGTGTTGAATATTATATGGATGTGGATAGAGAAAAAAATGAATATCATCAAGTAGTAAAAAATAATGAAACTAAAGAAATATTACATGAAGAACATGATGGCATGACCCCATTTCTTCGGACACGCTTGTCCACATAAATCAACCTTTGGCGGTCAGTTCGTAAAACTTGGCTGGAGCCATTTTGAGTTTCGTCTTGATTCTGATGTTGTTGTAATAATATATCTGATTATAAATATTAGCAATCAACTCTCCTTCGCTCTCGAATCTATTAACATTTCCCAGTTCCAGTTTATAATGTGAGAAGAACGATTCCTGACGACCGTTTTCCCAAGGTGAACCTTTCTTGCTCATTGAAACAGTCACCCCTAATCTAGCGAGAAAGTCGGCATGTTCTTCGCTCTGATATTCAGAGCCCTGATCAGTATGGAAGTATTGAGGTAAGAGGCCTCTTTTTTTAATGGCATCAAGCGCGGCGGATTTAACCAGAAATCGATTATGTCTGTTTGATATCGCCGAGCCGATTACTTCTCCGGTATAGCTATCCATCACCGTCGCCAGATAGAGCCAAGATGTTCGATATTTTATATAGGTGAAATCCGCTATCCAAACAGTATTTGGTTCCAGTATTTCGATTTTCTTAATCTCATTCGTATATTGCGCCACCGGCAAACCAATATCGCTTTTCTTTTGCCATTTCCGTCGGCACAGGCGCGGTTTCAGGCCATTATTCTTCATTATCCTTGCTACCGGCTTCTCGTTCATATTGAGAGCAATAGCCACTCGCCTATAGCCATAGGCGGGATTAGATTCCATCACTTCAATAATCTCTTTTTTAATCTCATCATCACGAGTTTTCTTTTTCGATTCGTAATATAGAGTCGACCTGGCTATGCCTAGTTTACTAGCCAGTTTCTTTTTATCAATCATCCCATTTTTCTCAACCGCTAATTTTCTGGCTTTAGCGATTTTTTTTCCCCTTGCTCGAGTCGAGCATCAATTCGGCAATGATTATTTTTAATTGCTGGTTTTCTCGCTTCAGCTTTCCGATTTCCAGAGTATCGAAACCGATTTTTCCTCTCCCCAGCCAATTGTATATAGTATTAGTCGAAATACCGAATTCTTGGGCGGCTTTAGCGGCGGACATCCCGTCGTTTTTTATTTTCTCGACTATTTTATCTCTTATTTCTTGCTCTATCTTCTTAGCCATATTTAGCGGTCTGCTTAGTTAGTTAATATCTATCTTATTATATATTAATCCCTAACCGCTTTATATGGAATACCGTGTCCGAATTTTGGGGGTCATGCCAAGTAAAAGAAAACCGCCCGTTACAGGCGGCCGAGAGGTTCGATTCCTCTCTCCTGCACAAAGAATAAGACTATATATTTGATATTATGTTAATTATTAGTGAGCATATCACATGTGTTATTGCATGTCTTATAAATTATGCCTTATTTGTAAAAAGTCTTAGGAGTGTCTTATTTGTCTCATTTCTATTCTTAGACCCCGACCCACTTACTTAAAGTCGCCTATAGGAAAATCATCAAAAAACCCTTATAATATTGCTATATGGTGGTACTTAACTCAGGTAGCCCGCCAAGACAATTTAGTATCGGATAGACCCCAGAGGCCAGTTTATTCTGGGTTTTTTTTGATATTATTTAGTAATTTAAAATTTAAGTTTAGTGATTATAATTATTTTCTGCTATTATTTCTGAAAAGTTTGGTTGCTTATTACATATTTAACAGGTCTAATATTAGGTCTGTTTTTTTATATAGATTTTATAGAAATTTTAACTAGTCTTTGTTATACTTGTAATATTAATATAATAGAGCGATATGAATAATAAAATGAAAAAAGGTGAGGTAATAATTTACAAGACAAAAACTGGTAAAATATCATTAGATGTTAAGTTAAAAAAAGAAACTATTTGGCTTACTCAAAAAGAAATAGCTATTCTTTTTGACGTAAATATTCCAGCTATTTCTAAACATATAAAAAATATTTACAAAGAAAAGGAGCTAGATACTAAATCAACTGTTTCCAAAATGGAAACAGTTCAATTAGAGGGATCTCGTTCAATAAAGAGAGTAGTAGAAATGTATAATCTTGATGTGATTATTGCTGTTGGTTATAGAGTTAATTCAAAAAGAGCAACGGAGTTTCGTATTTGGGCTACTAAAACATTAAAAAGCTATTTATTAAAAGGATACACTATAAATCAAAAAAGAATAAAGGAGTTGAAAAATAAGCAGTTAGAGGAATTCAAAGAGGCAGTTGGTTTAATAAAAAAAACAATTGAAACCAAGCGGTTGTCTACTGATGAAAGTGAAGGACTCTTAAATGTTATTACAGATTATGCTAACACCTGGGCAACATTGCAACAATATGACGAAGATAAGTTGCAAACTGAAAAGACTGCAAAAGTAAAAAATATATTAGATTACAAGGCGTCTTATGAAGCAATAACAACCTTAAAAGATAATTTAATGAAAAAGAAAGAAGCAAGTGACTTATTTGGTAGAGAAAGAGATGAAGCTTTAAAAAGCATTTTAGGTAACATCAATCAATCTTTTGGAGGAAAGGAATTGTATCCAAGCATAGAAGAAAAAGCTTCTCATTTAATTTATTTTGTTATTAAAAATCATCCTTTTACAGATGGTAATAAACGGATTGGTTCTTTGCTATTTATACTGTTTTTAGCACGTAATAAATATTTATTTAACAAAAAAGGAGAAAAAAAGTTTAGTGATAATGCACTGGTAGCCTTAGCGCTTTTAGTAGCTGAAAGTGACCCTAAGCAGAAAGATATTATTATAAAATTAATAATTAATTTTATATCTAATTAACTATACTTATTATCATTCTATATAATTAAATCAGATTATTATCATAAATGATAAAAAACTGGAATATATAGAGCTAAGCCAAAAAATTAATTACAATATTCTTTCTTGTAGGATTTAAAAATTCAAGCTTGCCATGTTTCTTTTATTCAATTAACTCGTTGGGCAGATAAAGGGTATTTAATTAAGTTTAAAAATTGCTTTTTTCTGTTGTTTTTTAAAAACAACTTTTATGCTACAATAAAAATGAAACTAATTATTTTTTATGAGTATACTTAGCGATTACAATGATCCAACTAAAACAGACCCAACTAACTCTGAACCAGAAGAAATAGAAGGTAAATTTGATGAATGGGAAAAGCATGGTTATAGTAGTTTTAGTAAAAAACTAAAGGATTCTAATTTAGATAGTAGCAAAAGAAAGGAGATAGATAAGATATTTAAAGAAGAAATGGTGGGAGGTAAAACTCGTTCTAATAGTCAAATACTTTCTTTGATCAAGAAAAAATATGGTTCTGGAAAAGCCATGAAGATAAAGTCAGCTTTGACTCCTAGAATTAAAAATGAACTTAGTGCTGAAGAAAAAAAAATTAATGTAATTTTAGGTAAACAAGCTTCTGATTTAAGAGATAAAAGAGGCTCTAGTGGTTTAGCTTTAGGTTTAGGAAAAGAGAAAAAGAATTTAAGTGAAAGACCTAGGGTTGGTTTTGGAGGTTTCAATCAAGGTGGAGATAATGATAAAGATAGTGTAACCTCTACTAATTCTGGAGGTTCTCCTAATCCACTTTTAAGGTAGTTTTTGCTTTTACGGTTAATTTGCTTTCTTTTAATTTAGTTCTTTTTGTGTCAAGTTTATTATTCTTCATTATTAAACTTTAATTAAAATCCATTTTCTTACTAGATATAAAAAAACCATCTGTTAGGTTAGATGGTTTTTTATATATATTGTATTAATACTTCTAGATGTTTTAATTTACTTTAGACGTATATTATATATTTGTCTATTTTCTAAGTCAGTAAAATAAAGGTTACTATTATCAGGGCTGAGCATAAGCTCGCTGATGTTGTAATTACCATCAGGGACAGCTACCAAACTTTTAAGTCCTGTGATTGTATCTATTTTATATAAATCATCTGAAGTTCTTAGCGCTAACTCAGGGAAGAGTCCAGCCCCTTCAGGTAATTCTTTAGGCACAGCACAATAGACATAGCGGTCATTAGAGAAGGTGCATTTATCAGCCCAGGTTTGAACATTTAATTTTTTTCTACCTGTGCCAGTACTATTTCCTTGGGCGTTTACAATCCAAAGCTCAGGCATGAGATTGCTATTACTATTATAAGCGCTATATAGTAATTTATCACCCTTCTCTGACCACTGAGCAGTTAAACCTCTACCTTCTATAACAGTAGATTTAAAGTTCTCATTGTTTAGTCCAATGAAGTATAGGTTTTGTCGATCAAAGTCTAAACTTTTAGTATACATAGCTGCTACTTGATTGTTAGGTGACCAATTAGGATAAACCTTATCATCATTTTCCCCTATATATTCTAAAGCTTTAACCTCAGAGCCATCAGTGTTGGAAACAATTAAATAGCGATTTTCTGGATCTAAGCCTAAACTTTTGGCTACAATTTGATCACCTGAGCTAGAAAACTCAAAATCTTCCCAGTGGGCAGGTAAGGTGACTTGTCTTTCTCGATCAAAGTCGTAGACAATATTAGAACCATCTGGATATTCTAAGATAGCAGTATTTTTTTGTGGGGACCAAGTTACATTTTGTACTTGATGAAAAACCTTATCACTAAGTAGTTCAGTGTTTCCATTTTGATCAAGGCGGTAAAACTGACCTGTGGCATAGTCATAGTACTGAAGTTTCCTGCCGTCCGCAGACAGAGAAGCTCCTAAGGTTTGAGTGTTAGAGATTCTCGTAGTCTTAGTTACACCACCTATAGCTATGGGGCTAGGTTCATCATCTCTTAAGCTTGGTTCAGGATATTGGTCTGGTCTTTGTGAACCAGGATCAGTATCAGTAGTGGGTTCTTGAGGTAAATTGCCCGGATCATTTATGTCACCTGAGCCGTATTGACCTTGCCCAGCTTCAGGTAAACGACCAGAAGTGTTAGTAGCTGTTTCAGAGCCAGGACCTTCTGGACCATAAAAAGGTTTAAAAAAAGTGATCCAAATAAAATAACCAATAATAGCTACTAGCACTAAGAAACCTATAACTAAAAGTATTTTTTGATAACGTTTAAAAAAGTTCATGTTTATAGTTAATTATGGTATAATAAATAATGTTAAAATTATTTAAAATCCCTACTTGTTTATAACCCACTAATATTATATAATATAAAAAAAGAGAATTCAATTTTAAAGAGAATTTTTTAAATTAAAAGCACAATTAATCATTAAAATATATGGGGCTTTTTTCATCTTCAGACGAGACATTTTTAGGAATTGATATTGGAGATTCTTCTATTAAAATGGTAGAGCTGAAAAAGAAGAATAAAAAAATATTGTTATCGAATTATGGTTTTAGTGAAAACCTAGGTGTTAAGTTTGGGGCAGTGGAAAGTGCTGAGGATATTGCTAAGGCGATTATGAAGATAAAAAATGATGTGGGCATAAAGACTAATAGAGCCACAGCATCTTTGCCGACTTTTGCAGTTTTTTCTTCAGTTATAAACCTCTACAATTTAGATAAGAAAGCTTTAGCTGAGGCTATTCATGAGGAAGCTAAAAAAGTTATACCTCTACCTTTACAAGAGATGGTTTTAGATTGGAAAATTTTACCAGACTTTAGCGAGGATAAAAGTAAAAATAATGTAAAAGTTTTTTTAACTGGTTCACCTAAAAAATTAGTTAAAAAATATATTGATATTTTTAATAAGGCTAAATTAACTTTAGCCAGTTTAGAAACAGAAACTTTTTCTTTAATTAGATCAATAATGGGAGGTGATAAAAGTTCAGTTATTATAGCTGAGATAGGCGCCAATAGTACAGATATTTCTATTATTCATAAAGGCATTCCAATTTTAAATCGTAGTATTGATATTTGTGGATCAACAGTTACCAAGGCTTTAATGGAAAAAATGAGTGTTAATTTTTCTGAGGCTGAACAAATGAAGTATGACTTAAGTATTTCTAGTAAAAACGGTATGCCTGAAGTAATAGCCAAAGCAGTGAAACCAATTGTAAGCGAAATTGAGTATATGATTGATTTTTTTAATACTAACTATAACGGTGGTTTAGAAAAAATTATTTTATCTGGCGGAGCTTCGCTTCTATTTAATTTAGCTGAGCACATTGAAGAAGTCTTAAAAATTCGTGTAATAATAGGTGACCCTTGGGCTCATGTATATTATCCGCCAGAAATGAGAAATGTATTAAAACAGTTAGGACCAAAATTATCAGTAGCCGTGGGTTTAGCCATGAGAGAAATTAAATAATGACATTAACATGAAGCTTGGATTATTTTCTTCCAAACAGAAAAAAAAGAAGCCGACCTTAACGGATGCGACTGATTTTTTGAATCCTGCAGATATAAATAGCGCTGAGGGCATGGAGGAACCTAAAAAGTTTAAAAAGAAAAGGGGCGGTAAGTCCAAGAAAGAGGATAATCAAGAGGTTAAGGTAGAGGTGAAAGAGGTAGAAAAAGCAGAAAATAACAAGAGTAAGCTAATAAAGTTCAAGAAAAATAAAAAAAATAAATATAAAAAAGAAGATTTTGAAAATAAACCTAGTGATAGAGTTGAGGAAAAGGAAAAAATAAGTCAGGTTGAACAAGAGAAGCAGGAAAATAAGCTAGAAAAAGAAGCAGAGCCTTTAGAAAAAGAGATTCCAGAAATAGAGATAAAAGAAGAGAAGGTAAGTTTAAAAGATAAGGATGAAATTAAGGAAATAATTTCTGAATTTGAAGAAGAAAGAAGAAAAAAATCTAAACCAGAGGCAAAAAAAAGCGAAAACATTTCTGATAGCTTTAAGAAATCTCCAACAGCTGAATCTATTTTTGTAAAAAGTAGAATTCAAGAGGTTGAAAAAGGAGTAGACAGGGAAGAGCGTTTAGGTGAAGGCGAAATATTAGAAATTAACTTAGTTAAAGATCAGGTCAGTGTTTTCTTTGATTGGTATAAGAATTTAGCTTTTTTAGTAATTTTTATTTTCTTAGCTTTTTTATTAGTAGCCGAGGTTTATTGGGCTTTATCTTGGTGGCAAAACTATAATCAAAATTCTTCTAATTACAATCATAATAGTAGTAGCTTAGTTTCTTTAAGCCAAGAGATAAGAGAAATAAAAGGCCCGGCTGATAAGACTTTAGCTTTTCAGAATCAATTAAGTAGAGTAAGTTATTTATTAGAAAATCATATTTATTGGACAGAATTTTTTGATTATTTAGAGGAAAATACTTTAGAAGGTGTAAAATATGCCAGCTTCTCTGGAGGCTTAACTGGAAGATATTCTTTTAGTTCTATTGCTTCTGACTATCCTCTAGTGGGTCGACAAGCACAAAGATATTTTGAAAGTGAATTAGTAATTGATGTTTCCGTGGACTCTGCTAGTTTAGAAATACAAGGCGAAGATGGCGCTAGTTCAGTGGTTAATTTTAATATTGATTTAGAAATTTCACCAGAAATATTTAAAAAATAATTAATTATGACAGAAATAGGTAATAAAAACAATAAAAATTCTGCTCAGGCTAAGGCAATTTCAGCTTTAAATGATAAAAACTCTTCTTCTGCTAAAAGTAGCAGAGGAAAGCTTGATTTAGAGGAGATGTCTGAGGCTAAACTTAAAGCTCAAATACAAAGAAGAAGCAAAATAAATTCTTTTTTAAATAAAAATTTCCCTTTTATTATTGTCTTTATAATATTAGCAATTTTAGCCCTATCATTTTTTTATGTAATAAAACCCAAATATTTTAAAGCTATAGAAGCCATTGAGGGTAATTTATCTTCACAAAAAGCGATTTATTTAGAGCAATTGACCAAACTTAATAATTATAAGAGTTTAGTGAATGCTTATCAGCAAGTGTCCCCCTCGGAGATAGAAAAAATAAACAGTATTTTACCGACTAAATATGAAAAAGAAAAATTGTTTATTGAATTAGGTTATGTCATTCCTCAAAATGGTTTTCAGCTTGATAACTTAAGTATAGAAGAAAGCGAAACAGAGGAAGCAGTTGCTGCGCCTAGGACTGTGAGAGGCGAGGAGGAAGAAGTTGGGGAGATGGATTTTCTAAAAAAATTACCCAAAGAAATTGGTTATCTAAAAATAAATTTAGATATAAGTTTAGTTGATTATAAAAATTTTAAAAGATTGTTAAATATTTTAGAAAATAATATTAAACTATTAGATATTTATAGTGTTAATTTTAATCCTAGCTCAGAATCAGTGCAAATAAGTTTAGTTACCTATTATTTAAAAGCTAAACCTTAATTATTTATGAAGAATTTAAAAATATTTTTAATTTCATTTTTAGTCTTTATACTTTTGGGGGCAGGGTTTTTGTTTTTATATAAAAATAATTTAGCTGATATCATGCAAGAGAAGATGAGTAGTAGTGATGAATTTTTATTAATTTCAAATACTGCTAATACAAAAATCAAAGAAATTGACTTAGAAACTGATTTAATGAGTTTAAGTAAATATAAAAAATTAGAAACAGGTGTTAGCCAGGAGTTCATGGAAGAAACAGTTGAGGTAGGTAGAGCTACTAGTAGTTCTAATTATGTGAAACAATTAATATTTTTAAAACCAAAAAATCCTTAATATATGCCATCAAAACAACAAGAGCTTCTTAATTTATTATTAGCTCAAAACGTAATTAGTCCAGATAAGTATAAGGAATTAAATAAAAAAATCAGTGATAACAAACAAGAGCTGGTTAAGATTTTACTTAACGAAAAAGTTATAGAAGAGGAAAAACTTACTCAATATAGAGCACAGATTTATGGTTTAGAGTATAAGAATTTATTAAATTTAAAAATTTCCGAGGATATTTTAAATTTTATTAGCGAAGATGTAGCTAAAACTTATTCCATTGTGTGCTTTGAAAAAAATAATAGGGAAGCTGCTATTGGTTTAGTTTCTCCAAACTTAAAGGCCATGGAAGCAGTTAACTTTTTAGCTAAGGAGTCAGGTTTGCAAATTAAATATTTTTTAATTTCTAGAAGTAGTTTTAATAAGTTATTTAAACAATATCAAAAGATTGAGGAAGAGATCTCCAGCGCTTTAGAAAGTCGCGCGCAGAGCGAAGGAGAGGGGATATTAGAAATTGATGAGGACTCAGAGGACTTAGTTGATAGCGCTGATATTGATAGTGCACCGGTGGCTAAGATAGTATCAGTAATTATTCGGCATGCCGTAGATGGCGGAGCTTCAGATATTCATATTGAGCCTTTTGAAAAAGAAAGCCGAGTTCGCTATCGTGTAGATGGAATTTTAAGAACTTCTTTGGTGCTACCTAAGCACATTCATAATGCAGTGGTGGCTCGTATTAAAGTATTGTCTAAATTAAAATTAGACGAAACCAGAGTTCCACAAGACGGACGTATTAGACTTATAGTTGATGGCAAAAAAATAGATTTTCGTGTTTCTACCCTACCAGTTAGCGGTAGCCATGAAAAAGTAGTAATGCGTATATTAGATAGTTCAGCTACTAGTGTTAAGATAGAATTATTAGGGTTTAATAAGCATGTACTGCGAGTTATAAAGAGAAATATTTTAAAAACTAATGGAATTTTTTTAGTAACTGGTCCTACAGGTTCGGGTAAAACCACCACTTTATATTCCTTATTACACATTTTAAATCAAGAAGGTGTTAACATCTCTACTTTAGAGGATCCAGTAGAGTATCAACTAGAAGGTGTAAATCAATCTCAGATAAGACCTAAAATTGGTTATACTTTTGGTTCAGGATTGCGTTCCTTCTTGCGTCAAGACCCAGATATTATTATGGTGGGAGAAATTCGTGATCAAGAAACAGCTGAGCTATCAGTGCATGCTGGTTTAACTGGTCACTTTGTACTTTCAACTCTTCACACCAATGATGCTATTAGCACAATTTTACGTTTAATGGATATGAATGTTGAGCCTTTTCTTTTAGCCTCTACCTTAAAGGCCGCCCTTTCACAAAGATTGACTAGAAAATTATGTAAACACTGTAAGGAAGCAGTTGATATTAATGATAAAATTAAGGAAGATTTTATAAATGAAATGAAAAATTTACCAGAGAGAATTTGGAAGGAAGAAATGGGAGAGGCAAAAATAGAAGACATAGCTAACATGAAAATATATCAAGCCAAAGGTTGTTCACGTTGTGATAATATAGGTTACAAGGGTAGGTTAGCTATTGCCGAGGTAGTTGAGATCTTAGAGCCAATTAGATTAATGATAGAAAAAGAAGAACATATTGGCTTAGAAGAAGTAAGAAAAACTCAAGATTTTATTACCATTAAGCAAGATGGTTATCTTAAAGTTTTAAAAGGAACCACTAGTTTAGATGAAGTTTTACGTGTAATTACTGTTTAATATGCCTATTTATCGTTATAAAGCCAGAGACGCAGAAAAAGGCCGGGTTGCGCGCGGTAATATTGTTGCGTTCAATGAATCTGATGTTAAAATTAAATTGGCTAAAAAAAATCTTTCAGTTGAAAAATTAACCGAAGTTACTCATAACCTGGAGTCTAAAATTTTGTTATTTATAAACCCGGTAAAAGCTAAGGATTTAGTAATATTTTTTAGACAATTTTCTGTAATGATTACTGCTAATGTTACTATAGTTGAATCTCTTATTACTTTAGTAGATCAAACTAAAAATATATCTTTACAAAAACTTATATCAGAAATTGCTTACGAGGTTGACAGTGGCGCTTTGCTTTCAGATGCTATGGCTAAAAGAAAAAGTGTTTTTGGTGAGTTTTATATTAATATTATTAGATCAGGTGAAACTTCTGGTAAATTAGATGAGGTTTTAAATTATTTAGCTGATGAAATAGAGAAAAGTTATGAGATGACAGCTAAAATAAAAAATGCCATGATTTATCCAGCTTTTATTATCAGTGGTTTGGTGGCTGTTGGTATTGTGATGATGGTTTTTGTTATTCCTAAGCTCACCAGTGTTTTACAAGAAACCGGAACAGAGTTACCTTTATCAACCAAGATAGTTATAGCTGTGGCTAATTTTATGGAAAAATATATTATTTATATTCTTATAGTTGCGGCTGGTCTAGGTGTAGCTTTTAGGTATTTTTTGAAAAGCACTTTAGGAAGAAAGATGTTTGATTATTTTCAAGTGCAAATTCCTATTTTTGGCAAACTTTTTAAATTAATATATATAGTTCGCTTTACCAGATCTTTAAGCACACTTTTAAAAGGTGGGGTAAGTATTACTAAGAGTTTAGATATTTCGGCTAAGGTAGTAAGAAACCATGTTTATCAAGTTTTAATTTATGAAACTTTAGCTGAGGTAAGTGATGGTAATTCTATAACTAGTGCTTTTGAAGGCTCTAAATATATGCCTAATATGGTTACCCACATGATGGCTATCGGAGAAAGAGCTGGTAAATTAGATGATGTCTTAGATACTATTACTGATTTTTACAGCAAAGAAATTAATAATATGTTAGCTAATTTAACCACTATACTTGAACCTTTAATTATGATTGTTATGGCGGTTGGGGTAGGTATAATGGTAGCAGCGGTTATTTTGCCTATGTATAATTTAGCAGGTAATTTCTAATAAAAAGTTTTTTATTGCTACCTTTTTTAAAAAGTGTTATAATAAAAAATAATAAGTTGAAGGCAAGGTTTTCACTGGTTTTAATTGATATAATTTATAATAATAAGTTTAAAAATTTTTAAAAAATATGAAGAAAAAAGGTTTCACTTTGATAGAGTTGTTGGTAGTAATTGCCATTATTGGTTTACTTTCAACTATGTCAGTGGTAGCTTTAAATAGCGCTAGACAAAAATCTAGAGATGCTAAACGTGTGGCTGATATTAAGCAAATTCAAACCGCTTTAGAGCTCTATTACAATGATAATAATGGCTATCCGCTTCAAGCTGATGTTGAATCTGGAAATGAATTATCTATTAATGGTGTGG
>JAIPJA010000015.1 GCA_021734405.1 Minisyncoccota bacterium
GTCCAGTTGTCAACATCAATAGAAGCTTTAACATAATCATTTTCATCCTTAGTGTTTTCAATGTCAACACGAACTTGGCAGTTCATGGTGTCATTAGCAGAAATGCTCCAAACTGAAGTGTCTGATACGGTTGTACCAGCAGAAGCTTCAGTGAAGTTTGCCCATTCAGCCATAATAGTGCCGTCACAAACTAATTCTAAGTTAGAAATATCATCATCATTTGAGCCATCCTCATCATAAATGATAAGGCTAGTATTTTCTACCTCAACATCAGATCCAGCAGTAATAGAGAAATCTACTAACACTACATCTGAACTGTTTTTAGCTACGTTAGTAGCTACTGGACCATTATAGCTTAAAGTAACTTGTCCAGCTTCAGCAGTAATAGTCTGTTTTTGAACAGTATTAGTGCTTGAAATTTCATCAATTATAGTAGAAGTACCACTATTAATTGATAAGGTAGGTAATAAGTTGTAGCCATAAGTTTGGCCTTCAACTTCAACGTCAGTGCTGTATCTAATATATAGATAAGCAATGTCATTGTTTCTAGCATCTACGATATCGCCTTGAAGAGTAAATACTGAACTTTGTCCTTTTTCAATTAAAATTGGATTGTCTAAAGTAAAAGTAAAGTAATCACCATCTTGGGTACCGGTAGCAACCATGTCACCACCACGATATAATTCAAGATTGCTTAGAATTTTTCTACCACTGTTGTAGAATCTTAAAGATTTTACTAAACCATCTTCAGTATTGTTTACATAAACAGTGAATCTACCAATTTTAACATTATTTTTACCAGTCTTTACTGTGTAAGAGTTTGATCCTTCAATATCAACTCCACCTACATCAGTAGAAGAAAGGCTCATAGTGTTACCAAACATTGGGAAAGATCCACTTACAGTAGCGCCAGAAGCATCAATAGCAGAAGCGTTAACAACACCTAATTTATGATTACCAACTTGGTCACCAGCAGCAATGTCTGCAACCACAGTAAGGGTTTTAGTCATACCAGCTGGAACAGTGTAATTTAAATTAGAGAAAGTAGCTACTTGAGTGCTTGAATTAATAGTTCTGCCATTTCCAATACGAGTATCACCTTCATAAATGTAAAGTTTGCTGATTTCAGATGATGCGCCTACACCTTCTCTTTTAACATCAAGAGCGTCAATGATGATTTCACCATCATTAGAAGCAGTTACGTTAAATTTAGTGAAAGGTACAGCAGTTGCTCCACTAGGAATAGTAGAAGCAGCTGGGGTAGCAGCTGATAAAGCTACACTTAAGCCAGTACCAGCAGAGATGTCTCCACCACCAGTAGTACCACTTTGAGCTGGATCAAATAATTCAGCTTCAAAACCTGAAATAGTAGCACCTGAAGCAGTAAAGCTCATGTCAGTAGTTACTACATCATCAAAGCTAAAGTTATTAGCTAAGAAAGCAGCTTCACTAGCAAACATTCTGTAGTCAGTGCCATCAAAGTAATATACATCGTTAGAGCCTTCCATTTTTAGTAACTGACCAGCTGGATATTCTCCTACAGTTAAAGGAGAACCAACTTCGTAGTTAGTAAAGAAAGCATCTGGAACATCTACAACCATAGAAGCCCAGTCAGCTCCGTATAAATCGATAGCATTAGCTTCGCTTACGATTGAGTGAAGCATGCCATCTGGTCCAACTGCATAAACAGTTGGATCTGTTGTTATTTTCACTAATTTGACACCCGCTCTCATTACAACGTTGCCGCCGATAGGGTAACTCTGAAGTTCAGAAGCTGGAATAGTAACTACTCCACTGAAATCAGAATACCATGACATGTAGGTAGCCTCATTAGGAAATACGTATCTTTTACCATCATCGCCTAAGTAATATACAGCACTAATCCCGTCCATCTTAATAAGATCTCCGGCTTGAGCAGATGCATTGGCATTAGGAGCCATTAAAGCACCACTCATTACAACTACTGTAAGTACCATTACGCTGATAGTAAAAATTTTGCGTAATTTGTTCATAAAATAATAGGGTTAATTATATTAATGTCTAGACCAGTAATTAGGAATAAACATTTATACAATTAGATTGGCTTTATCAGTTTGTTTTTTCTTAAATCGATCGGAATCCCGCTTCCCCACACACTTATAGTTATAAGCAGTAGAAGAAATATGCATGGGCCTATTTTTTCCACACTCTTTGCTTACAAGCATAAGTGTGGAGAAAAGCTTAATCGATGTAAGAAACAGAACTGAAAAAGCCTAATATAAATTATTAATTAGCTCAGGGACTTCTAGAAAATCTAGAAATCGACCTTTACATCCCTTGCTCCTCCACTTAACGTGGATTTAACAACTGATTAAATTTAATCAACTGTTAAACTCACACTAACTTGAAAACTTATACTTCTATTTCTTTAATTTCTTCAACCTTTTGCTACAGCTACTTAATCTGTAATAGCACCAATCCATTAACCTATAGCCTAAATTATTTTCTTTCCTCTGCCAGGCTAAACCATTTAAAGAAGCTAAGTCTAAACTTCTTTCTCCTATAAACCTAGTTAAATGCGTATTAGAGGCTAAGGCTATAAAATACTTAGGTTTAATATGAGAGCTAATATTAGCTTTTAAGCTATCTACAGCCGGAGTTTCTCTATTAGAGATAACTGAGGCCATAGCAGTGCCCTGATAAAGAACTTGTATATGTTTAAACTCTTGAATTAGTAGAGAGATAAATTCTTTTTCATTTAACTCTTTTAAATGCCAAGGGTTTCTGTGTTTAGAAGCTAAACTATTAGGCGTAGACATGATAAGTAGTCCATCTGGTTTTAAGACTCTTTTAAGCTCTTGTAGAAACTTAATCTGGTCTTTTTGCTCAAAATGTTCAACGGTTTCTAAAGAAACTATTAAGTCCACACTATTAGAGTCTAAACCAAGCCTTAAAGCACTAACCACTTCAAAACTTAAATTGCTGTGTAAATATTTAGTCCTAGCTTCCTTTATGGCTTCACTGTCTATATCAACACCAATTACTTGCTTAGCCTTCTCTGCTAATATATTAGAGCCATAACCCGATCCACAGGCTAGGTCTAAAATTATTTTATTGTCAGAGAACTGTCTGGCTAGTTCATATCTAAGCAAATGTTCATTAGTCAGTATATCGGAACTCTCGCTACTTGCTAAATTTAATCTTTCTATGGACATAAATTAACTAGCATGATTTTGCTCTTCTGTATTTAACTTTAAAGTTTCCTCTTCAGTATTTATTATCTTATCTAACTCATTTAACTTTTCTAAAGCCTCATTATATTTAGCTTGATCAAACAGGTTTTCTGCATCCTCTAAAGTCTTACCAGTCTCATCATCTTTATCGGTTGGTTCTACCTCTATTGGCTCAGTGCTAGTAGCCACTAAAGTGCTAGAACTAACAATTGAGCTATCTTCAAGACCCTCTTCATTTAAATCACTTAAACTATCGCTATCACTGCTATCAACCTTATTATCTCCTACGCTATTATCATTATTTATTTCAGTGTCTCCTCCTTCAACTTCTTCACTGGAACTAATTTCCAAACCATTTTCATCTTTACTTAGATCAACAGCAAAAACTAAAGACTCGTCGTCTTCTTGACTTTTAACATTATCACCTTCATTATTTCTACTCTCATCTTTTGGACTCATCTTACCTAAACTGTCTTTTACTACCTGTAATTCCTTTTTGAAACTTTCATTTAATTTAGCTACTGTTTTTTCATTATCTTGATGATTAAATTCTGGATCAGATAAAACTGCAGTAATGTCTTTAGCGTGGTCAGAAGCAAACTTAGCAGTTAACTTATTTCTAGACTCACTATTGAAAGTCATATTAACTTGAGCCTTCTCGCTAATTATTCTAGCAATATATAAAGAATCATTGGGCATGGCTTGTCCTAAGAAAGGATGACTAAAAATTACTCCGGTTAAAAGAATTAATACAAAAGCTCCTAAAGCAAAAGCTGGTTGGCTAATGGCTTTAAAAAAATCTCTTGCCCAGAGCAAAGAGAAATTTA
This sequence comes from Minisyncoccota bacterium, assembly GCA_021734405.1. GTDB lineage: Bacteria > Patescibacteriota > Patescibacteriia > Patescibacteriales > UBA12465 > JAIPJA01. The sequence goes on from JAIPJA010000015.1 coordinate 4,040, forward strand.
AACGATTAACATTTTTGGTTTCAATAGAAATCTTAGAGTACAAAAAATCGCGACTATCTTTCTTCCAAGTGTCGTCAGCTTTAATGCTTTGTAAATTCTTAAGTTGTTGAGTAATTTTTTTAGCCATAAAAATGCTTTACACTATAGTATTCGTTGAAATTGAAAAAATGTTACACTCTTGATTATTAATTTAAGAAAATAAAAACACTATAAATTACGACTTTTCTCATCCTCAGCTTCTAAAGCCTTTAAGGCTCTATGTAGAAGCACTCTTAAATTACCTTTGCTTTTACCAGTGGCTTGAGAAATTTCTTCCCAGCTAAGCTCGTTTATATGTCTTAAGATAATAATATCTTTGTAATCATCTTTTAAATTATTTAAAAGTTTCATTACTCTCTCTAGCTCCAGTTTAGCTTCAACTTCGGAACTAACATCCATTTGTGAGCTAACTTTTAAATCAAAAGACTCGTGGTCTAAAGAGAACTCCCCGCCTTTAGATTGGCGATAGTAATCAGCTATAGAGTTTCTAGCTATTTTGTAAAACAAAGCTTTTAAGCTTTTATTTTTGTTAATACTATTTTTAGAAATATAGTCCCAGGCCTTTAAAAACACCGAACTGGTAAGATCTTGAGCTTCTTCTTTATGCCCTAATTTAAAATAGACAAAACGAAAAACATCATCTACATAAAGACTATATAATTCTACAAAAGCCTCTTGATCTTGACGTTTAGCTCGTGAATTTAAATTATCCTCTTTAAATTTTTTAAATACAGCTTGGGACATTATTGTATAAGATAAATAAAACAGGTCTAATCACCCTGCTTAATCACTATTTAAATATAACAACTAAAAGGCAAAAAATCAAGTTTAAAAATTACTGTTTTAAATATTTATCTAAGGTAAAAAAACCGCTTAAGCAGTCTCTAGTATAGCTTACGTTAAAAACATAAAAAAGTTACTAAAAAACTTTAGCCAAGTAAATATATAATTTTTATACTTAAAAATTAAAATTAAGTACCTCCCTACTTCCAGCCCTTGATTTTTGTTTAAAATTGTGTAAACATTAAATAAAGAAGTTTAGTCCAAGAAAACATTGACTAAACCTGTAAATATCTGATTTCTATAAATTTATTGATTTTTAGTCAAAGAAACTCTTGACTAAAATAAATATTTAAAAAGTTTAGTCAAAGAAACTGTTGACTAAACTTCTAGTTATTTTCCACTTTTTAGCCACTAAAACCTTGACTAAATGTTAATAATATTATTACTTTAGTCAAAGAAACTGTTGACTAAAGTCTAAAAAATGAAAAAAGATAAAAACAAATTGGAAACACATAATCCTATTTGGCTTTCTATATCTGAAGCAGCCAAAATTTGTGGTATTGGCAATAGAACCATTAGGCGTGCTATTAAGAATTTAACCGTGGAATTTAAGATTGTAAATGAGAGATATTTTGTTGACTTTATCTCTGTGGTTATTTTTTTACAAACTAATATTAAGTTAAAAAATAAATTCTATCAATACGGTTTAGGACAATATTTAGACCAATTAGAAAAAAATATAATTGAGAAAAAAAATAGAAACAAATAACTAAAAATAGAAACGAGTTAGAATGAAAAGTTTAAGACGAAAAAACTTATTAATTTAAAAACTGGTTCTAAAGAAATATATAAAACTTATCTCTGGTATCGGATGTTGAAAATTTAAAAATATAATTTTTAAATTATAAATATTTTAATATTAAAAAAAGAAACCACCTTAGTAGGTGGTTATTTTAAAATTTGTTTTTTAGTCAGGCAAGCTCAAATTAATAACTTTTTTTTCGCCTTTAAAATTGCTGGGGGAAAAAGAGATGCAAAGACTAAAATTTTCTTTAATCGTTAACTGATTCCAGCCAGGCCTTAACCAACCCTCAAAAAAAGGTTGAAGCGAAAGCCAAAAGGTGCTTCTTAAAGCATCTAAGTGCAATTCTAAACTTGACACAGCTAAAAGAAATTCAAATTGATCAATTCTCCCTTGCACTAAAGCTTGCTTGAGTTTAAAAATTTCTTCTTGTAATCTTACAATTACTGTATAAACAGCTTTTTGTTGCTTAGGAATTTGCCGATCTATAGGTATATCATCATAACCCAGCTTAAAAATTGGGACAATAAAATCACTGTTGTTTTCAATTTCTAGAATCTTCCGATCAATTTCTAAAAGTTGCAATTCACTTTGTTTCTGATGCTTTTTCATTAACTCTCTCCTTTTTTATGTTAAAGACCTAAAATATTTGTTTTAACTGAAAATTAATTTATAAATCCATCTATTTTAATTTCCAATTTTTGTTCCTGCTAATTTCAGCCAACAAGGTAGCTAAATTTGAAATTTCATTGCGATACATCTCCAAAGAAGCATCTTGTAGTTTAATATAGAAATCTATTATCTCTATAATTCTTTCTCGCCTTAAAGGAGCTTTAGAGGAGCTTACGACCGCTATAGCCTCTTCTATGGCCTCTCTGGTTGCGAAGTCATCAATGTTAGCCAATAGACTAATTATTTCATTCTGTTTGTTAGGCATAATTTTTAAGTTTTTAAAGTTCAGGTCTATATTATACATAAAAACCAAAAAAAATAAAGCCCCTCTTTAGGGAGCTTTACTTTTGTATAGATAAGCCTTTACTTAAGCAACTGAATCTTTAGCTGCTTTTGAAAGTCTAAATTTAACTACAGTTTTAGCTGGGATTTTGATTTCTTCGCCAGTCATAGGATTTCTTCCTTTTCTAGCTTTTCTTTTTACTTTCACCATTTTCCCAAAGCCTGGAACTAAATATTCCCCGCTTTTCTTTACTTCACTATAGCCTAACTCAGCCATAGCATCTAAGACGCTAGTTACGTCTTTCTTGGTTAAATTTGTCTTCTCAGCTAAGGCAGCTAAGATTTGTGACTTGGTCATCTTTGCCATAATAATTTTTAAATTAACCTTTGCTATATAAATAGCAAGGGTAAATAATTAATTATAATTACATTATACACTATTTTTTAAATTATGCCAATAAAACCAGCCTTAAAGAAGGTTTGACTTAAAAAATTACTTCGTCTATAATCCCCCTACAAGATAGAAACATTTTCTTTAACAATAAACCCAGCTGAAAAATGGAAAAAATATTAATGATTTATCATGAAAACTCAGGTGATGAGTTAAGAGCCTTTAAAGTATTAATAGATCATACTCAAAAAAGACACAGTAACCAGGACGCCATAATTGAATGGGTGCCTTGGTCAAAACGTAAGGAAAAAATCAAAGAAAGCGGGGAAAATATTAAAAAAGTTATTTACTTAGGACTAGCCAGCCATTACTCCTTTTACATGTTAAAAAACTTAGCTTCGTCACTAAACTCGGGTAAAGAAATCTTTATCAACAATATTAGAGGCAAAAAAACAAAAAGAAATCTGACCCTATTGGCATAGAATTTATTTTAATGCCATTAGGACTAGATACTGTAAAAAAATTACTTCTCTAAAACACAATAGCTCTGAATATATCAGAGCTATTTTTATTTTAGCTAAAAGCACTTAAATTTTATTTATAACTTTTTAACTTATTTAACTCTTTTAATTCTTTTAACTCTTTTCTTAAAGCTTTAACCTCTTTTAAAACTTGTTTTTCTAACTCTATAGACTCTAAATCAGCTTGCAAATCAGCTTCATCTCTTAAATCATCTTTAATACTTTGACGGTTCTGTGCCATAAGTAGCAGTATCATTAAAATAATTGCTTCTAAAGAAACAATCATAGTTAAACTATTTATATCTAATCTATAGTGCAGCCAAATATAAAACCAAATAACATGAATAACTAAAAAAGACCAAGAACCAACCCATTTGTTTAAAGAGTCTATAAAATTAAACTTTGATTTAAAAGAAAAAAGTTTTTTTCTCATATTATTAATTATCTCGGCTACCTAAAACAACTTCTAAAGACTGTTTCTCTCCTTGTCTTAAAATAGTTAAAGTTATTTTATCCTCCGGACTATATTTAGAAATTAAATACACTAAAGGTTTCTTTTCATTAATTTCTTCACCATTTACCTCTAAGATAATATCATTTTCTCTCAACCCGGCTTTATCAGCTGGAGAGCCAGGCATAACAGCTAAATCTTCACGATTATCCCCTCTAGCAATTAAAGCTCCTTTATCTACTTCTAAATTATTTTTTTGGGCAAAACTATCACTTATATTAATATAACGGACCCCTAACCAGGGACGAACGATTTCTCCAGTTTCTTTAACACTATCTATTGGTCCTTTAATACTATCTACTGGAATAGCAAAGCCAATATTTTGAGCTCCTCTAACAATAGCTGTATTTATACCTATAACCTTACCAGAGATGTCTAATAAAGGTCCACCTGAGTTACCAGGATTAATAGAGGCATCAGTTTGAATAACGTTTATAAGCTGTTCAGCCTCATTAAAACTACCAGCCACTACTGATCTAGACAGACCTGAAATAACACCAGTGGAAACAGTGTTAGAAAATTCACCTAAAGCATTGCCAATAGCTATAACTGTTTGACCAACCTTTAGCTCAGAACTCTCTCCTAACTCTACCGTAGGTAAATCACTAGCTTCTATTTTTAAAACTGCTAAATCAGTAATAGGATCTACATCTAAAACTTTAGCTTCATAAGTTGTCTCATTACTTAAAACTACAGAATAATCTAAGCTAGGGTCATCAACCACATGACCATTGGTAACTATATAACCATCACTAGAGATAATAAAGCCACTGCCAGAGCTAACTTCCTGACTACCTGAGTCAGGGTTAGAAGGAAACAAAGAATTAAAATCCTCCCCAAAAAACTCTCTAAAAAAATACTCTTCTTGTGGAGAAAAATCTTCTCTAACATTAGAAAGGTCTCTGCTAGCCACAATAGAAACCACTGCTGGCGAAACTCTCTCCACTACAGAAATTACAGCTGACTCTTCTTTTAAGACTTGTGTAACCTCTTGACTGCCTAGCTCAGACAACTCTGACTCTAGAACTAAAGGCTTATCCACTTTACTTAAATTAAACATATAAGCACCTAAAAAGCCAAAGAGTAGAGAAAAGACAGCAAAAAGAGAGACTAGTATTAAGAGATTAAAAAAGTTAAAATCTTTGCTTTTAAACATAGGTTTTAAATTAAATTTTTAATTATTCAGCTAGCTCGCCTTGGCTCTCGTTAGCCTCCCTATAACGCCAGGAGCTATCAATATTTTGTAAAAATTTTTGATACTCAGGGCTAGATTTAAAATCTTCTAAGTAGTTTTCTGTTTGAGCTGAGGCTTTAACTGCTTGATTGTTTTCTTGGTTTAGAGGAGTAGACTCTTTTATATTTTGTAGTTTAGATTTAATTTCCTTTTCAGTTTCGTTTTTTCTTAAAACTTGTGGCTCAGAGTTAATAATAGTTGTAAAAGTTGCTTTCTTTTCTGTTTGCAAATTTGCCAGTTTTTCCTCTAAAAAACTGGTAACCTCCTCATCTTGATACTTTTGTAGCTTTTTTAAAAGTGGCTGATTGTTAGCCACAAATTCTTCTCTTAAATTTTTAAAGTTTTTAACTACTTGACTAGCTTTTTCTAACTCTATAGCTAAATCTTGTTTATCTTTTAAATTATTTTGCAGTTCACTTAAAAAAATTAAATCTTTAGTTTCTGTCTCAGATCTTAAACTATTTAACTTGTCTAAGCCAGATAAAGGCAGGACAGACTCTGCCTGACTCCATAGTAGTGACTTATTAATTTGATGAGCGCTTAAGTCTTTTAAAAAGACTGCTATCTCCTCTTCGGTATTTTCCTGCCATAACTTATCTAAGTCTTCAGGGTTATAGGAGCTAAGCCTATATTTATAGCTATCAGCTTGAGAAATTATTTTAATAGCTTTTTCTTTATTGGCTTCATTGCTTGTCTGCAAAAGTTTTCCCCCAGCTCTTAACCTATTTTCAGCATAAAGCAATTTCTTTTCTGCTTTTTTTAAATCATTAAAGGTTAAAGCTAGGCTTATATTTTCTTTAAATTGTTGCCACAAACCTGACCAGCCTAAATATTTTTCTGGCATAATTTCTAGCTTTTGTTCAGTTAAAGAGCTTAAGTCTAAAAATTCAAAATCTGTTTCTTGCGCTTTAAGACTTAAAGGTAGAAATAAGGTAATTATTAACGAGATAAGTATTGTTTTTCTAAAACTGCTTATTCTCATATATTTCTGAGTTAATTATTTAATTTAAGCTATTTTTTAGCTTCTTCTTCTGGTGGGATAATAATAGCAAAAAGAATATATATAACTAGACCAGAGCCTCCACCAAAAAGAAGGGCTACAAATAACAACCTAAAAATTACTGCATCAAGGTTAAAATATTCACCTAAACCTCCACAAACGCCAAAAAGGACACGATTTTTAGAGCTACGATAAAGTTTTTTAGTTTTAGCCATATTAAAAAAATTAATTAATATTTAATTCTTAATTATTTTAAGTTATTAGGTATAGCCTGATCTAATTCTTTTGGTTTTTGAGTACCAAAAAGTATCTTTTTTCCACTTAAAAGCTCTACCTGTAAACCTTTATTACCCTTCACTGTCAAAGCTCTTCCCTGGCCTCCTACACCTAAGCGCCAACCCCAACCACCATATTCAGTTATAGGGTGATAAGTTCTAACATAAGCCTTTTTAATTTGAGAAAAAGCTACTTGACGCCATTTTAAATGAAAAGGAGTAAACTTGTAATATATAGCGTCTTCCCTTACCTCTAAATTTAAACCTATAAAATGGAATAGGTAGCCTAAAAGTAGAATTAAAACTAAGTTTAAATAAAGCACCCAGTCAGAAGCTGGCTGATTGCCCACGGGAGAATTAAAAACTATTTGCATTATAAAAGTATAGAGAAAAATAGCAAACACCACGCCTAAAACTAACCACACCCAAAAAGGTTTTTGTCTTTGTTTTTCAGAAAAAATAATTTGAGTCTTTGACATATTTTTTAATTAAAAGCTTTTTATCAGCTTACTCTATATTTTACAACATTTTCTTAAAAATAAAAAGTGGCTCTAATTTGAGCCACTAAAAGTTTTAAATTAACTTAGTTGCTATCTTTGAAATCTCTGATCTAACCAGATGATTCAAGATAGTATAGGAAACCAAACGGTTACCTTTCAATTTGTGTATTGCCACCATCAATCCGCTAGTTTCAGGTGTAAGTAAATGGTTTTCTATTTGCTCAGGGTCACCAGTAAAAATTACTTTGCTGTTTTCACCTACTCTAGTCATAATTACCTTTATTTGATGTTCACTTAAATTTTGCGCCTCATCAACGATTAAAAAAGTATCGTGAAAAGTATTACCCTGTATATAGCAAAGTGGCACACTCTCAAAAGTAAAATCATCAGACCCGAAAGTATTAGACCAAAGAACTGAAGAATATTTTTTAAGATTAGTTGTTTTATCTCTCAGTTTCTTGTCAATAAATTCTAGACTTTGAATAAAAGGATAATTCCAAGGATGCAGTTTCTCCTCTAAATCTCCAGGTAAATAGCCGTGATCTTTGCCAACAAATTCAGGTGGCCTAGCAATACGCAAATACTTATAACTATAAGTACCGTTATTTTTGTGATTTTTTTGTTCTAAACCGGCTGCTAAAGCCAAAAGAGTTTTACCTGAACCTGCCCCGCCAACTAGAAAGACTGCTTTAATGGCTGGGTTTAAAAGCTGTTGCAAAGCAAAATACTGTTGCCAATTTTTACCTTCACCATTACTAAAAGGCGAAATTCCACTAGCATAAAGATCAGCTTTGAGCATTACCATTTTGTCTCCCTGGCGAATTAGACCAAAACAATCTAGACTATCCTTATCTCCACTAGCAGAGCACAAAATTCCTTGATTTTCAAATAATTTACCAAAAACCTTTTCCTTATAGGGAAAATAATTTTCCCCTCCCTGGCTTATGATTCCCCCTGGATCCTTTATTATTCTTAATTTCTCAGAAACTATCTCCGAAACTTTTGCTACGCTTCTTTTGTAATCCTCTATTTCCAGCAAGTCTGAATACGATGAAAAAAGCTCTCTAGCAATAATACGCAAGTTTCGGTCCTGACTAATTAATTTTATTTTATTAACTTTAGTCAAAGAAGAACTGTAATCTGATTTAATCTGATGTCTTTTTTTCAGGTTAAGTAAAAAAGCTAAAGCAGCTAAAATTTTATGATCATTATTTTGCGGGTCATAAAAATTTTTAAAAGCATCTTTTTTTAATTCTTTAACAATAAAAAAGTTTTCTTTTGTTAGTTGTAAGTTTTCAATAATACGACTAACCTGTGAAGCTGTAGAGCCAATTTCAGGATCATTTTTTAACTTATCCAGCTCCAAAAGAACCTGCAAAGCTAGAAAAACTACATTGTTCTTTGAAAAGTGCTCTAAAGAACCAGAGTCAGATAATAAGACGTTGGTGTCTAATAAAACGGCAGTGGTAATAGCATCTGATTTTAACATACACACCTCTCTTTTTTATTTAATTATTAAAAAACAAGAATTTATTAATTTCAATTTTATTACTATATATAACTATTTGCTATCTTTTTTCTGTTTTTTTAATTCCTGATACTTCTTAAAAGCCACATATAAAATAGCTAAAATACTTAAGCCCTTCTTAATTCTCTTTAAGCAACTCTTTTTCTTTTTTTTCTGTTCCTCCATATTTTTATTATTTAAATAATTTAAAGTTAATTTAAGCTTAACACGGGGGAAAATAAAAATCAAAGCTATTGTAGAGCTTTGATTTTAAAGAGTATAAAACTAATGTTTATCTACTAGTAATATTCTGATTTGGAATAAAAACTTATGAAATAAATAATTAAAGGTAAAGTAATAACAATGGTAATAATATTTACCATTAAATTTCCACCTTTAAGCATATCTGCTACCAAGAAACCATCGCCCACTAAGAGCAAAACTACTAATAAGATTAAAACAATTTTTTTCCACATAGTTTTTATAATAAAAATTTAAATTTAGATAAAAATATTATAGCACAAAAAAAATAAGTACCAAAGACTTTTAACCGTGAAAGCCATAAAGGTAGTCCCCAAACTTTATTCCCAGCCTTCTAGCCCACGGATCAATGTTCATATATTCATTTTCAGAAACCCTAATTTTTAAATACTGGTGTGGAACTACATACCAAACTAAACTCCATTTTAGTTGTATATCTTCATCTTTATACCAACCACTGTTTATTAAAACATTTCTTAAAATATAATTAACCTGGGTACAAAAAAGAAACCTCTCCTGCATTAACCTATCAAGATCTTTATAGAAAATAATCCAAAAAAGAGCAAACATCCTTATTCTAAAACCTGGAAATTTTTCTGAAACTAAATTATAGGCTAATCGCAAAGCTGCTTGCTTATTCGGCTCTTTGGCTACTAAGCCACTTATCCTCTCTAGTGGCTCAGGTAATTTATCTAAGATTGGTTCTTTTTTAAAAAAATTAGGCAAAAGCATAAAATCTAAAATAATCAAAAAGGTAACCATATTTTAACATAAACTTTTAAAAAATAAAAGACTAATACTAGTTTTTAGAAAATAAAGTAATAGTTGTTATAAGCTAGCTAAATGATAAATAAAAGTCGCTCTTTTACAAGCGACTTACCTTTTTACATAGCAGATTTTATTCGCTTTTTTTTACTTAAAGCGTTTAAATCTACAGCCTGAATTTGACCATTACCCTGGCGACGATAGATCTTGAAACTAAAGTCCTGGTCTGCTTGGCTTTTTTGCATTTTAGCAATAGTTTCATATTCTACGCCATAAGCTAAAAATGCACCACCTGCCACTTTAATCTCTGCCGGATTTAAATCTTTAGCATTTTCAGACAAATACCTAGCTAAAGCATTGTTGGTAAAAGCATCCATAGGCCTAAGATACCAATGCGTCTTTCTTTTTTCCATTTGTTATATTTTTTTGTTAAACACCAATTAATTTCACTAGTTTAATCTTATCTAAATTAATATTTTTATTCAAGGGTAAAAAAAGAGGGGACATTTTTTGTCCACTTAAAATAAGTTTTTTGAAAAAGTTAGTTTTCCTCAAAAGACCTACAGACTTTAGCTTTAGTGGTCCAGAAACGACAACAGCGTCTCCCTTGAATTGATTTTCTTTAAAAGTCTTGGGCAAATTATCAAGTATGACATTTCTATTGATAATTGACACAATCGTGCAAAGGGATTTACAAATATTTTGAAGTAGTATATAATATTATTATAAAAAGTTAGTATATGTGCGGATAGCCATGACTAGCTTTTTTGTTTATACTAATATTTCAAAAATGTTTTTACTATCTTGATCTTCAATCTTTTTATCAAGCAAAGTTTTGTTCATCATCTGTTCAATAATGGTAATATCGTCATTATTTTTTTTACCCATTTTTATGTCATAAAATAGACTAGCCATAATTGCCAAAGTGTCTGCTAACTGAATTTCTGAATCAAAGTTTAATTTATTAACAAAGTTTATTGAAGTAACTCGTTGTCTATACTCAAAACCACTAATTCCTTCTGATGGTAGACCCATTCCTTGTAATCTATTATGTGCTTCAATTAAATACTTGTCTTGAGAAGGGTCAGATTCTACTAATATTTTACCTTTATTGTCGGATAAATAGTTTTTAACAAATTCTTCTAATATCTTATTATATGACCTTCTAAGTATTGCTGTGCTATTCCATCCTAACTTTTTAGCCTTCTCTTTGTTTGTAACTACAAAGGCTAAAGACAATTCTTCTTTTTCTATAATATTAATCAAGTCTTTCCAAAAATCTCTTTCCATATCAGGATCTTTTCTAAAACAAGCAAATGGCCCTTTCTTTCTTATCATATCTCTACAATGTAAAACTATATCATTATTATTAAAATACTTTTTCTTTAGCCCTTTAATTTCCTTTTCTAATTCTTTCTGGTATGACTCTTTTAAAATAAGTCCTGACAATATGAAAGTCTTTGACTGATGATTCATGCTGGCTTTCCCTGTTTCATCTAGGGCTATTATTTTATAGTTTTTCATAATTTTTAATTAATACTTGTTCTTAATTTTACCAACTGATATAAGAAATAAAAATAAATATTTTTTAGTTTAAAAATATATAATTATTATTAATTTAAATCTAAAAGACCAAAAAATAATTATGTCAGTTTGAGTCTTAAATTGCCACACTTTTATTGTCTTATGTTATCAGAATAAAAAGCTACCCGAAGAGTTTAATCTCTAAACTATGCTTTTTTTATTTTACATTCAACCTCCTTCTCCTTCTAGAAGCGCTTAAACTAAACCTATGAGCTTCTTCTCTGAGCTTTTGTAAGTCTGGTTTTAAACTGGATATAAGAAGCTTTATGTTTCTAGGAGTGTTTTTAGGAAAGACTAATTTGTCTCCACCATATTTAGAGAGTCCAACCACAGGAATTCTAATATTATTTCTATCAAAATAATTAGCAATAAAGTCAATTTGGGGTTTACCACCGTCAATGAAGATAAGGTTAGGATAAGGCCATTCGGTATGCTTTAGTCTTCTCTCTAAAGCTTCTTGTAGTGATCTTAGATCATCGCCACTATTTTTCTCTGATATCTTAAATAACCTATACTCTGACTTATCTATTTCTCCATTAGTTGCCACTACCAAAGAAGCAAAGGCCTCTTTAGCGCTTAAATGAGAAATATCATAACCTTCTATTCTCTCTAAAATAGGCTGAGACAAGTCTTTTTCTTTTTGTAGCAGGGCTACTTCTTGTAAATTCTCTAAAGCTTTAATTTTTTCAGGATTATCTTGCTTTAAAAGCTTAAATAATTTTTGCTTGTTGCCTTGAAATAGAAGCGCTAACTTCTTTATATTCTCCTTATACTCCTGAGGAGATAATTTACCTAAACAAGTGCCAGGACACAGCCCAATTTGATATTCAAAGCAAGGTTGACCACTGTTAGGTTCACAGGTGCTATAGGGAAAAATTCTTCTAGCTATTTTTAAAGCCTGATGGAGTACAAATTGAGATTGATAGGGACCAAATATCCAGACGTTTTTAGGACTAAACTTTTTCAGTTCCCTGCCTCTAATAATAATTGGCTTAGGGTAATTATCAGTTTTGCTAATCATTAAATAAGAGAAAGAGCGATCATCTCTGTCGACAATATTGTACTTAGGCCAATATTTTTTAATCTGTTCAGCTTCTAAAATTACTGCTTCTAAGAGGGTTTTGGTGGCTATGAAAATAAAGTCATTAGCTGTATTTACCATTTCAGAGATTCTAGAGTCAATATTCTTTTGAAAATATTGCTTTAAACGGTTTTGCAAATTAATAGCTCTGCCCACATAGAGAACCTCTTTTTTATCATCTAAGAAATTATAGACACCTGCAGCTTTTGGTACTTGTTTTAATTTATCTTTAGCTTGTTTTAAGTTCATAAATAATCCTTTAAATACTCGCCAGTAATACTAGCCTTAGTTTTAGCAATTTGTTCAGGTTTGCCATAGGCTACAACTTCCCCACCCTTATAGCCTCCTTCTGGACCTAAATCAATAATATAGTCCATGGCTTTAAGCATATAAAGATTATGTTCAATTACTAAAACTGAATTATTTCTATCCACCAACTTATTTAACACCTTAAGTAGCATTTCTATATCATAATAATGAAGACCCACCGTAGGTTCATCTAAAAGGTATAGAGTTCTTTTGCCAAGAACATGAGTGAGCTCTTTAGCTAATTTAATTCTCTGAGCTTCTCCACCGGACAAAGTCGTAGCGCTTTGACCAAGTTGCAAATAACCTAAACCTACTTCTTGTAAAACTTTTAATTTATCAGTTATTTGATACTGCTCTTTAAAAACATCTACTGCCTCATTAATTGTTAAACTTAAAACATCAGAAATGCTTAAGCCTTTATATTTTATCTGTAAAGTTTCCCTATTAAAACGTTTGCCATGACACACTTCACATTCCACCATAACCGCAGGCAAAAAGTGCATCTCAATCAGGTTAAATCCAGCCCCCTGACAAGCCTCACAACGCCCACCAGGACAATTAAAAGAGAATCTTGATAAAGAGTAGGCTCTTTCTTTAGCCTCAGGTAATTGAGCAAAAAAATCTCTAATTGGGGTAAAAATACCAGTATAGGTAGCGGGGTTTGATCTAGGAGTTCTGCCTATGGGTGATTGGTCAATAACCACTACTTTATCTATATAATCTGAGCCAATAAGTTTATCTAAATTCTCCAACTTTATATTTCTGCCTAACTTATTTTTTATCCGTGCTAAATTTTTATACAACACATCATAAAGTAGTGAAGACTTGCCTGAGCCAGAAATTCCTGATATACCTACCAACTTTCTTAAAGGAATACTAACATCTACATTTTTTAAGTTATTAGCTTTAGCACCGATAAGTTTAATTTCTTCAGTGCGACGACTACGTTTGTCCTCGCCTATCTCTATTTTCTTGTCCCCTCTTAAATAATCTAAAGTTAGTGATTGATGTTTTTTCTTGTCTTTTAAAAGTTCTTTGGTTTCACCAATAGCTTCTATGTTACCACCATGACGACCTGCTAAAGGACCTAAATCAACTAAATAATCAGAGGCCATAATAGTTCTTTCATCATGCTCTACTACCACCACGGTATTATTTTTATCTCGCAAAGAAATTAAGGTTTTAATTAACTTGTCCGTATCTCTTTCATGAAGCCCAATAGTTGGCTCGTCTAAAACGTAGAGAGTTCGAGATAGTTGAGAGCCAATTTGTGATGATAGTCTAATTCTCTGCGCTTCTCCACCAGAGAGAGTCCCAGCTTCTCTAGTTAAAGTTAAATAATCTAGCCCAACTTGCAGAAGAAAATATAGTCTATCTATAATGGTTATAACTACATTTTCAGCAATTTTCTTCTGACGTTCATTTAATTTTTCAAAGTAATTATTAAAGAAGTTATAAACCTCTAAAATACTAAGCGAGCTAAGCTCATATATATTTTTACCTTCAATTCTCACTGACAAAGCTTCTGGCTTTAATCTTTGTCCTTGACATTTTTGACAAGCAACTTGACTTCTAAAACCAAGTTGACCTAAGCCATGACACTCAGAACAAGCTCCGGAAGGGCTATTAAAAGAAAACAGTCTAGGCTCTATTTCAGGAAAAGAAAAATTATCATAAGGGCAGGTCCAGTTAGAGGATAGTAAATGCTCCTGGTTGCTTTTAAGTAATCTACTTATAACTAGTCCTTGGCTAAAGGCTAAGGCATTTTCTATAGCTTCAAAAAGTCGAGTTTGATCAGTTATCATTACCTTGTCTACTACTAACTCAATACTGTGTTTTTTCTTAGGATCTATATTAGCTTTATCTTCAAGTCTTTGTCTTTTGCCATCAATTATAACTTCGCTATAGCCTAGTGAAAAATAATCATAGAGAAGCTGATAATATTCACCTTTACGACTCCTTACTAGTGGAGACAATATTTCTACCTCAGTTTCTTTAGCTTTTAAAGCCTGGGAAATGATAATATCTACAATTTCCTCTAAAGACAGCTTCTCTATTTTATGCCCACAAACCGGACAAAAAACTTCTCCTAGTCGAGAATACAAGACTCTAAGATAATCATATATCTCAGTTAAAGTGCCTACCGTGGAGCGAGGGTTATGACTTAGGGCTTTTTGATCAATAGAAATAGAAGGGGCTAAACCAATGATTTCATCTACATCAGCTGGTTTTTTTTGACCTAAAAACTGACGAAAATACGGAGATAAAGACTCCACGTATTGTCTTTGCCCTTCAGCAAAAATAGTATCAAAAGCTAAAGATGACTTGCCTGAACCAGAAACTCCGGTTATGACAGTTAATTTATTATGAGGTATCTTAAGGCTAATATTTTTCAAATTATGCATTCTAGCCCCTTTTATAGTTATATTATTGTCCATATATATAAATACTTATTTTTTAATTTGATTAAAAACTGTTTTTATTTACTTGGTAATTTATTTAAATTTATTTCTTGGTTTTTTTAAATTATTTTTGCTTGATTTAGTTTTCTTAGACTTGCTAGTTTTTTTACTATCTTCACCTTTTGTAAAACTATCAAAATCTAATAAGTCCTCAATGTCTTTTTCAATAGTTTTTGGAGTAATTCCCTGCTTCTTGTTATATTCTAATTGCTTCTTTCTTCTAGCTTCCACTTCTTGAATAGCATATCTTATAGAATCAGTTATATTATCAGCATAAAGAATTACTCGGCCTAAAACATTTCTAGCAGCTCTACCCATGGTTTGCATAAGTGAAGTACGACTACGCAAAAAACCTTCTCTATCAGCGTCTAAAATGGCTACCAAAACTACTTCTGGTAAATCTAAACCTTCTCTAAGTAAATTAACTCCTACTAAAACATTAAATTTGCCTTCACGAAAAGCTTTTAAGACTTCAGTTCTCTCTACTAACTTTACATCTGAGTGTAAATACTCTGATTTAATATTAGTTTTTTCTAAATACTCTACTAAGTCTTCAGCTTGTCTTTTAGTTAGGGTGTTTATAATCACCCTTTCTTTGGGATTAATTTTTTCTTTAACAATACTGACAATATCATCAATTTGCGTCCAATTATTTTTCTTATCAAACACTGGTCTCACGGTTATAGGGGGGTCAACTAGACCAGTGGGGCGAATAATTTGTTTAGCAATATTTTTAGATTTTTCTAATTCCCATTTACCTGGGGTGGCAGTAGTAAAAATTATTTTATTCACTCTTTCCAAAAACTCTTGAAATCTTAAAGGACGGTTATCTAAAGCTGATGGTAGTCGCCAACCATATTTAACTAAAGTTTCTTTACGACTTCTATCACCTTCATACATACCTCTAATTTGAGGCACAGCTATATGTGACTCATCAATGATAGTTAAAAAGTCAGGCTTACCCTCTTTGTCTTTAGGAAAATAGGCTAAGAGGCTGTCCGGAGCTTCACCAGCTAATTTACCTGATAAGTGACGAGAATAGTTTTCAATACCATGACAATAGCCTAAAGTTTTAAGCATTTCCATGTCATAACGAGACCTTCTCTCTAGCCTTTGCGCTTCTAAAAGTAACTTATTGTCTTTAAAATATTTAAGCCTGTCTTTTAATTCCGCTTTAATGTCAGAGATAGCTGCTTCAATTTGCGGTTTAGTGGAAATAAAGTGTTTGGCTGGAAAAATTACTATCTCAGGTAACTCTTCTTTGATTTTGTAGGTAACCCCGTCAATAACATACAAATTATCTATTTTTTGATCTTTTAACTCTAAACGATAATATGACTTATTTGAAGAAGGCATAATTTCTATCACCTCACCTCTAGCTCTAAAATTACCTCTTTCTAAGACTCCATTGGTACGACTAAATTGTATCTTTATGAGTTGAGATATAAGGTCAGACCTAGTAATAGTTTGACCTTTAGACAAACGCAGTGATGATTGTAGGTAGTTTATAGGTACACCTAGATTATATATACAAGAAACTGAAGCCACCACAATTACATCATTGCGAGACAAAAGCGCGCTAGTAGCTTGGTGACGAAATCTGTCTATTTCCTGATTTATCATGGCTTCTTTACCAATATAGGTATCAGTTATGGGTAAATAGGCTTCTGGTTGATAATAGTCATAATAGGAGACAAAATAATTAACACTGTTATCAGGAAAATAATTCTTGTACTCCCTATATAACTGAGCTGCTAAAGCCTTGTTAGGCGCCATAACCAAGACTGGAGAAGTAGTACCGTCTATAATATTAGCCATGCTAAAGGTCTTACCTGAACCAGTTACTCCTAAAAGAGTTTGAAAACGCTTATCTTCAGAAATGCCTTTTTTCAAACTTGAAATAGCCCCTGGTTGGTCTCCTAAGGGCTTATACTTTGAAACTAGTTTGAATTGTCTCTTAGCAATTTTAGCCATAGTTTCTATAACATTAGAATTTTTAGTATAGCAAAAACATTACAGACTGACAAGAGCTATAAAAAACAAACAAAAAACTTTAAAATCATAAAAAAGCTTGACAAAATTTTTATAACCCCTGCCAGAAAACCCCACGCCTTTTAAGGCTGGGGATGAATGGCACCCGGAGCGAGGCAATGTAATTGCCAAGCGGAGGCTATTTTGGCATACTGGAAGCATATGTCTAAATATTGGACTGGTGCTAGCACTAAGCACCGATTAAAATATCATTTGGTTTGGGTTCCAAAGTATAGAAAAAGATTATTAAAAGGCCAAATAGCTATCCGCCTCAAGGAGTTATTTTTTCAGTGCGCTATAGTAAATCAGTGGTATGTTGAAGAACTTGAGATAATGCCAGATCATATTCACATGTTAATACAAATTAAACCTGATATTGCATTATCTAAAGTTGTTCAATTGTTTAAAGGGGGAAGCTCTAAAGTCATAAGAAAAGAATTTCCTAAATTAGAAGAGTTTTTGTGGGGTGATAGTTTTTGGGCGGATGGCTATTTTGCCGAAACTGTGGGTATAGCTCAAGAAGAAATGATAAAAAGATATATTAAAGAGCAAAATGCTTCCGGTATGCCTTAAGACCTGAAGCCCCGCCCTTTAGGGCGGGGAGAGGGTTCACTTATGTTATTATACTAAGTTATTTTTAAATAACAAAAAGTTCATTAAAATTATTAATTTAAAAAAGGAGTAAACATGACTTTTATTGGTGTAATTTTGATTATTGTGGCAGTAGTCATTCTTGTGATGGCAGGCATGGCTAAAAACATTGTCAAGGAGTATGAAGAAGCAAACAAAAATGGAGATGTTTCAAGAGCAGTAGAAAGAAACTATGAATCCTGGCGACCCTTCGTAAAATTTTTAAACAAGAAAGTTGCTTACCTAATTATGTTTTTAGGTTTAGCCGCAATGTTGTTTAATGGTATTTTTTTCTGGGCCGATGCTGGCAAACAGTATTTCTTGGTTTATCCCTGGGGCAAAAAAGACGCAATCATGTCACAAGGTTTTAAACCTAAATTTTTTGCTAAAGTGACCAGTTGGCCAAAATGGATTGATATTGCTGCCCTCGTTCCTGGAGAAGAAGACAAGTTCGATAAGGACGAAATGGAAGGCATTATGAATGCTGTTGATATTAGATTCATCGATCAAGTAACAGCCAAAATGTACCCCTCCATTCGTTTTCAAATTCCAGTAGATAAAAATGATTTTATTGAATTTGCCGTTAAGTACAGAACGGTAGAGAATCTTGTCTACAACACCCTAATACCGGCTACAAAAGAACAATGTATCAATACCTGATTAGTCCTGGATATACTGAACCAGTGGGTATATGGGAAATTAACTGATGATATTTTAATATTAAAGTTAGTATGCTACTATAATTTTAAAATATTATCATTCAATTTTATGTCAAATACAAGTTCAGTAGCTTCT
>JAIPJA010000016.1 GCA_021734405.1 Minisyncoccota bacterium
CAAAAACTTAAAAAACTAAACCAAATAAATCAAATAACAATTAACAAAACCATGAACTTAAAACCACTCGCTAAAGTTACATTTTCAAATCGTTTAACGAAGTAAGTTATGGTTACATTTTTGGATCATTTGACACGCATTTTAAAGTCTTGTCTTTAAAAATTAAGTCTACTAATCTTAATAATAGAAAAAATAATTTAAATATAATAATGATATTAGCTAAATGATAAAGACTTATTATTAGATAATAAAGCTAAAAATTTGACTTATGCTATAAAAATAAGCTAATATTAAATAAAATAATTGAAGTTGAACCTTTACAAAATAATACGAGATGAATAAAATAAACACCTTTCTATCTTGTCTGTTTTGCCACCGAGTGCCTCAATCTATAGATATTAGAAATACTTCTGAAATTAAAGCTATTTGCTGTTTGGCTTTTGGCTTTAAAAAAGATAACTCCAGCACTATCAGCAATTTAGCTTTAGCCAAATACTTACTAGAAGTTCACAGCTATAATCCGCTAGCCTCACTAATAGCACAAATTGAATGTGCTCAAGCTGCGGAAGAAATAAGTGTTAAAAAAATTTGGCTACAGCAAGTAATTTCCCAAGACCAGAGCGGTGGCAATTATTTAGACACCTATGAAGTCTTACGCCAAACTGCGGTTTTCTGTAAACAAGAAAAAATTTCTAAAATCCTGCTGATCGCTCACCCTGCACATTTATGGCGTAGCTACTTGGTGGCTAAAAAACTAGGCTTAGATCCGGTTTGTCTAAAAACTACAGCTATTCCCTATGACAGAAAATCAGCTCAATGGTGGACTAGAAAAATTTCTTTATTTTACGTCAGAGAAATACTGAGTCGATTGTATTACTTTTTCTCTGGCAAAATTTAAAACACTTCCCTTTTACTTAAAAAGGACCTTAAACAGGTCCTTCTTTTTTTCTGAGCCGTTGACCGGGCTTGAACCGGTGACCTCTTCCTTACCATGGAAGTGCTCTACCAACTGAGCTACAACGGCTTTTTAATATCTTCTATTTTATATTATTAATTTTCTTTGTCAACTGACAATTTTTCTATTTTTTCTCTCCACTCCAAAAGCTTATTATTCTCCGGATTGACCGAAGCTAAAAGCTGATAAACCTCCTTAGCTTCAGTTTCATTTTTTAAGGCTATAAGTAATTCTAAAAGCTTATTTAAATATCTAGGTTGATTTTTATGAATTTCTAGAGCCTGTCTTAAATAATCGACAGCCTCCTCTAAGGCGCCTTGAGCTTGAGCCACTTCAGACAAAGTATAGTAAGTGTTGGCTTGTTCATTTAATTGATCCTTTTCCTCAAATAACTTTAAAAGGAATAAATGGGTTTCCTTAGCCTCTTGATGTTTTCTGGTAAGTAAATAAATTTCTCCTAATTTTTCAAAGGCAAATTGATTATGACTATCAAAGGTTAAAATTGAAATAGCTTTTTCCTCAGCTTTATCATATTCTCCAATATTTATTAAATCAGAAACTTCTTCTAAGATTCTACTAACTTTTTTTTGTCGTTTTTCAAAGCTCAATCTTTTCTGAGCTTGATACTTTTCTTTTTTTTGTTTTAAATTAGCATTAATTTTTTTACTAAAATTATTTATACCCTGACTAGGTTTTTTAAAAACAAAACCCAGCTTAGAAGCTACTGATTGCAAAGCTCTATCAAAACGTTGTTTCATTATTTCTTCTTTAAATTTAGCCTCTTTTTCCTCGGGCATGCTTTTTACATCTAACAAAGACAAAACTGGAAATTTTCTAGCTATAATAATACCTATAGCCACTAAACTTAGAAATATTAAAATTAGAGGGATAATAATAATCATAGACCTTTACAATTAACTTAAAAAATCATTACAAATTTTAGAAAAATTTCTTAGCTTTAAACTAGAAGAACCCACCAACAATCCTTGAATTTCTTTAAATTTAGCAAAATCCTTAACATTTTCAGCGCTAACACTACCACCATAAATAAAGGAAAAATTATTTTCTGCTTTAGTTGAAGAAAAAACTTTAGCAATTTCTGCTTTTAAAAAGCTTAAAATTTTAACCACCTCCTTAGGGTCTAAATTCTTTCCATTACCAATAGCCCAAACTGGCTCATAGGCTAAAACTATTTTATCTTTAGACTTTAATTTAATGCCTTGTAGAGATTGTTTGACTTGCTTTTTTAAAGTAGATAAAGTTCTACCTTTTTGATGATCAGTTAAAGCTTCTCCCACACAGACAATTGGTTTAATATTAGTTTTCAAGGCTAAATCTACCTTTAGAGCTATTTCCTCATTTTTTTCTTTAAAATAATAGCGTCTCTCAGAATGGCCTAAAATAACAAAGTCTGCTTTTACTTGTTTCAGGTTCTTAGGGGATATTTCTCCAGTATAGGCGCCTACCTCCTGCCAAAAACAATTTTGCGCACCCAATCTAATCTTAGTTTTATTTAAAGCTTGGTAAACTGAAGATAAACTTAAAAAATCAGGACAAATTACTACTTGATCTTGCCAAAGTTTTTTTAAAAAAGATAGTTTTAATTTTTTAGCCAATTGCACACTTTCAGATATATCTAAATTCATTTTCCAGTTGGCTATCACTAATTTTGTTCTCATAATTGTATAATAAGTTGTAGGTTATAAATAAAAATTAAAGTTTATTTAAATTATCTTGAGACCAATTATAGGTCAATTCAATACCTTTTAGCAAATCAACTTCTGGTCTCCAGTTTAAAACTTTTTTAGCTAAAGAATTATCTAAACAACTTCTTTGTTGCTCGCCTTTAGGGGCTGGATTTTTGATAATCTCCAAAGTCTTGCCACTGGCTAACTCTAAGGCTTTAATTACTTCTAAAAGTGCTGACTCTTTACCAAAGCCAATGTTTAACTCTCCGCTATAATCATGACTAAGACTAGCTTCCAAGGCTTTTACCACATCATTAATATAGACAAAGTCTCTAGTCTGCTCTCCACTACCATTTAAGGTTAAGGGTTGATTTAAAACTGCTTGTTGGCAAAAAATAGCAATAACGCCAGCTTCCCCGCCCTTATATTGTCTAGGTCCATAAACATTAGCAAAGCGTAGCACAGTATAGTCTTGAGAAAAAACTTCCTTATAGTACCTTAAATAATGTTCAAAAGCCAATTTATTAATCCCATAAGGAGATAAAGGTTTAGCTTCATAAGTTTCTGGCGTAGGAATAATTTCAGCCTCTCCATAAATAGCTCCACCAGTAGAAGAAAAAATAATTTTTTTTACTTGATTTTTTTGACATTGCTCCAAAACCCTTAAACCTCCCTTTATATTAACATCACTATCAAAGCCAGGATCAGCCACAGATTTTCTCACATCTATTTGAGCAGCTAAGTGAAAAACATAGTCTGGTTTAAAATCAGAAAAAACCTGACTTAAGTCTTGGCTGAGTATATCAAGCTCATAGAATTTAGCTTCTTTAGGCACATAATCTCTTTTACCAGAGAACAAATTATCCACTACTGCTAAGGTGTGCCCTTTGGCTAAAAGGCTTAAAGCTAGACTAGAACCTATAAACCCGGCTCCACCGGTGATAAGAATTTTAGACATATATTTATATTATATTATTAATATAGCATTAAAATCTCAGAAAAAAAAGCCCTAAAAAACAATTGCCAAAGCTAATTTTATCTGCTAAAATAATATTAGAAAAAGTCTTTATTTACCTTATAAACTAGTAAACCCGCTACAGCGGGACTAATTATTTTACAGTTATGGCACAAGATAAAAATAAACAAAAAAACAATTATAGCGCTGAAGCAATTACTGTTTTAGAGGGCTTAGAACCGGTTAGAAAAAGACCAGGCATGTATATTGGCTCTACTGCTTCAGCCGGACTTCATCATTTAATTTGGGAAGTGGTTGATAATGGCATTGATGAAGCTATGGCTGGTTATGCCAGTGAAATTTCTGTTACCTTAGAAGCTGATGGCTTTGTAACTGTAACCGATGATGGTCGCGGCATACCAGTAGAGACACATAAAGCTACTGGTGTTTCTGCCTTAGAAACAGTTTTAACTAAACTTCATGCTGGCGGAAAATTTGGTGATGGAGGAGGTTATAAGGTTTCAGGTGGTTTACATGGAGTAGGTGTTTCCGTGGTTAATGCTTTAAGTGAAACCTTAAAAGCTGAGATACACCGCGATGGTAAAGTTTGGCAACAAGAATATAAGATTGGTAAACCTGTTTCTAAACTAAAACCCGCTGGAACTTCTAAAAAAACTGGCACTATTATTTCTTTTAAACCTGACACTAGTATTTTTTCAGAATTAGAATTTAATTGGGGTAAAATTTTAGACAGACTTAGACAACAAGCTTATTTAACCAAAGGAATTACTATATCTGCTATTGATAAAAGAAAAGATCATCATCGTAAAGAATATAAATTCTATTTTGAAGGCGGAATAAAATCATATGTAAAATCATTACACCGAACTAAAAATCCTAAACATGCCTCTATTTTTTACTGTGATAAGGATTTAAATGACGCTAAAGTTGAAGTAGCTTTACAGTACAATGATGAATTTAATGAAACAGTTTTAAGTTTTGCTAATAATATTCATAACCCAGAAGGCGGAACTCATTTAATTGGTTTTAAAACTGCCCTAACTAGAGCTTTAAACTCTTATGCCAGAGCTCACAACCTATTAAAGGAAAAGGAAGAAAATTTAACCGGAGAAGATGTAAGGGAAGGTCTAACTGCTATTATAAGTGTAAAACTGGCTAATCCTCAATTTGAAGGTCAAACTAAAGGCAAGTTAGGTAATGCTGAAATGAAAGGTTATGTTGAACAAATATTTGGAGAAACTTTTGGAGTATTTTTAGAGGAACACCCTAAAGAAGCTGAGGCTATTATTGGAAAATGTATTATTTCTGCTCAAGCTAGAATTGCCGCCAGAACTGCTAGAGCTACAATACTGAGAAAAGGAGCTTTAGAAGGACTTACTCTTCCTGGTAAACTAGCTGACTGTTCTAGCCGTAAAGCTGAGGAATCAGAGCTATATATAGTGGAGGGAGATTCCGCTGGAGGTTGTTTTTCAGGGGATACAAAAATTGCCCTAGCAGATGGCCGAAACCTTTCTTTTAAAGATATAATAAAAGAAGCAAAAAAAGGAAAACAAAACTATTGCTATAGCATGAATGATGATAGCGAAATTATTATAGAAAAAATACTTAATCCAAGACTAACCAAGAAAAATACTGAAGTAATTAAGGTTATTTTAGATAATAATGAAGAAATTATTTGTACGCCTGATCATAAATTTAGACTAGTGGATGGTTCTTATATTGAAGCAAAGGATCTAAACCCAAATATGAGCTTAGCTCCTCTTTATAGAAAACTATCTAAAAGAGAGGGCCGAATCACTATTAATGGCTATGAAATGGTTTGGCAAGCTAAAAATAAAAAATGGGTATTTACCCATTTATTAGCTGATGCCTATAATTTACAAAGTAATAAATATAAAATCAATAAAAACGAACACAAACATCATATTGATTTCAACAAACTTAATAATAACCCTGATAATATTATAAGATTAAGTAAAAATGAACATCTGAAATTACATGCAAAAATGGCTGAAAAAACTATTTTAAAAGAAGAAGTTAAGGAAAAATGCAGACAGATAAGAAAAACTCCTGAATATAGAGAAAAGGTTAGAAAAACGATGCTAAAAATGAGAGAAGATCTAAGTATTAGAGCTAAAAAGCAATGGGAAAATAATGAATATAAAGAATTTATGAAAAATAAATTCATAGAATATTATAATAACAACCCATCTTACCAAAAAGAGATTAAGCTAAGACTAAACGAAGCTCAAAAAAAATATTGGAGTAATCACGTAAACAGGCAACAACAAAGCCAAAAAACAAAACAGTTTTTTGAATCTCACCCAGAATATAAAGAAATTTTGTCAAAAAAAAGCATTGAACAGTGGAAAAATAAAAAATTGTTAGAATGGCGATCAAAGGAAACGAAAAAACAGTGGACTAATGAATTTAGAAACAAAAGAAAAAAAGCATATAATATAACTTATTATCAAAACACTATAAAGTTTATGCGTAATGTTTTTGATAAATATGGAGATTTAGATAAATATGATTTTGAAAGAACTAAAAAAAGAAATAATAATTTACTAAAAGAAGAAACTTTTGCTGAAAGATTCTTTAAGGGTGATAAAAAGTTAATGTTTGAAACAGTAAAAAACTATAACCACAAAATCAAAAAAATAGTTAAACTTAATAAGAAAATAGATGTTTATGATATTGAAGTGCCAAATACTCATAACTTTGCTCTAGCTAGTGGCGTCTTTGTTCATAATAGTGCCAAACAAGGCAGAAATCGTCGTTTTCAAGCTATTCTACCTTTAAGAGGTAAAATTTTAAACGTAGAAAGGGCTCGCTTAGATAAAATGTTAGAGAATAATGAAATAAAAAGTTTAGTAATAGCCTTGGGAACTAATATTGATGATCAATTTAATTTAGAAAAATTACGCTACCATTGCATTGTAATTATGACTGATGCTGATGTAGACGGTTCTCATATTAGAACCCTACTTCTTACCTTATTCTTCCGTCATTTTAACCCCCTTATAACCAACGGCAACCTATATATAGCCCAGCCTCCTTTATATCAAATCAAAAAAGGTACTACGGTTGAATATGCCTATACTGAAGAAGATAAAATAGAGATTATAAAAAAATTAGGTGGAGATAAAATTAGTGAAGAAGATATAGAAGAAATCGGTGAAGAAAATGATGAGGGCGAAGAAGCTGTTGTAAAAGTCAAAGGCGTTAAAATTAATGTACAAAGATACAAAGGTTTAGGTGAAATGAACCCTGATCAACTCTGGCAAACTACTATGGACCCGGATAAAAGAATTCTCAAGCAAGTTACCGTAGAGGACGCTGCTAAAGCTGACCAAATCTTTGACATGCTTATGGGCGGAGACGTGGCACCTAGAAAGCACTTTATTCAAACTCACGCTAAAAAAGTAGAAAACTTAGACATTTAAACTTATGTATCTAACTCTTTTTATTCCTATTATCTCAGTTATAGTTGCTCAAACCATTAAGCAATTTACTGATAATAGAAAATTTAAACTAAGAAAATTCTTTTCCTATTCTGGTATGCCCTCTGGCCATAGCGCGGCGGTAGTCTCTCTGTCCACTATTGTAGCCTTACAAGAAGGGCTCAACTCAGCAACTTTTGCAGTCAGTGTAGTTTTAGCTCTAATAGTTATGACTGACGCCATTGGCCTTAGAACCTACTTAGGTAGTCATGGTAAAGTCCTAAATGTTTTAGTAAAAGATTTACACGAAGACAAGTTTTTAGATGAAAAATACCCTACCCTACTAGAAAAAATTGGCCACACCCCCTTACAAGTTCTAATTGGAGCAATTATAGGTTTCTGTGTAGCTACGATTGGTTTTGTAATTTTTGGATAACAAAGAAATTAAAAATTTAAAGATAAAAAAAGAAGCTTTTTTAAAAGAGCTTCTTTTTTACTAAAGCTTATTTTTTCAAGAATTCTTCTATCTCTAACAATCGATTATATTTAGCTAACCTTTCACTGCGACAAAGAGAGCCAGCCTTTATGTACTCAGCTCCTACCGCTACTGCTAAATCAGCGATAAAGTCATCGCAAGTTTCACCGGAACGATGAGAAGCTACTAACTTATAGTCATGTTTTTTAGCTAATTTAATGCAATCAATAGTTTCTGTTAAAGTCCCTACTTGATTAGGTTTTATTAAAACAGCGTTAGCAACACTTTCCTTTATGCCTCTTCTCAGTCTAGCTTCATTAGTAGTGAAAAGATCATCACCTACTAAAAGCAACCTATCACCTAGCTCAGCTGTCATTTCTTTCCAGCCCTGCCAATCATCTTCAGCTAAGCCATCTTCAATGGAGATAAAAGGATATTTTCTAAGCCATTCCACGTAAAGTCCTATTAAATCATCTTTCCTGAAATTAGCAGAATCTAAAGCAAACATATATTTTTTATTCTTTTTATCATACAACTCAGATGATCCCACATCAGTAGCTAACTTAATTTCTTTATCTGGCTCATAACCAGCTTCAATAACTGCTGCTAAAATAAGCTCTAAAGCTTGAATAGTGGAATCAATATTAGGAGCATAGCCACCTTCATTGCCAACATCTGTATCTAAATGAGCTGACTTTAAGACCTCTCCTAGTTTATGAAATATTTCTGAACCCATGCGCAATCTCTCAGAAAAACTAGTTTTCTTAACTGGCACTATCATAAATTCTTGAAAGTCTAAATTAGTGTCAGCATGCTTACCACCATTGAAAATATTAAAGAAAGGTGTAGGAATAAAAAAGTCATTTTTAAACTTATAGGTTTTAGCAATATACTCGTAAAGTTCTTGTTTTTTAGCTTTAGAAGCTAACCTGGCTACAGCCAAAGATACTGATAATATAGCATTAGCGCCTAGCTTAGACTTGTTTTTAGTATTATCTAGCTTTATCATCATTTCATCTATTTTTTCCTGTTTTAATACATCCTGACCTTTTAATTTCTTGAAAATATCTTCATTAACATTTTTCACTGCTTTTAAAACCCCTAAACCTCTATATCTTTTTTTGTCATTGTCTCTAAGTTCGAAAGCTTCGTGCTCACCAGTGGAAGCCCCTGAAGGAACACTGGCTTTAGCACTTAGACCGCCAACTAAAGTTATCTTAGTTTCAATTGTAGGGTTGCCCCGAGAATCTAAAACTTCTCTAGCAACTATGTTTTTGATTTTACTCATATAAAAAGTTAATAATGAAAAAAATTAAAGTTTAACGATTTTTTCTAAACCTGGCATTTTTTCCCCTGCTAGAAAACTAAGCATGGCTCCACCACCAGTAGAAATCCAACTAATATTTTTAGAAGCTTTTAACTCCGCTAAAGCTTCTACAGTTTCGCCCCCACCAACTACAGAGAAAGTATTTTTAGTTGATGATATAGCTACTTGTCTAGCCACTGACAGGGTTCCCTGCTGAAAACGTTTATCTTCAAATTTGCCTAAAGGACCATTCCAAATCACTGTTTTAGCTAACTTTATTTGCTTACAAAAAACACTCATAGTTTCTGGGCCAATATCTAAAATAGCTTCAGTTTTTTTAAGTTTATCTACTTTTTTTACAATTTTTTTGCCTTGACTTAGAACTAAAGCGTCTAAAGGTAAAACTATTTTCTTTTCTACTGTTTTTTTAGAAATAAAGTTCTTAGCCCAAACCAAACCCTCTTCATCAATTAAAGATTTACCTATATTAATACCACAAGCGGCTAAAAAAGTGTTAGCTAAAGCTCCTCCTAAACAAATAGAGTCGGCTGATTTAAGTAGCTTTTCCAGTAGCTTTATTTTACTTTTAACTTTAGCTCCACCAACTATAACTACTAAAGGTTTTTTTGGTTTGAAAGCTTTAGCTAAATTTTCCACTTCTTTTTCTAAAAGTAACCCAGCGTAAGCTGGTAAATAATTTTTTATAGCTGAAACTGAAGATGCTAAACGGTGACTAACAGCAAAAGCTTCATTTATATAGATATCAGCTAAAGAGGCTAATTGTTTAGCTAAAACACGACTATTTTTTTCCTCTCCTTCTAAAAATCTAATATTATCTAAAAGTAAAACTTCCCCAGCAGACAATTTCTTTATTGCTTTCTTAGCTTTAAGGCCAACTATATCTTGGCTAAAAAATACTTTAGAACCCAATAAGTGGCTTAAACGCTCAGCCACAGGCTTTAGACTAAAAGCTACTTCCCTTTTCTGGGGGCGACCTAAATGGCTTATTAAAACTACCTTCGCTCCTTGAGAAATTAAAAAATTAATCGTAGCTAAGCTTTGCTTTAATTTGTAGTCCTCTTTTATCTGACCTTTTTCTATGGGTACATTAAAATCACAACGCACTAAAAAAACCTTATCTTTATACTGTTTAATTCGCTTAAAGCTTTTTATAGTCATAGAAAAACTATTTATTTAAATTAACAGTTATAATCATTAAAGCGTTATCTCTTAAAATAGTTAAATCTAAGGTTTCTCCGGCTAAATAATTACTTAAAACTTCAGCCAAATCATTATCAGCGTTTAACTCTAAACTACCTACCGCCCTAATAATATCACCTGCTTGTAGACCAGCTAGATCAGCGGCTGACTCAGCTTGCACTGCTACACCTTTTTGATTGGGGTAAATAAGGGCGCCTGAGCTTTGCTTAAAATCAGTAATAGCTACCTTAGATAAGTTTATATAATTAACACCTAAAACAGGAGCGCTAACTTCATCTTCCCCAGAAGATAAAGCATTTCTCCAAAAAAAGCTGTATTTGTCTAAAGGCAACCACTTAGCTTGGTTAAAGAAGGCTATAGCTTCTCCTTGAAAGTCAAATAACCAATAATCAGAACCACTCTCTAAATCAGAGGTTGATAAAATAAGGGGAGAAAATAAATTATCACTGCTTTTTACAAAATTACTATCCCTTTCCTTACCTAAAAGATAAGTAAGCATTTGCCTGTCTTTGCCTAAAAGAAGCAGTGACTGACCTGAAATCAAATCTTGACTATCACTAAAACTTACCGGTGACAGAGAGGCTTGGTATAAGTGCAAAAGAGCTAGAGGCTCATCTACAAAAGTTAGGCTTTGATCAACTTCATAAATGTTTTTTTCCAAATCTACAGCTACAAGATCTCTAGATAAGTCTAGCCCCTGAGTTTTAGCCAAAACCCAACCATCACTAGTTAAAGACAGGGCGCTAGAGCGAGAATTTGCTAAACTATATAAATCAGCACTAGAAAAAACAGGTGTACTAGTGCCAAAAACTTCCGTTTCTAAGTTTATAGCATCCTCCTTATAAAAAAGATGGATAATATGTTTTTTAGCATTATTAGCGGTTTCAGCAATTTTTACATCTTGGCTCACTACTACTTTTTTAGGGTCTCTAATAACTAAATTGGCTGGATTATAGTTATAACCACTTAAATTCAATTCACTACTAAAAGGATTAAAATAGAGATCATCTATAATATAAGTTCTGGTTAAAATAGCTCCTAAAAATCCACTAATTATAGATAGAATTAAAAGTATTAAAACTAAAACTAAGTTGTTAGTAAAAAAGTTTTTTTTCATATAGTTACAGCCAACGAGAGCTTAAAAAAATTAATAAAAACCCAATTAAGGCAAAATTTATATAATAACGCAAAGAACGTTTATCTAAAGATAAGTTTTCAAAAGCTATAGTAATACCAGCTAAAACATAAAAGGAAATTGCTACTATAAGCCCTATCATTAAATAAGAAAAAGTTAAAAAAGAAGCTCCCCAAATAATTTCTAAAAGCAAAAGCAATAATATTAATAAGGTGTAAATATTACTCTTAGCTTTTAAGCCCTGAAACCAAAATAACTGCAATAACAGTAAAAATATTATTGGTGCTAAAAATATTATTAACTGCCAAGAAGGAAAGTTTAAAAAGCTTTTTAAACCAAAAACTGAAGCTGAAGCTAAAAAAACTGCTAAAAAAGATAAAAAGAAACTTAACTCCCCTATCTTAAAAATACTTTTAGCTAAAGGTTGATAATATTTTTTAAAGCTTGCCTGAAAATACAAAAATAACAAAAAGGCGGAAATTACAAAAGTTGCTTGCGTTAAGAAGGAGCTAACTGAAATAATAGCATAAAACAAAGTGAAGTTCAAAAACAGCCAAGGCAATATTAAAAGCTTGAATACTAAAAATTTTTTAGACAAATCTTTACTAAAAAGCCAAACTGAAACTATAAGAACCAAATTGCTTAAAATTAAAAGATAATAAAACCACTCTGGTTGAAAATATATAAGCTCAAACAACAGTAGTAAAATCCAGGGTAGAAACCAAATTAATTTTTGCAGTCTTTTAATATTTTGCATAAAATATTTTAAGCTAGTTCTCTTCTCTGCTTATTATCTCATAATCCTTTAAAAAAGTACTTAAATTAACAGTTTTTAACTCCTTTAAATCACTTAGACTATTTATTTTTATGTAATTATCAGAAACTGTATATAAATTATTTTCAATATATAAGGACCTCTTAACTTGATTGTCATAATTGTTAGAGCCTAAATCTTGATGATCTATTTCGCCTCTTAAATTAAACTTTTTATCTACAATACTAAAAACCAAAGCGCCATTAAAACGCTCATAATATGACTCACCAGGCTCATTAATTCTAACTGGTAGAACTAAAAGGTTTTTCTCTTTAGAGAAAAGTAAAGCTTTGTGATCATCTAACACATAAGAATAACTACCACTGTCACCAGCGATATAAGTATCTAATTCCTTTAAAGCCGAAGGGTTAGAAACATCAAAAAGTGATAATTTTAAACCTTTAACTCTAACCCTTTCATTTTCATCAACATAAGTATCTTTACCAAACCCTATAATAATATCTTCATCATAAGGATGTAAATACTCAGAAAAACCAGGAATTTTTAACTCTCCTAAAACTTTAGGATTTGTAGGATTAGATAAATCAAGAGCAAATAATGGATCAACTTGTTTAAAGGTAACTAAATAACCCTTATCACCCATGAACCTAGCTGAATATATTCTCTCACCTTTAGCCAAGTCTTTTATTTGCCCAACGGTTTCTAAATTAGCATCTAAAATATAAACCCTGTTATCAGACTCCTCTCTCTCAAAGCCTCCCTCATTTCTAAGATACCAAGGATAATTATTACCTGAATTAGTGGTGGCTATACGGAAATAACCATTATGTTCATCCATAGAAAACTGATTAAGAGCTCTACCAGAAACTGCTCCTTGTGAAGTCGGCTCTAAACCTGAGTCTTTGACAGCAATTTTATGAATAATTGTCTGCTCCCAGCTATCAGCCAAGTCCTTATACTTATCCTTTAAAGCTGCTAAAATATTTTCCTGCCAACGTTCTTGTTCTTCTTCGCTTAAAGAAGCTAAGTAACTATAAATGATACGATTTATTTTCGCTTGTTTTTCAGCTTCAGTTAAAATAAAGCTGTCCACTGCCTCTATAGTGGAAATTTTTTCTCTATCTTCCAGGCTTAAATAAGGAAAAACCAAATCTCTTTCAGTTTCTTGCTTTATTTGATTGTGATCTAAATACTTAATATAACTTAAATATAGATTGTCATAAGACATGTAAATATTATTAGCCTGATCTAATAAAAAGCTATCCATATCCATGCTTAGCTCTGAAGCCTTTAAATCAACGGTGAATATATTAGTGTAGTTATAATTATCATAAGGAGTGGGTAAATAATATATATCCGGCATTAAACAATTTTTTCCTTTTTCACAAAAAATAGCCACCTCTTTATTATCTTCTAAAATTTGAGGTAAAAAGTCATCTACATTATTATAGCCAGAATAATTATGATAATTAGTAATTAAATACAGCTTGCCACTAGTCAACCTAGAATCACTATAGTTGCCTTGAAATTTCCAATCCTTAACTAAAACTGGTTTAGATAAATCACTAATATCAAACACCTTTAAAAAAGTATAACTGCTTCTAGGCACAAAAGATAAGCTACTTCTTTTAGTATAAATACTAGAATCAGAACCAAAAACAATTAAGTAATCATCCTGTAAATACAAATTTCTAGCATAATTATCCAACTTAATAACAGACATGACCTCAGTCTCTGAAGCTGGGTAAGCTTTTAGTAAAAAAATGTTTTCTTTGCTTAAAACAAAAACTCCCTTTCCGTTAGTTTTGACAATATCAGCCTCATCAATACCAGCTACTTGCACATTAGTCTCTGAGTAATCACTACTAGCTTCTTTTTTAACACTATTTAAGGCTTGACTATCTCCAACAGCCTGATCAATACTTTCCATGGAGGCCATTGGCATCATCCTTTCCTCAACAACTCCATAATCATACATTCCGTTATTTTGTATTTGACTAGCCACCCTATTTTCATCTAAAAAAGTTAAAATTTCCTCCCTAGAATTAAATTTTTGCATAACTTCTTTATCTGCTAGCTCACCATTTTCATCTACGGTTTTGTTATCAATAACAAAATCAGGGTTATTTATTTTTTTCACAGTCTGTCCCTCTTTATTAAGACTACAGCCACCTACAGTTATACCTATAGCTATAACTAGTGTTAAGAGGACTAAATAACTTTTCTTCATAGTTTTAAATTATATATATTGTTTATTATTTTAATATAATATCTAGCAAACTTATACCTTTTCCTTTTTAGAGTCTATATCTAATATAATGGTAGTAGGACCGTTATTTACTAAAGATACGTTCATCATCTGACCAAAAAAACCAGTTTTTACCTTTACCCCCTTCTCAATAATTTTCTCAGTTACAGCCTTAAATAGTTTAGAAGCAGGCTCAGGTAAAGCGCTTTCTAAAAAACTAGGACGATTCCCTTTTTTAGTGTCAGCGTATAGGGTAAATTGTGAAATTAAAAGAATTTCTCCTTTTACGTCTAAAATATTTAAATTCATCTTATCATTTTCATCTGAAAATATTCTCAATTTTACTAACTTTTCTGCCATTTTTAAAGCTACGGATAAGTTATCTTCTTTTGACACTGCCAAAAGAACTACTAAGCCAGACTCTATACTTGAGCTCTCGCCTGAGCCTAAGAAAACCTTAGCTTTTAGTGATCTTTGTATTACTGCTCTCATATCAGTTTAACTAAAAGCTTTAGGATCTATTTCTTCCCATCTGTCCTCCTCATTTATATAACGATAAGCAATCATTTTAGTTACTTTCTCGCTATCGCTATAGACATAATCAACTTTAGTCTCAGACCCTATTCTTTTAGAAAAAAGGGTTTTTTTGTCTAAAACTACTGGCTTAGAAATAAATTCCAAGCGAAACTTACCCTGACCTGAATCAAAAACAATATAGTCAACCTCTGTTCCCCCATCTTCCTCCTCTAATTTTTCCTTACCCAAATCTAAAACTTCAAAATTATCCTTGATATTGCCAGTAATTTCTTGCCATCTTTCTAAAGTCATAAAGCTAAAAATTAATAATTATCACTTATATCATTATATCACAAAGACAAATTAAAAAAAGTCAATAAAAAAAAACCACGGTCTTTAAAACACGTGGTTTAGAAGTTTTTAAAAAAGATAGTAAAATTATTTCTTTGGTAAAGAAAACTCGCAACCACAAAAATCTTGACGATAAAGATTTAATTTTTTAGAAAGCGAGGCACTTCTTTGACAACCGTGAGCTTTTTTAAAATTATCCCCTTTATATTCTAAGCCAAAATCCTTAGCCACCTCATCACCCATTTTATTAATCAAATTAGCATCTTTATGAGTACTCATAGTTAAGGTGGAGGTAAAATATTTAATATTTCTTTTTTTAGCTTCTCTAGCAGTTTCTTTTAGTCTATCTCTATAGCAAATATGACAACGCTTACCTTTTTCTGGTTCTCTTTCATAACCTTTAATTTTTTCAAGCCAAGACTGATGATCGTAACTTGAGGCTATAACCTTCAAATTAAATTCCCTACCCACTTTATTTACCTCTTTTAACCTCTTCCTATATTCCTTAAAAGAATAAATATTAGGATTATAGTAGAAAAAAATAACTTGATATTTTTGATTTAAAATTTCTGAAGCTACATAAACACCACAACCAGCACAACAAATATGTAAAAGTAGTTTAGGTTTTTTTTGTTTTTGTTGTTTCTCCCAGAAAGTAAAAAAGGCTACAATTAAAAACATTAAAACTAGTAAAAGTACTAAAAGATAAAACTTACCCTGACTTTGTAAAAATAAGCCAGCAATACCAAAAACTAAAGCAAAGATATAGAAAACTAAGACTGATTTAACTTGCCCCCAGCCTAAAGACAAAAAACGATGATGTAAATGCTTTTTATCAGCTACCTTAAAGGGATTTTTGCCTGCCAACATTCTCCTTATAATAGTCCAAGCTACATCTAATATTGGCAAAGCCATTACTAAAAGAGTAATAGCAATTTTTCCTCCTGAGATAATAGCTAAGACTCCCAGCAAATATCCCAAAAGCAGTGAACCGCCTTCACCTAAAAATATTTTAGCTGGATGCCAATTTAAAAGTAAAAAGCCTAAAACTGCTCCAGCTAAAATTAAAGAAGCTAAACCTATATCTGGCTGATAATATTTAGTAGTGATAGTAAAGAGGAAAATAATTAATGAGCCAATAAAAGTTAATCCTGAAACTAAACCATCTAAACCGTCTAAAAGTTTAGTGGTATACATCATGCCCAGTAGCCAAATAAAGAGAAATAGTTCTGATAAGCTAAAGAAGCTTAAAATAGAAGCTGAACTTAAAGAAATACTGTCTCCACTAGGACCACTAATTTGGCTAATCTCTACTCCTCCCAAAATTACTGAAATAACTGCTAGTATGGGAAAAATAATTTGATATTTTGGTTTTAAATTATACTTATCATCTAAAATACCACCAATAATTAAAAAGCCAGCACCAATAAAGACGGACAGCCAATGGTTAATATTTAAATTTCCTGAAAGTAACTGTTCTTTAAAAATAAAGGCAAAGGAAAAGAAAGCTATAAAAACAGCTAATCCCCCCATTAAGGGTACTTTAGTTAAATGTATTTTTCTTCCTGGTTTAGGCCAGTCCACTATTTTAAACCTTAAAGCTATCTTTCTAACTATCTCAGTTAAAAAAACACTCAAAACAAATACAGCTATAAAGATTGTAAGATATTGCCACCACAGCATAATTACTTGACAAATTATATATTATGTGCTATAATATACACATAATTAAGTTTTTTTAAATTAATCAAAAAGGAGGAAAAAATGGTTATTTTCACAGTTATCGGAATTATCGCTATCTTATCGTTTTCAGCCTGGTTGGCAAACAAACTTGAAGCCAATAAGCTTTAAAAAATGCCAAAAAAAATAAACAAAAACAGTTCTCAAAAGGGCTGTTTTTTTCTTTATAAACATCTAAACTCATAATAATAGATATTTTTAGTTTTGGCTAGTAAAAGTAAAAAAATAATCCTCCCTTAAATAACTTAGAGAGGATTTTTTAAATTAAAATCTTAAGCTTCATCTTCAATTTTTCTAAAACCAGCTTTTCTTAAGTCTCTGCAACCACCAAAATAGCAAACTTTGCCAGGTACTCTTTCTAACTCATAGAAAAGAGCCAAATCACCGTCATTGCTAGGGCCTAAACCTCTAACTGTGGCGATTAAATCAGAAGAAGTCATAATCTTGTCCCCTGGTCTAAAACCAAAAGGCTCGCAAGATTTATCACAGATATCTAGCATTATTTTCCTGCCATCTGTAACTGTAAATTCTTTCAATACTTTTTTATGTTCCATTATCTATAGTTTTAAAGTTCAACTTTTATTATTTAAATTATATTTAATTATATTAAATATTTTTAAACTATAATTCTTTACCTTCTATAACCTCAATTTTAGCTTCATCATTTATATACACAATATCTCTACGTTGAAGCTTTTTCGCTAAAAACAAATTAGCAATTTCATTTTCAATTTTATCTTGAAGTAATCTTCTCAGAGGTCTAGCGCCAAACTCAGGATCATAGCCTTCTTTAGCTAAAACTTGAAGACCTCTGTCACTACATTTTAAACTCAGACCTTTCTCACCTAAACGTTTATTCATTTTATTTAACATTAATTTAGCAATAGCTAAAATATCTTCTTCACTTAAAGGTTCGAAAACAATAATACCATCAAAACGGTTAATAAGCTCTGGCCTCATTACTTTGTTTAAATGATTATCTATCAGGTTCTGCTTTATAACAGCCATATCTTCTTTATTCCTAACTGATTCTTGTATATAAAGAGCGCCAGCATTAGAAGTGGCAATAATAATAGCATTAGAAAAATTAACAGTCCTTCCCTGCCCATCAGTTAAACGCCCGTCATCCATTATTTGTAGAAACAAATTTAAAATATCAGGATGAGCTTTTTCAATTTCATCTAAAAGCACTAAAGCAAAAGGTTTTTTTCTAACTGCTTCAGTTAAATAACCTAAAGAACCATCACTATCACCTATCATTTTTTTAACACTATCAGGATGCTGGTATTCACTCATATCTAACCTAATCATATAGTCTTCACTGCCAAAGTATATATCAGATACTGATTTAGCTAGTTCTGTTTTACCCACACCAGTAGGTCCTAAGAACAAGAAGTTGGCCATGGGTCTACTGCTTTCTCTAAGCTCAGCCCGACTTCTTCTTAAACTAGCAGAAACTGCTTGCACAGCTTCTTCTTGATCAATCATACGCTCATGAATAAATTCTTCCAAATGTAAAAGCTTGTGACTCTCATCTTCACCAATTTGACTAACAGGCACGCCAGTAATTTCACTAATAACACTAGCCACGTCTTGTTCTGTGCAAAGATTATCGCCATCTCCTTGAGAAGCTCTTTGATAGGCTTTCCCAGCAGAAGCCTTTATAACATCAATAGCTTTAGCAGGTAAAAATTTATTTTGTATATATTTGTCTGTCATCTTAACTGCTTTGGCTATAGCTCTGTAGGAAAAATAAATGTTATAGCGAGACTCTAAGGCACTAACCTTGCTCTCTACCATTCTAATACTTTGATTAACTGTAGGCTCAGCCACACCTACAGTTGTAAGTAAGTGACCTAAAGCTGAAGACTCTATATAACGAGAATAATTACTAGAAGAAGCACTAGCAATGAAAAATAAGGCTTTTTTATCTAAAGCATCGGCTAAAACCTCAGACAAATCTAAACTTTGCTCTCCACCAGCACTAATACCTCCTAAATTTTCTAAATTATCAACAAATAAAACAATATTACCAGCTCGATTAATTTCATAAAGACAAGTTAATAGCTTTTCCTGAGCCTCACTAGGAGAAGATCCGCTAATTAGCCTAGCCACGTCTAATTCTAAAAGTCTTTTATCTTGTAAAAACTTAGGCACTTCTTCTTTAACCATTAATTGAGCTAAACCTTCAACCATAGTTTTTTTACCCGTGCCTGGTTCTCCTACTAGTAGCACTCCAGCTTGCCCGCTTTGCCAAGCCTGAAAAATAGCAGTAAATTCTTTCTCTCTGCCTACACAAATTTCAAACTGATTATACTTGGCTTTTAAAGTCAAATCTCTAGAAAATTGATTTAGAGTGGGGGTAGCTACAGCGGTATAGGATTTATTCATAGCACTGCCCGGCTTTAATTGAGATAATTTTTGTAAAGACTTTCTATTAAGCTCAAACTGCTTATCAATTCTATGCCACTCTACCATATTAACAAGCATATCCTTATCTATAGATAAGTCATAAAGAATCTCTTCAATAATTTTATCTTCTTCCAAACAAGGTACTAACAAATTCCAAGGCTCAACTGCCTCTTGGCGAAAAGTAAAAGCTGATATATAAGCGTTTAAACAAATTTTTTCTGTAGTTGGACTTAATTTACCCCGGACTCCTAAGTTTTCTCTGTCGCTAGCAATTAAATATTTTTTTAATTTATCTACTAATTTATGAGCATCTAAATTAAGTCTGACAAATAAAACTTTAACGGTTTTATCAGATAAAAGCACCCAGAAAATATGTCTAGGACTAACCTGAGATTGTTTTAATTTCTTCGCTAGTAAATAAGCATTTTCTACAATATCTAAAGCTGGATCACTAAAATAAGAAGCTAAATCCTTATTACCCCTACTTTTTATTCCAGCTAAAGCATTAGGGCTTTCTTGATCATCTAAGTTCTGGCTATACTTTATCTTTTCTTTGGCCTTAATTCTTTCACTACGCTTGTAAATGATAAAAAAATCAAAAAATAAAGAAATAAAAAACCATAAAATTAAACCACTTTTGTAGTTCCAAAACTGCAAAACATCAAAGATATATTGAGCTTGCTCACTATTAGCCTGCCTATAGAACCACAAAAATAAAGCTAGCCAACCAGACACAGCTAATAAATAACAAACAATTAAAATAATTTTATCAGTTTTTTTCTTAGCTCTTTTTAAATATATAACTGATCTAGACAAAGGGCTTTTCCAAAAAAGTTTTTGACCCATAAAAATATCACCTCTATTTTCACTAGTCTCATCCTTAAAATTTAAATTAAAATTAGAAGCCATATAATTAAATTAACTGAAATAAAATACCATAAACAACTAGAAGTGGTAAAGCTGCCCAAAAAATAAATAAAAACAAAGCTAGCAATAGAAGGATTAACATAGCCAAACCCCTAGCCATAATTTGTACCACTCTAATTAAAAAACTTATCATTCTGCCAGCAAAATCGGTTTGTCCATACATGGGCACAAATATATTTTTTAACCAGGTATAAAAACCTAAAGAAGCTTGTTGCCAAGACAAAAAAGCATACAAAAACCTGCCAAATCTCCACCAACCTACGCTATACCACCAAATTGGAAAATACAAAAACTCCCAAATAATCTGAGTAGCTAACTGAGTACTTTTTAAAACTGAGCTTTTAGCCATAATCTCCATAAAATAAGTTTTTATTATATTGAAATTATAACATAAAAATAATTATTAAAAAAGTGAAATAATATTTATATTTTATTGACAATCATAGTAATATTTATTAACATAATACAATTCAATAATTCCCGCATTCCACCCCCAAGTGCAACTTTTACATCCTCAATTAAGGATGTTTTTTTGTTATTTATCTATTAAAAGTTCGTTTTCTACCATAACCTCTAATGGGGTATAGTAGTTTAATGATTTTCTAGGTTTAC
>JAIPJA010000017.1 GCA_021734405.1 Minisyncoccota bacterium
ATGGTGCGTCGATGTTGTGTTTTCATATATTTAATATTATTAGCGCACCACTAAAACCAGCCCTGCCGGACTGGTTTTAGTATACAGCTTCGCTTTCAAACGTACACACCCCAGCTGTGCTGGTGGTTTATAGAGTAATTAGATACAGTGGCTCATTGTGGCTCCAGCCTCAGTGGAGATTTTGTCTATACCCTTAGTTATATTGATGCAGCGACATATTGGGGCGTGAGAAGGGCTCAATGGAATAAAGGACAAATAGCCACTAAAGATAATATGATATTCATTAAAAACAACTTGCCTTTTAAATGGATTATGGGCCATCCTGATACTGGCAGTGAATTCATTAATTGGATTAACAAAG
The DNA here is from genome assembly GCA_021734405.1 of Minisyncoccota bacterium. Lineage (GTDB taxonomy): Bacteria > Patescibacteriota > Patescibacteriia > Patescibacteriales > UBA12465 > JAIPJA01. Next base: position 362 of record JAIPJA010000017.1, read on the forward strand.
AATGGTTTGACGAGAATAATATTACCCTAACTAGATCAGAGCCAGGCAAGAAGAATGATAATATGTTTATTGAGGAAAGGAACGGTCATATTGTTAGAAAATACTTAGGGTGGACTAGATTAGATGCTGATCCAGCTATAGTTGATTTAATAAATGATTATTATGAAATTCTAGATTTGTATGTTAATCACTTTCAGACAGTGAGACGGACTGTGAGCAAAGAACGTATTGGCGCAAAATATCATCGTATAGTTGAGCAAGAGGCGCTGACGCCATATCAACGCTTAATGAACCATCCTAGAGTATCTGACGAGGTTAAAGATAGTGTCGAGAAAGAACATAGATCACTTAATCCGTTGCATCTCAAAGAAAAACTTGATATCTTAGAGAAGAGAATATTCGATTTTCAAAGAGAAAATAGCTCTAATATTAATAACCTGTAGTAACCACATTATTATCTATCCAGTACCAGCTAGAGTAACCGTTTATTATTATCTATAGCGGAGCTAACAAAACAGCTCTAAATATTTATAGTCTTAAATTTTTATAGAATAGAATAAAACCAACTAATAATTCTAATAATAACATTATCCCAAAAATATAAGCCATTTTTTTTAGGATCCACAAGCTCTGAGCCTTCTTTCCAGTCTTTAACAATTTTAACAGCTTCTACTGCTAAAGCTTTATTGTCTATAAATACACCTATTTCTAAATTAAGCTTTAAAGAAAATATATCTAAATTAGGAGAGCCTACAAAAATTTCTTGATTATCAATAATTATCATTTTAGCGTGATTCATTTCTGGAAAATAATAAAACTTTATTCCTACACCTAAAAGTTTTTTTATAAAAGCTCGGTTAGCATAATCTACAATTTTTATATCTGTTCTTTTAGGAATAATAATTTCTACTTCCACTCCATTTAAACGAGCTTTATCTAAAAGAGCAATAAACCATCTAGGTGGAGTAAAATAAGGAGTAACTATGGAAATTTTTTCTTTAGCTTTTAAAAACTTATCTCTATAATAAGCATTTATACTGGATAGGCTTTCCTGAGGGTGGTGAACTAGTATTTTATTTTTTAATTTAGTTAAAAAACTTTTTTTATATAAAAACAGAACTTGCTCATCTTTGCCACCACACATTTTATAACCATAAACAAAATAACGAGCTATACTTTTTACTAAAGTCTTAACTTTTATTCTAATTTGCAAATCATTCCATTTACTAGTTTCTTTTTTTATATTAACTCCCCCTAAAAAAGCGATATTATCATCAACTACTAAAATTTTTCTATGAGTTCTTCTAAGCCAGCTACTAGCAAATAAAAATTCTACCCCTGAATCTCTCAATTCTTTTATAATAGCACTGGGGAAATAATAACTTCCAAACTTATCAGCAATAATTACCACCTTTACACCTTTCTCAGCCTTCTTCTTTAAAATTCCTATAAAATCATATTTAGGAGCTGTATCAGGTAAAAAAATATATAGTTCTAAAAACACTCTTTCCTTGGCTTGAGAAATAGCATTTATCATAGCTTTCCAGGCTTTTTCTGAGGTTTTATAAAAATTATAGTTCATTTTAAATAAAAGTTTATAATATTATTTCTGTAAATTAATAATATTTAAAAAATTAGAAACGCACTTCTGCTTTTTAGATGAATCAAATTTATCACAAAAAGATATAATTTCTTTTTCATTAATTTCAGAATAAATTTTAATACATTTTTCTCTTTCATTTTTATTAGCTATTTTTTCACATTCCTTTAAAATTTCTTCTCTATTTTTAATATAAAAAGAAGGATTATTAATAATAAACAAACAAGGCGGACGATCATTTCCTAAACTGCTACAAAATTGATTGGCTTCTGCCTTTCTTTCAGTATATACAGAATTTTCTATTTTATCATGCATCAAAGATAAAACCTTTTTATAACAGGGAGACAAATCTAACCTGTAACTAACCCCCTCCCAAACAAAAATATCACAAATAGAAACATCTTTATACAAAATTGCTGTTTTTTCAATACAGGTTTTTTTAAGCGCTGTCTTTTCAGCCCCTGGATAAACGTCTGAAGACAGATTCTTTATATAATCCAAACATCCGGTAATATCCCTCCTTTCTATATAATAATTTAATTTTTTCTTTTTTAAATCAAAAAAAGCTCGATGTAAATTGTCTTCAATAAAAAATATATTTCCAAAAAAAAGTTTAGATAAAATAGCAAAAAGAACTAAAATTAAAACTAAACTTAAATATTTATGTTTTTTTACATTCCTATTTTTACGTTCGTAAAGAAAAATTAAAACTAAATTTACAAACATTAACAAAAAACAAAGAATTATTAAACTATAAAAAATCAATATTGCTAAACCTATATCTCCTGGCTCAGAATTCTTGGCTGAACCTATAATTAAACTATAAAGCAAAAATATTAAAAGAGTATTAAAAAGCAAAGTAAAAGTATAAAATTTAAATCTACTAAAACGAAATATGCCTTTTTTTTCTTTTATAGCGTTTCTATCATTCCATTTTTCTAAAAGAAACAAAATTAGAAAAGAAAAAATATGAAAAAAAACACCTAATAACAAGCCTAAAAATCTTTTACCCCTTACTTTAGAAGCGTAGAAATAAGCAGTATAAATTACGAGAATATACGTAAAGAGAGAAAAAACTAAATTATCATAAACAAAAAAAGAGATAAAACTAAAACCAATTGACGCAATAATTAATAATTTTAATTTTTTACTATAAAACATGGAAGAATAAATATATCTATAGTATATAACAATTAAAAACAAAAAAGAAGTTTTAATTAAAAAAACTTCTCATTTAAATTATCACAGTCCTTAAAAATAAGTTTTTAACAAATACTCACATTTAATCTAATATTAATTTATAATTTTATGCTAAGAATGTTGGCTTGGAAGCAGCCATTCATTTAAAGAGTGCTTAACCGTTCACTTAGTATAAAATTTAGCCAGCTCAACAAGAGTTGGCTTTTTTGTATACAAAAACAGGCTTATTAACCTGTTTTCATATTTCGTAGTCCTTAAAAATGAGATTTTACAAAATTTTGAGGGAATTGTTAATGAAATTGAGAAGTGGGCGGAAATTTTAAACTATTAAAATAAAACCCCCATCTTTTTTGATGAGGGCGATTTTTTAAAAAATCCATGGGATTTGGGCGGTCTCAGATTTACAGCCGCAGTCTGTACAGCTTAGTTCTGTTGAAACATAAAAACCAACCGCAAGACCAAAAGATTCTTCATGGATATTATAGCTTCTACAGTTAGGGCATTGATAAAATTTTTTATCAGCACTGACCCATGGTTCCCATGATTTTTCTCCGGTATTTTGCTTTTTTATTGGTATGGAGTCATTTCCCACCAAATTTCTAGAGTCACATACGCGACACTCAATATAGCGACCAAGGAAATGGTCCGCATAAGTAATAGCGTTGGCTGCAAAATGACTCGTTCCACACCCTGGGCACACAGCATATCCATCTTCGCCGCGCCATTTATTAAAGTCGTTTTCGCGAACTTTCTTAAATAATAGGGCTGATAATAATTTGAACAGGGAAATTTTTTGATTCTTTTTAGATTTCATGACTTATTTTTTAGTGTCCATATTCTAGGACAGTTATTAATTTGTAAATGAACTTTATTATTAATAACTTGATAATACAACGAATGCGTGTTATAGTAAATAGTGTCGACAGTTTGCGACAAATGATTAATAATTTAAAATTTATGTTAGATAAAATTTTTGAAAAACTTGGATTAAAAAAAGAGCACTCTGATATCTATTTAATTCTATTAGAGGGCGGAGTAATGTCTGCCGGAAGTCTTGCTAAACGCTTAAGTATACCAAGAACAACTTTGTATGGATTATTAAACGATTTGGCGCATGGCGGACTAATTCTGCAAAGTGAAAAAGAAAACGTAAAACTATGGCAAGCGGTTGATCCGGAAAATATTAAAAATATTCTTAACGATAAAATAAATTCTTTAGAAAATACGAGAAATAATTTTGATACGGTTTTAGAAAAATTAAAAGCATCACAAAAAACTGACTTTATTAGTCCCAAATTTAATTATTTTGAAGGAGTGAAAGAAATGAAGACAATGTTAAAGAATGTTTTGTTATATGACAATTTAAAAACTGAACTTTTTTGGCCAGTTAAAGACATGACCAAAGTTCTTGGCGAGGAATTTTTATACGAATTTAATAAAAAAAGAATTCGCAATAATGTTTATATTAGAGTTATTTGGCCAGTGGATAAAGCTGGTGATATTACAAAAGACATATTTTTAGCTCCAGGAAAAGAAGTTAAACGTGAAGTTAGAATTGCCCCTGAAGGTGTAGATTCTTCTATGGGTTATTGGGCTTATGGGAATAAAGTAATTTTTATGTCTTCTAAAAAAGAGAATTTTGGCTTCATTGTCGAAAGTAAGGAGTTGAGACAACTTTTAAAAACGCAATTTGAAATACTCTGGAATATATCTAAACCGCTTAAAGAAAATCTTGAATCTTCCAAAAAGTTTTTAGATGACATGATAAAACCAAGGACAATTGGATAAATAAAAGAATGAGTAGCTATAGCTCGTTTTTTAAAATATAGTCCTTAGGGGAATTATCGCGCTCACTCGTCGTCGATTGCAGCTCGTTCACTTGTCCAGGGTTGGCGTCCAATATGCCACCCGGTATATCATCTGACATTTGCTTTGTTCTTCAGTCTCACAACTTCAGTCCTAGCTCACTTCAATCCTGTTCGACTCCCCAGCCTAACGGCTGTCTAATTAAAAAATGCCCAGCTAACGCTGAGCACTTTTTAATTAGTAGTCCCTAGGGGAATCGAACCCCTGTTTCCAGGATGAAAACCTGGCGTCCTAACCACTAGACGAAGGGACCAAAAAAATTAATTTAAAAACATCCTCAAAGGATGAATAGAAAGCCTTATGTTTTATTATTGTTGCACTAAGATTATAAATCAATTATAATCTAGCTACAGTATAAATAATTTAAGAAGGTAAGTCAAGATATGATTATTTTAGGAATTGAAACCAGCTGTGATGAAAGCGCAGCTAGCATAATAAAGGTTAACAAAGCTAAAAAAGAAGTAAAAGTTTTAGGCAGTATTATTTCTTCACAGATAAAAATTCACACAAAATATGGTGGCGTAGTGCCTGAAGTAGCAGCTAGAGAACATGTGTTTAACTTATTACCAGTTATAGCTAAAACCTTAAAAAAGGCTAATTTGAACTTTAAAGACATTGATAAAATAGCAGTAACTAACGGACCTGGCCTTATAACCTCTTTAATATCAGGAGTACAAACTGCTAAAACCTTAAGCTACGCTTTTAAAAAGCACTTGCAAGTCATAGATCACATAAATGGACACCTTTATTCCCCTTTTATAGACAATTGGAAAAATATAAAATTTCCTGCTATATCTTTAACTGTCTCAGGTGGACACACAAACCTTATCTTAATGCTTTCAGAAACAAAAACTAGGATTATAGGTAAAACTCTAGATGATGCCGCGGGCGAAGCTTATGATAAAGCTGCTAAAATGATGAATCTTGGCTATCCCGGAGGACCAATAATCTCGAGATTAGGGCAAGAGTTCTTTGACTTAAATCAAGAAATCGAACAAAAACCTCTACCTAGGCCAATGCTAAACAATAAAGATTTTAATTTTTCCTTTTCCGGCCTTAAAACTGCTCTGCTATACCGCCTACAAAAAGATTCAGCTTGGAAAAAAAGAATACCTGAATATTGCTATCTATATCAAGAAGCTATAACTGAAATACTAGTTAAAAAAACCTTAAAAGCAACTAAAACCTTTAATACTAAAAGTATTTTAGTTTCTGGGGGAGTTTCAGCTAATAAGCAACTTAGGCAAGAGTTTGTTAAACAATCCCACAAACAAGGCTTGCAATTATTTTTAAGTGATTTACAATATAGTACAGACAATGCTACAATGATAGCTATGGCTAGCTTATTTTCCAAAAATAGCTCTAAAAAAGACAACTGGAAAAGCGTTAAAGCTAGAACTGAAAGTGATTTTAAATAGAATATTGGCTCAGTGGCGAAGCGGTCTAACGCTGCGGTTTGCAAAACCGTTATTCATCGGTTCGAATCCGATCTGAGCCTCAAAAAACAGGATTTTTGTATATCCTGTTTTTATAAACAATATACCTGTGGATAACTTGTGTTTTAGGTGTATAAGTGGCGAAGTTTAGTCAAAAGAACCTTTGACTAAACTTGTTAATAACTCGCTCAAAAACCTACTTTTTTGGCTAAAAATAAACAAAAAACTGGAAACGGTTTAACATGCCATCAAATCCATTGACCATATATTTTAAATATGCTATAATATAAGTACTTAAGTTAAAGAAACCTTGTACTTAAGAGTAAATTGAAAAAATATTTTCTGGTTAAATTATAAAAAGAAAAATAGCTTGGACTATAAAAAAACAAACAACTAATAGTCCAGACTACTAACCGGAAAGTAGGCAAATTGGTTGCTAGCTGTAAAAACTCTAACAAAGGAGTGAAAAAAATACAGACAAGCAACATGGCCCAATACTAGGCAGAAATTATTATTATATTATATATATAAAAAGGCCCTGTATTGGGCCTTTTTAATTGTTAAATTATTAAAAAATAAGCTAATTCCAAATATTGACAAAACTACTTTTCTACACTAAGATAGAAAGACTGTTTTAAAACAGTCTGAGTAAAAAGTCTTAAATAAAGACTATTATAAAGGAATTATTAATTTTTTTTATTATATGAACAAAAAACAGAAAAAAGGTGTAAAAATTGTTGCAGTTACTATATTATTTTTAGCTATAGCTGCTATTGTTTACGCTAATTTAAACTCAAAACCAAATTTAGAAGAAAATGAAGATCAAAAAACTCCAGAGCCCATAGCAGTAGAGGCTCTGCTTGTTACTCAGGAAAAAGATCTTGACCTGTACATAGAAACAGTAGCCTCAATTCAACCGGAAACTAAAGTAGATGTGGTGGCTCTGGGAAACGGGACTATAAAAAGCTTGCCTTTTGATTTAGGTGATAGTGTTAAAAATTCTCAAGTCTTAGCCTATTTAAACAGTAATATAACTCAAACTAGCTTTTTAAACGCTCAAACCAATTATTATAATATGCTTAATAACTTAGAGGCTGTTAAAAGATCTACTGAGGAAAGTATAAATCAAGCTGAAATAGGCGTACAACAAGCAGACGAAGCTTTAAGCAATGCTAAAAATTCTTTAAAGACAGCAGAAAAAAATTATGAGGCCTCTCTGTCTCTACAAGTAAAGAGTTTAGAAAATACTCAAGACAATGCTATAAGTTCCATTAGTTCTTACACGCTAACTGTAAAAGATGCTTTAGAAGATGTAAACTACATTATTAATGCCGAAACTGGAGAGCAATTACCTGGAATTTCTCAAACTTTAAGCGCTCAAAACCTTACCGCCTTGACCATTGCTAAAAATGATTACTTAAACACTAAAAGAGAGTATAATAACTTAAAAGATCTTGAAGTTAATAAAAATAACCTAGAAACATCTCTAGAGCAAATGATTAATTTATTAAACCTAATCAAAAAAACAGTTAATGACACTATTATTGTCTTAGACAATACTGTCTCTAGCAGTAATCTGAGCCAACAAACTCTAGACGCACAAAGACAAGCTTTCTCAGCTCTTTATTCTCAAGCTATAAATGTTTCACAATCAGCTGAAAATACTCTAAATAGCCTTAGAACACTAAAAATAAGCCAAGAAAAAGAGGTTATAAACTTAAAAAACTCTGTAGAATCAGCTAAAAATCAAGTTGCTTTAGCCAAGCTTGCCTATAATAACGCTTTAACTTCTCTTCAATCTGCTAAACAAGGTAAACAACAACAAATTTTAGCAGCTCAAGCTCAAGTAGACAACGCCTTAGGACAATTAAACCTAAATCAGCAACAATTATCCGATCTAGTTATAAAAGCTCCTATAGCTGGACAAATAACTGCTAAAACTGTAGAAATAGGCACAGAGCTTAGCCCTGGTCAAAAAATTGCTGAAATAGCTAAACTAGATAAACTTAAAATTGAAGCTAACATATCACCTGAGGACGCTATTTCTCTAAGAATAGGGCAAAAAGTAATAATTAACGAAGAAACTGAAGCAGAAATAAGCGCTATTTCTCCCAATGCTGATCCCATAACTAAAAAAATAAAAGTTGAGGCTTTAATAGATAATCAAGAAAGAAAATTAACTCCTGGAACCTTTGTTAATATAAAAATAAAAAAAGATGACAGCTCAGTGATAGAGAATGGTAAAGTAAAAATTCCTTTAGAAGCTGTGTCCATTACTCAAACAGAAAACTATGTATTTTTAGCTATAGAAAACCAAAATAATGAGTTAATAGCTAAAAAAACTGAAGTAGACTTAGGGGAAACTGAGAAAAATTTAATTGAAGTAGCAAAAGGTATTAAAGCCAATGATAAAGTAATTATCTCTGGCTCTAAATTACTTCAAGATGGAGATTTAATAATGATTAAATAACATGAACTACGAAGAAAAAGTTTCAGAAAAACTAGAAAAAGCTTTTAAAAAAGAACAAAAATCCTGGTTAGGCTTTTTCATTAAAAACTATCGCTTTACTTACTTAATAGTTGTGGCTCTAATTATTTTTGGTTTTATAGCCATGCTTACCTTGCCTAAGGAATCGGAGCCAGAGGTTAAAGTTCCTTACGCTTCTGTAGCTACTGTATATATAGGAGCTAGTCCAACTGATATAGAAACTACTGTAACCAATAAGATAGAGGATAAAATTAAAAACTTAGAAAATTTAAACACTTTTACTTCTACTTCTGCTCTAGGTTTTTCCTCAATATTTGTAGAATTTGAAGCTGAGGCTGATCTGCAAGAAAGTTTTAGAAAACTCAGAGAAGCTGTTGACTCTGCTAAAACTAGTTTGCCTAGTCAAGCAGAAGACCCTGTGGTTACAGAAATTAGACTCAGCGATTATCCTATTGTTACCTATTCTTTAATAGGAAACTATAGTGATGAACAATTAAAAACTTATGCCGATACTCTTGAAGCCAAATTAGAATCAGTGAAAGATGTTTCTAAAGTAGAAATAATTGGTGGCTTAGAAAGAGAGTTTCAGGTAATTATAGACCAAAGCAAGTTAAGCTTATTTAATCTCTCCTTATCTCAGGTAGTAAGCTCTATTAATGCTAACAATTTTAGTTTGCCAGCTGGAACCATTGAAATAGATAACTTTCGATACAATGTTAGAATTAAGGGTAAAATAGGAGAAGCTTTTGATTTAGAAAATTTAGTTATAGCTACTTACAATGAATCTCCTGTCTTTCTAAAAGATATAGCTACTATTAAAGATACCTATAAAGAGAAAAACACTGAATCTAGAATAGGTTATGCAGGCGCTGACCCTCAAAATACTATATCCTTACAAGTTTATAAAAAAGTTGGGGGTAATATTTTAAATATTGTAGAAAATTCACAAACAGCTATTGATGAATTAAAAAATAATAATAACTTGCCCAGCGATATTGTAGTTGAAAAAACCAATGATAACTCTGTTTTTATAAAAGAAGACTTAAACATACTAGGAACTAGTGCTATCCAAACTTTCATTTTAATAGCCTTAATACTTTTAGCTATATTAAGCCTTAGAGGGGCTATCATCACCGCCTTGGCTGTTCCTATCGCCTTTTTGATGTCTTTTATGTTCTTAAAGTTTCAGGGCATGACTTTAAACAGCATGGTGCTCTTTTCTTTGGTTTTGTCTTTAGGGCTTATGGTAGACAATGCTATTGTAATTATAGAAGGCATTAATGAATATGTAGAAAAACATAAGAAATCTGTCTACAAAGCGGCTATTTTATCTGTCTGGAATTTTAAAGCCGCTATTACTGCCGGGACATTAACCACTGTTTCCGCCTTTTTACCCATGCTCTTAGTTTCTGGTATTATGGGCGAATATATGAGCATTATTCCTAAAACTTTAACAGTGACACTTTTGTCTAGTTTGTTTGTAGCTTTAATTATTATTCCTACCTTAGTAACTCGGTTTATAAAAATAAAAAAGCATAACAATGGAAAACATAGAAACAAAAAAAGACATATCTTTATAAAAAAAATAGTAGATAAATTGGCTGTAAAATACAGAAAAACTCTTATTTCAATTCTGCCTCATAAAAAAAGAAGGCGTTCAGTTATTATAGGTTCTTGGATGCTTTTCTTGGTGGCTATAGCCATTCCTGCTGCTGGTTTTATGCGTATAGAAATGTTTCCTAAAATTGATTTTGATTATTTTTATGTAAACATTGAACTTCCAGTAGGCTCTAACTTAGAAAAAACTGAAGAAGTTACTGAAAAAGTAGAGAATATAGTAAAAGAAGTTGAAAGCCTAGATAACTATGTAACTAATATTGGCTCCCAAATGAGTGCTTTTAACAGCTTTGGCGGTTCAAGTAGCTCTCAAAACAAAGCTAGTATTACTATTAATTTAAATCCAGCTAAAGAAAGAAAGTTATCAAGTATAGAAATAGCTGAGAAACTAAGAGATGAGCTTTCTTTAATCCAAGGCGCTAAAATAACCGTAGACGAACTTCAAGCTGGTCCTCCTAGTGGTTCTCCTATAGAAGTTAGGATATTTTCTAATGATAATAAAAAAATATCTGAACTATCAAAAGAAATAGGGGGCTATTTAAACTCACAACCCAATATTATTAATGTAAATTCTAGTTTAACTAATGCTACTGGAGAGTTCGTGTTTACTATTGATAGGCAAAAAGCTAATTATTATGGTCTAAGCGCTAGCGCTATTGCCTCAACTGTAAGAAATGCTTTATTTGGAACAACTGCTTCAGCTATAAATATTGATAATGAAGATATTGATATTGTAGTAAAATATGCTAAAGAAGAGTTCGTAAATATAAATGATTTAAAAGAATTATTATTACTTACCCCTTCTGGACAAACTGTAGCTTTAAAACAAGTAGCTGATGTTAAGATAGAGCCTTCACTGCTTTCTATAGACCATAAAGATGGTAAACAAATAGCCACTGTTACAGCTGACGTGGAAAAAGGCGGAAACCTTCAGCTTATAACCCAAAATTTCTTAGATTATAAAAATCAACTTTCTCTTGACCAAAACACTTCTGTAGAAATTGGTGGAGAAACTGAAGACGTGCAAAAATCTTTTCAAGAAATGTTTTATTCTATGATAGTCGCTGTATTTTTAATAGGAACTATTTTAATCTTACAGTTTAACTCCTTTAAACAACCTTTTATCATTTTATTCTCCTTGCCTCTAGCTATTATTGGTGTTGTCTTTGGCCTTTTATTATTAAACATGGCCTTTTCTATAACTGTATTTATTGGTATAGTTTCACTAGCAGGAATAGTAGTAAATGATGCCATTGTCTTAATTGACAGAATAAATAAAAACATAAAAAACGGTTTAGAATTTAATGAAGCTGTTATAGAGGGTGGTGTAGCTAGAATGCAACCAATTCTTATTACCTCTATCACCACTATTGCTGGCATTATTCCTTTAATTTATGCCAGTGAAATGTGGCGAGGTCTAAGTATTTCTATTATTTTCGGCTTACTTTTTTCAACTCTTTTGAACTTAATTTTTGTTCCTATTCTTTACACTTCTATGTGTAAGAAAAAATGCTTAAAAGGACAAAAATCACTAAATTAATATTATGAGTTTATCACTAGCTATTGTTGGTCTACCTAATGTGGGTAAATCTAGCTTATTTAATCTACTTACAAAAACCCAAGTGGAAGCTTCTAATTACCCTTTCTGCACTATTGATCCTAATGTGGGGGTAGTAGCAGTTCCAGACAAAAGACTAGACTTACTGTCTGAAATGTCTAAATCTAAAAAAACCATAGCAACCAGCATTGAATTTGTTGATGTAGCTGGGTTAGTAAAAGGAGCTCATAAAGGAGAAGGTTTAGGTAATCAATTTCTAGCTAACATCAGGGAGTGTGATGCTATTTGTGAGGTTATAAGGGGTTTTAAAAACGATAACATTGTCCATGTAGCTGGAAAAATAGATCCTAGAGACGACAAAGAAACTATTGATTTAGAGCTTATTTTTGCTGATACCTCCACGGTTACAAAAAGATTAGAAAAGAGCGAAAAAGAGGTTAAATCTGGTGATAAAGAAGCAATTTTTTTAAGAGAAACTCTACAAAAAATAAAGACTGAACTAGAAAGTGGAGTACCAGTAAGGAATATTGATTTGGAAGAAAAAGAAAAAAAAGCTTTAAAGCCTTTAAATCTTTTAACAGCTAAGCCTATTATTTACCTTATAAACGGAGAAGAAAAAGATTTTAACAGTGAACATTTAAAATTTCTTCACTCTGAAAACACTCTTTTTATAAACGTTAAACTAGAACAAGAAATAATGTCTTTAAATGAAGAAGAAAGGCAAGAATATCTAGAAGAATTGGGTTTAAAGCAAAGTGGTTTAGATAAACTAATATCTGCTTCTTACAAGCTTTTAGATTTAGATACCTTTTTTACTACAGGACCTGAAGAAACTCGAGCTTGGACTATAAAATCAGGCTCATTAGCGCCTGTAGCCGGCTCTGCTATACATACTGATTTTGAAAAATTATTTATCAGAGTAGAAGTAATAAATTGGGAAAAACTTTTACAAGCTGGCTCTTTTAATAAAGCTAAAGAGCAAGGACTTATAAGAATTGAAGGGAAAAACTATATAGTTAAAGATGGAGATGTTTGTGTGTTTTTAATTAATAAATAAACTATATAGAAAAAAATTAAAAAAAGAAGAAAAATATAGAAACAAAAAACCTTTACTAAGGTTTTTTTAATATTACAATTTCTCGCCATAATCTCTGCTCTTTGCGACCATAAACTAAAGTCTGCCTAAAAGTACTTAAGTTGTTTTTATTTAAAAATTCAAATTCCTGCTTTTGAAACCCTTGTAAATTAATATCTAGGTAAACCGGGTTTATCTCTGGAGAAAAAATTGGCCAAACCATTACTACTAAACTCTGAGGTTTTAAAACTTTAGAGAACTCTTTTAAAGCTTGACTATACAGGTTTTCTAATTCTTTTTTAATTTTTAAAAAATCAATTCTTCCTCTTTGTGGTCCCAAATAAGGCTCAGTAACAATAATATCAAAAAAATTATCTTTAAAAGATTTGCTTAAATTCTCAACTCTTTCTTTACTTAGTTTTAAATTAAACCCTGATAAATTATATTTCTTCTTTAACCAATTAATGTTTTCCCTAGAATCAGAAATTGCTTTCTTGGAGATATCTGAACCATAAACATCGTGAGCCCCTAAAAGCAAAGCTTCACTTAAAACAGTACCTGAACCACAAAAAGGATCAAGAAGTTTTTTCTCATTAGAAAATTTAGCTATATTCAACATGGTTTTAGCTAATTTTGGCGGTAACATGCCAGAGAAACTATCTCTTTGTGGGCGCCCATAATCTCTATGGGAGAAATCAGAAAAAGGCTGTAAAGCTAAAACTTTAGCAACCATATAATCACTATTGTCTTTAAAAATTAGAAACTCAACCCCGTTTACCTCAGTTAATTTGTTGTGAAAAGAAGTGGCTGAATCAGTGGCTTTACCTTCTAGTCTTACCCAGCGAGAACTAATACCTTCTTTTTTAAAAGTCTCTTTTAGCTCAATAGCTAAATCCTTATAATCAAAATTAAATCCGGAAAAGGTAGAAAAAGCGAAATTAAACTTACCAGAAACTCTATTTTTAAAAGCTGTTTCTAAAACCGCTTTTTTTAGCTTAACTTTTAAATCTTCTTTTTTAACTGAGAATAAGAGCTCTCCTACTTTTATGCTTCCTCCCAGACCTTGCATAACTTCTTCTGCTTGTTTTTTATCTAAAGACAAATCAAATACAGCCACCTGATTAACAAGCTGGCAATCTTTTTTATTAAAAACAGAAAAAAGCTCAGCCAAAGACAAGCCTATATTATTTCCTAGTATAAAAACTGTTTTATTCATAATTACAGAGTACAACATTTAAAAGTTTGTAGCAATAAATGCTCTTGCTTTTTTCTATAAACATGTTATACTAACATAAAATTAACAATTTATACCTTTCCCAAGAGCTGATTCGTCAGCAAATTCTAGTTATTTTAAACTGGAATAAAGGTATTGCAAGAACCCAAGTTTTTTGTAATACTTGGGCTTTATTTTAATTAATAAATAATTTAATTTTCCTTTAAGCTTTATAGAAAGCTAAGAAGGTATAATAGAAAAAAATTATGTCAAAAACAAAACCATCAGGAGACGGTAATTATGAAGTGTTATTTATTCTTCCTAATAAATACACCGAAGACGAAGCTAAACAAGTTGTTGTTGATGTTCAAAACATGATCGAGAAACAACAAGGTAAAATTACTTATGAAGAGTTTTGGGGCAAGAAAAAGCTAGCTTATCCCATAAAACACAATCATTTTGGTTATTATCAATTATTTAAGTTCGATTTGGATAGAAAAAATCTACAAGAATTAAATAATTTAATGAGATTGTCTGATAAAATTATTAGACACCAAATTGTCAAAATAAAAAAACAAAGCACAGAAGAAATTTTAGAAGAGAAAAAGAAGCAAGAAGAATTAAACAAAAAAGAAAAAGAGGCTCGCGAAGAAAAAAAACCAAAAGCCAAAAGAACTGAAAAACCTGCTTCTACAGAAACTTCAAAGGCTGAGAAAAAAGAAGTAGAAAAAAAATCTGAAAAAAAGACAGAACCAAAAGAGGAAAAACTAAAAGAAGAAAAAAAGGCTGAAAAGAAAAAAGACCAAGAAGAAACTAATACTTTAAATGATTTGGATGACAAACTACAAGGAATATTAGACGCAGAAGATTTGCTTAAATAATATTAACTTTGTTGGCTGTTTCTTTGTCTAAGTAATAGTCATCAAACCAACAATCATATGAATTTAAACAAAGCCATGATTATAGGTAATGTTACCAGAGACCCTGAGCTTAGAAATACTCCCTCTGGACAACCTGTTGCCTCTTTCTCTGTTGCTACTAACTTTTCCTGGGTTGATCAATCAGGCCAAAAACAAGACAAAGCTGAATTTCACAATATAGTTGCCTGGAGAAAATTAGCTGAAATTTGTTCCCAGTATTTAAAAAAAGGCTCTAAAGTTTATGTAGAGGGTCGCTTACAAACTAGCGAATGGGCTGGTCAAGATGGTAATAAAAGATACAGAACAGAAATTATCTTAGAAAATATGATCATGCTAGACAGTAAAGGACAGGGGGGAAGTAGCTACAATAACCAAAGCAATAAAAATGAAGATGTTCCTGTAATTCAGCAAGACGAAGCTGATGATGACGAGGAAATTAAGGTAGAAAATATACCTTTTTAATAAATACTAATAATAACTACTATGAACAAAAATAAACAATGTTATTTCTGCGCTAATGATTTAGAGGTAGATTATAAAGATGTTAGGACTTTGCGCAAATTTATGAATTTTTACATGAAAATATTACCAGGTAAACGAACTGGAGTTTGTAATTGGCATCAAAGAAAACTAGCTACTGCTGTAAAAAGAGCTAGAGTTGTTGCTTTGTTAGCAGCTACGCATAAATAACCCTTACTTACATAAAGCTGTATGTTAAATTTTAACGAGATTAAAACTGGTAAAATCATTGAAGTAAATAATGAGCCTTATATAATTATGCAATCTAGTCACCATAAAGTGGCTAGAGGCGGGGCAGTTTTAAAAACCAAATTAAAAAATATTATAAACGGCAACACGTTGGAAAAAACCTTTCAAGGTAATGACAAAGCTCAAGAAGCAGAAACCGAAAAACAAAAAGCGGACTTCTTATATAAAGATGAATTAGAAGCTCATTTCATGAATAATTCTAATTATGAACAATTCTCTTTAAACTTAGAAGAAATTGGTGAGCAAGCTCGATTTTTAAAAGAAGGCACTGAGGTTAGTGTGCTATATTTTCAAAATCGACCAGTAACTATAGAATTACCTATAAAGATGGAGTTTAAGGTTACTTCTGCCCCTCCAGGGGTAAAAGGCAATTCAGCTGGCAACGTAACCAAATCTATTGAGATAGAAACTGGAGCTCAAATTACTGCCCCCTTATTTGTAAATGAGGGCGATGTAATTAGGGTAAACACTGAAACTGGAGAATATGTAGAAAGAGTTTAAACTTGTTTTTCTATTATACAAAAAGAATTGTTTTTAAAAGAACAATTCTTTTTAGTTTTAAAGGCCTAAAAATGATATAATAATATATATGGAAATTCTAATAGCATTATATTTGGTAATTTATTTAGTTCTGACTATTTTTCGGCCCAGGCTAGCTTTGTTATTTTTAATTTTTGCCCTACCTTCTTATCTTATACGTTTTAATATTTTTCAAATCCCTTTAACCTTATTAGAAACACAAATTATTATTTCTTTTCTGGCTTGGTTTTTTAAAAATTATAAAGGACTGGTTAAAAATCTTAAACAAAAACTTCCTAAAAAACTATCTTATCCTTTTAGAAATGAAATCATACTTTGGTTAATAGTTGCTTTTTTAGCTGTAATTGTAAGTAATTTTTCTCCAGCTTCTCTAGGAATTTTAAAAGCTTATTTTATTGAACCAATAATGCTTTTTATTTTAATAATAAATTATTTTTTTAAACAAGAGGATTGGCAAAAAATTACTTGGGCGCTTACTTTCTCAGCTTTACTTGTCTCTATAGTTTCCTTTTATCAATATTTTACTGGAGATTTTATATTTAACTCTTTTTGGTCTGAACTAGAAACACGTAGAGCAGTCTCTGTTTTTGGTTACCCTAATGCAGTCGGTCTGTATTTAGCGCCTATAGCAATTTTAACTTTTAGCCTTACAGTTAATTGCCTTAAAAAAATTAATTTTAAAAAAAATAAAAAACAAATTCTTTATCTTGTAGTCTCCGGTCTTTCTTTTCTTTTATCCATTCTAGCTATATATTTTGCTAAATCAGATGGAGCTTTAATTGCTCTCAGTGCTTCAATATTTTTATTTTTAATTTTCTACAATAAAAATAGTCGTTTAATTATTTCTGTATTAACTTCTATTTTTATTATATTTTTAATTATTTATCCTTCATATATAAGTGATATAAAAAATAAGCTGCTTTTACAAGATAAATCTGGGCAAATACGCTTAGCTCAGTGGTCTGAAACTTATCAAATGATGAAAACTGATAACAATTGGCTTACAGGCTCAGGTTTATCTAACTACCAGAAAAAAGTTTCCCCTTATCATCAAGAAGGAATTTTCGTAAAAGATTATAATGATCCTAAATGGTTAAACAAGGTTTTATTTAATGATGAATTTAGAAAAAAAGCCTGGCAACCACTAGAGATATATCTTTATCCTCACAATATTTTTTTAAATTTTTGGACTGAGCTAGGTCTTTTAGGTTTAATCGTTTTTTTAGCTATGGTTATAAAGTATTATCAAAAAAGTATTTTACTAATTAGAAAAAACTTTATAAACAAATCTTTAGCCTTAGGTCTTTTAGGTGCTATGACCGTAATTTTTATACATGGACTAGTAGACGTCCCTTATTTTAAAAATGATTTAAGTGCTTTGTTTTGGTTGTTTCTAGCCCTTTTATCTATACATATAATAAAATACCGTTATGGAAAAAATACCTCTAACTAAAGCCATTGCTAACTCAGGGTTTTGTTCCAGAAGAAAGGCTGAAGAACTTATACGACTCAAAAAGGTGTTAGTCAACAATGAGCCAGCTCAGCTAGGAGATAGAGTAAACAGCTCTGATAGTATTAAAATAAAAAATAAAGAGGTCTTCTTTAAAAAGAACCAAGATCTTTATATTATTTTAAACAAACCCAGAGGCTATGTTTGTACTAATAGAAAATTTAAAAATGAAAAAAGTATCTTTGACCTTATAGCTGAAAAACAAAAACTTATCATTATAGGCAGACTTGATAAAGAGAGCGAGGGTCTAACCCTTCTAAGCTCTGATGGCGATTTAACCTACAAACTATCTCATCCTAAGTTTGAGCATGAAAAAAAATATTTAGTAAAAACTGATAATCATCAAATTTCTTTTAAAACTATAGAAAAAAGCTTTTTACAAGGAATAAACATCCAAGAAAAAACTTTAGCTAAAGCTAAAATTATAAAAGAAAAAGGTAAATTTAATTATGAAATAATTTTAACTCAAGGTTTAAATAGACAAATTAGAAAAATGTTTTTAAATTTTAATATACAGGTGATAAATATAAAAAGAGTGGCTATTGCTAGTTTAGATTTAGGTAATTTACCCTTAGGCAAATATCGTTATTTAGATAAAAATGAAGTAAATGAGCTAAAAAAGTCCTAACTATTTATTATCATCAACAAAAAATTCATAACCCAAAATTAAAGCTGGAGTAGAGAAAAAATACCAAATTATTATATCATCAATAGGAAAAATCATGCCAGAAATTTTAACTGGTAACAAATAATTACCAGGCCACCACCAATGCCCCACGCTCATAGAAACAGCTTCATAAAATAAAAAAACTAAAGCAAAAAAAGCTGTCACAAACAGGCTTTTTTTAAAAACCTTGGGAAATTTTAAACCTAAAAATAATAAGGTTGGTAGTAAAAAAATTAAAGCTACTAAATAATAATCAGTGGCTAAAATACTAGAATTTGTAAAAAACAAGAAATAAACACTTAAAGATAATAGGATATATAAAACTACTAAATATTTAAACCTTTTAGAGATATCGAAAACCTTTTTTTCTGTATCAAAAAAATATTCATAAAAACACAGCACCCAGAAGAAATTTAAAAAAGCAAAAAGAATATTTTCTACAGGAATTAAACCAAAAGGACGAAGAAATATAGAGGAAACGTCCCAGGCATTAGCCATTCTTGAAATTAACTCTATAGGAGGAGCAAATAAAAATGTGGTTATAAGCGAAAAAAACAAAACCTTAACTTTAGCTTTTTTAAGCCAATAAAAATTAATACAAGCGGGAACAGCCAACACTATTAATATAGAAAATAACTGGGCGAGAAAAAGTAAACTAAAAATCCTGACACTATAACATACAGAAATAAAAACAATATCTTTTTTTCTTTGGACAAATTTTTACTCACTTATTTTATAATCAAATTAAAAAAGAAATAACCGATTAAAGAGGTTAAAGCCCCTAAAATAGCGCCCCAAATAATATCAATAACCACTAATTTAAGAGGCCATTTTTTAATAGTTGATAAATTAGTTAGATCATAGGTAGCGTAGGCTATTAAGCCAAAAAGTCCTCCATAAATTCCAGCGTTAGAAAAATCAGAAATTCTATAAGCTGGTTCTATCACAAAAATAAATAAGCCTAAAACAAATATAACATAAAATAAAACTGCAGGACCAATTTTAAAATCTAAATCAATAACCTCTTTTAAGTTTTTTTGATAAAACTTAGAAGCTACAGCTCCTAGCCAAATCATGTCAATAATAAAAAAGGTAGCTAAAGTAAATAGATAAACACTTAATAATTGTAGAAATGTCATATTGTTTTATTAATTTTAATAATAAATATATTTTAATATAAAGTATTATAGCAAAAAAATGAAAAAAAATTAATTAATCAAGAAATTTTAAAGTGGTGTCTGTTTTTATTTCACACTTTTTAGAAAGTCCTTGATTAATCTCTACAACCATATTAGACTCGTCTTGGCTCTTATATTCTCTCAAGTTATTATCTTTTGCTATTTCTAAATTTGCCTGCTCAATATTTATGACCTTTTTATCCTTCAAAAAAATAATATCTAAGGGAAAATTCATCTCTCGCATAACAAAGGTCCTAGTTTTTTTGTCTGGGAATATAAAAATCATACCCTTATCCTGATCTAAAGCCTCTCTATGACTAAGTCCTTTATACCAAGAAAGTGGGTCTGAAACTATTTCTAAAGAAAAAACACAGGAGCCTAGCCGTGCTCCTATCATCTTCTTATTATCACCCTGATTCTGATTACTTGCTGTTAAAATTACTAAAAACAACCACAACAAAACCAGGAGAATAATTAATATAAATAGATGTTTTTTTATAAATTTCATAAAATAATAATGCTTTTATATTATACCAACTACGGTTGACTAAAACAATTTTTTCCTTTAATATATTATTATCAATCAACATTAGCGGGTATTGTATAACGGCTTATTATGTCAGCCTTCCAAGCTGAAGATACGGGTTCGATTCCCGTTACCCGCTCACTGATTATTCGCAAGAAACAGAGTTGAAAAGCTCTGTTTTTTGCTTTATATACGGGTTAAAATGACTTTGCCCGTCTTTATGTAAAGTTGGTAAATTAAGAATGAAATCAGA